>ONSC01000011.1 GCA_900320365.1 uncultured Bacteroidales bacterium
CGAGGCATTACGTACTTTCGCTTCTTGTTTCGTGCTCAGAAACTCATTGCATGCCAACGGAGACCAGACCAAGAGCGGGAAATCAAAATATACCTACAGGCCGTTCACGCTTGAGGGTAATTTCGCTTTTGCCGCGGGTCTCCAGGAGATGCTTCTTCAGAGCCATACGGGTCTGATAGAGGTGTTCCCGGCGGTTCCTTCTGAGTGGAAAGACATATGTTTCAATAATTTGAGGGCAGTGGGGGCATTCCTTGTCTCGTCAGAGATGAAGGATGGTGAAGTCGTTTCCTTGAGTGTGCGTTCCGAGAAAGGAGGCAAGATTCGCATCCTCTCACCTAAAGACGGGAAAGTCTTTGAGAAACAGACCACTCCGGGAGAAACGGTGAAGATTATTTGACAATCACGATATGAAAAAGAGTTTGTTATTGATTATGGCCGCTATGACACTTTTTGGTTGCGGGAAAAAGTCCGATAATTTGACGCTGTTGGTGGGTACTTACACCGACACCGACAGCAAAGGAATTTACACATTCAAGTTTGACCAGGCAACCGGCGATAGTTCACCGCTCGCGATCACGGATATTCCCAATCCGTCATTTCTCGCGGTGGCTCCCGGGAACAAGATGGTTTATTCCGTCACCGAACAACAGGTGGACGCCGCCGTGTCTGCCTTTGACTTTGATGCCGCCAAGGGAACTCTCGCATTCCGGAACAAGCAGTTGACTCACGGCAGGGGCACTTGCCATGTAACCTGGGTCGGGAAAGATGTTGTCGCCACCAACTATTCCTCAGGTGGGATGACTGTTTTTCCTCTGGACGATAAGGGTAACCTTGAGGAGGGAACCTTGCTGGAGTTCTTCGAGAGCGGTCTGGACACTGTCCGTCAGGCTGGATCACACATCCATTCCTCCCAGGTTTCACCAGATGGGAAATACTTGTTTGTCATAGACTTAGGAGGTGATTACATCTATCGTTACCCTGTAGTTGACGGGAAAGTCACCAGCTTTGATCCTGTCAAGATCAAGGTTCCCGCAGGTGAGGGTCCCCGCCATTTCGATTTCTCCAAAGACGGACGTTTCATGTATGTCCTGACTGAGCTTGAGGGCAATGTTGTCGTATACGATTATAACGGAGGAGACCTCAAACAGATCCAGCTTATTGAGGCGGATCCGCTTCACGCGAGGGGAAGCGCTGACATACATTTCTCACCTGACGGGAAATTCCTTTATGCCAGCAACCGCTTGAAAGGGGACGGATTGGCCATATTCAGCCAGGATCCTTCAACAGGTCTCCTGACTTATGTGGGATATCAGAACACTGGAATCCACCCAAGGAACTTCGCGATTTCCCAGAACGGGATGTTTGTACTCGTGGCTTGCCGCGACAGCGACGTGATCCAGGTATTCCGTCGCGACCTTAAGACAGGCCTTTTGACCGACACAGGGAAGGATATCAAGGTTCCACATCCTGTGTGCGTCTTGGCGGTTCCGTCCGGAGAATAAGGTTGATCACTTTATGACTTGAGCGAATGAAAAGGGCTTTGCTATTTACCTGTTTTGCGATAGGTTGTTTTGCCGGTTGTTCAAAGCTGGAGGTAGAGACGTCGGAGAGCGATTTGGTGTTCAATGATCTCGCTACCGTCTGGGAAGAGGCTATGCCGCTCGGTAACGCTACGGTTGGGGAGCTGGTGTGGCAAAAAGGCGACAATCTGCGTCTTTCCCTCGACAGGATTGACCTTTGGGACTTGCGTCCCATCGAGGCGTTTAAAGGCGAGGTATATTCATTCGAATGGGTTAAGGAACATGTCCGGAGAGGGGATTACGGTCCGGTCACGGAACTATTCGACAAAAAAGGCTATGCGGCGGCACCTTCCAAGATTCCCGGAGCGGCTTTGGAGATGGACATTTCTTCTTGGGGGCCGGTCAAGGAAAACAGGCTGTATCTGAACAATGCCCTTTGTGAGGTCTTGTGGGAGAGTGGAGTCTTGATGAAGACATTTGTCCAGGCTGATGGAGACGTGGGTTGGATAGTATTTGAGAATGTTCCGGAATCTTTTGATATTCAACTTGTTCCCCCTGAATATCAGGTCAAAGGGGAGGATGAGGCCGGACTCGGAAGCTCCTCGCTGGCCCTTCTTGGTTATCCTCAAGGGGAAGTCAAAAGAGAGGGAAACTTGACCACATACCATCAGAGGGGATGGGAAGACTATTTCTACGATGTAGCTGTGGATTGGAAGCGGCGTGGTAATAAAGTCGTTGCGGCGTGGAGTGTGACATCCTCGTTGTCTGGGAAAAATGCTGCCGCAGAGGTATCCAAAGCCATGTCTAAAGGGCCTAAAGCCGCATACAAGCACCACATGGAGTATTGGGAACCTTATTGGAAAGGTTCGTCAGTCACGGTTCCTGACGCCACTATCCAGAGGCAGTACGACAGGGAAATGTACAAGTTCGGGTCGGCCACGAGGAAGGATTCCTATCCTATTTCGTTGCAGTCCGTATGGACGGCGGATGACGGTTTCCTGCCGCCATGGAAGGGAGATTACCATAACGATCTCAATACCCAGCTGAGTTATTGGCCGGCTTACATCGGCAATCATCTGGATGAGGGTCTGGGATATCTGAATACCCTTTGGAGCCAGATTGATAAGTACAAAGCTTTCACAAAAAAGTTCTTCGGGAAAGAAGGACTGGCGGTGCCCGGATACTGCACACTTGAGGGAGAGGCCATGTCCGGATGGGTCCAATATGGATTTTCCCCTACAACTTCCGCTTGGCTCGGCCAGCACTTCTATCTACATTGGAAATATTCTGCCGACAAGGAGTTCCTGAAGGAAAGGGCATATCCTTTCATGAGGGATGTCGCCTTATTCCTCGAGCAGGAGACGGAGTTGCGGCCCGACGGTACCAGGACCTTTGAATACAGCGCCAGTCCGGAGATCAACGACAACAGGATAGACGCGTTCTTCACTGATATAACCAACTATGACTTGGCTCTCACGAAGTTCGCTTTCGTTGCTGCCGCTGAGATGGCGGATTCGTTAGGATTGGCCGAGGACTCAGCTCGCTGGAAAACTGACTGTGGCCAGTTGCCGGATTATGCCATTGACGAGGACGGAGGACTCTCAATCGCTCCCGGATTGTCTTATAACCTGTCCCATAGGCATTTCTCTCATGCGATGGCGATTCATCCGCTCGGGCTTCTTGACGTGAGCCATTCTCCTGAGGAGAAGTCAATAATTGACGCTACGCTTTCAAGGCTCCATGCCAACGGACCGGATTGGTGGTGCGGTTATTCATATTCATGGCTAGCGAACATGGAGGCAAGGGCCAAGCATGGCGAAGAGGCCGCTGAGGCGCTCAGGACATTCGCAAGCTGCTTCGTGCTCCGAAACTCATTCCACGCCAACGGAGACCAGACCAAGAGCGGGAAGTCCAGGTTCACTTACAGGCCATTCACCCTTGAGGGTAACTTCGCTTATGCCTCTGGCCTTCAGGAAATGCTTCTTCAAAGCCAAACCGGTGTGATTGAAGTGTTTCCGGCGATTCCATCCGGTTGGAAAAATGTCAGTTTCAACCGCCTGAGGGCAATGGGCGCCTTCTTGGTCTCGGCCGAGATGAAGGACGGGAAGATGTTCTCGATTAGTGTTTATTCAGAAAAGGGAGGTATTCTCCGCATCCGTTCCCCTAAAGATGGTCAAGTGATCACGATGGACACCAAGCCAGGGGAAACATATAGCATTAGTCTGTAAAACGGTATGAGTTGCAAGTGACTCCCAGGACGCCCCAGTTACAGAGGCGTTCATATAAGGCCTTGTCTCCCACCGGAAGTCCATAGCATTCCAGGGGAATATTTCTATCATGGCAGCCTTTCGCAAATTCCTCTGTTAACTGCTTGGATGACGGGCGGATGACCAGGTTGCGGATAGGAGGGAGAGAATCCAGATATGATGTTCTGAATGAACCGGCCATATATTCCATCGGGGTATCGCAGAGAGAGGAGGCGATCTCAAGATGACGCTTGCTGAATGAGGTGATCACGAACTGTCCGTCCTTGAAGCCATTCTCATGGATCAGGTTAATGGTCTTGGGAACCCCTTCATAGGCCAAGATCCCCTTCAGCTCAACATAAGGAATAAGCCCGCTTTTACGGCAGATAGCCAGATATGTCGAAAGCAATGGAATCTTCTCTCCCTGTCCGGCGTCAAGTGTGAGGAGCTCTTCAAGGGTATAATCGGAGACAGCTCCGGAAGCACCGGTCGTACGTTTGAGGGTGTCGTCGTGCAGGCAGACCAAGACAGAGTCTTTTGTCATTTGCACATCCGTTTCCATCCCCCGGTAAACACTTCCAGCCTCAGCCGCTTTCCTGAAAGCGAGCTCAGTGTTCTCAGGATACTCATCAGATAATCCCCTGTGGGCCTCAAGGTTGAATACACCGGGGCGCCATATTTCCGGAAACTTCTCCGTTGTCCCGGTATTTCGTGAACAAGAGCTCCCGATGATCAGACAGGCCATCATGAGGCCGACAGAGTTTAATAATCTCATATCAATTACTCCTTGATGTAAAATTATCAAAAAAGAGTTAACTTTACTAAACCATGAGACGAATTGTAACCACATCCATTTTAGCGATCATTTTATTCGCTTCCGCTTTTGCCCAAGAAAACAATCTCTTGATCCACAATCCGATTATTCCAGGCTACCACCCGGATCCCTCCATATGCAGGGTCGGAGAGGATTATTACATCGTCAATTCCTCTTTCCAGTATTTCCCCGGGGTGCCGGTCTATCACTCCAAGGATCTGGTTAACTGGGAATTAATAGGGAATGTCCTGGATCGTGAGAGTCAGATTCCACTGGAGAGGGCGAATTCCTCCGGAGGAATATTCGCCACCACCATCCGTTATCACGAGGGGTTGTATTACATGATCACCACCAACGTCACAAAAGGTGGCAACTTCTTCGTCACGGCCAAAGATCCCGCGGGCCCATGGTCTGAGCCAGTGTACTTGAAGCAAGGAGGCATCGACCCTTCGTTCCTCTTCGATGACGGGAAGTGCTATATGGTCTCGAATCCCAACTATATCCAGCTTTGCGAGATTGATCCTGTGACAGGGAAACAGTTGACAGACAGTAAGATGATTTGGAAAGGAACCGGAGGACGCTACCCAGAGGGACCGCACATTTACAAAAAGGACGGTTGGTATTACCTCCTTATCTCAGAGGGTGGCACCGAGATGGGGCACAGCCTCACGATCGCCCGCAGCCGGGACATATGGGGACCCTACGAGTCCAACCCTGTGAATCCGATCCTGACCCAATTCCGCCAGGCCGCAGAGAACAACCAGATCCAGGGCACCGGTCACGGGGATTTCGTGCAGGCCCCTGACGGATCCTGGTGGGTGGTTTTCCTTGGTTTCAGGCGGTTTGGAGGGGATTTCCATCACCTGGGGCGAGAGACGTTCATCGCACCCGTGACTTGGGTGGCCGGTTGGCCGGTGATAAACGATGGCGCCCCGATCCAGGCTTTGATGAGCGTTCCCGCCAGCTGGACCGCCAAGGCTCCTGTCAAGAAGATTTGGAGAGAGGAATTCGATTCTTCCCTCGATCCGAAATGGGTTTATATTCAGAACCCGGAAATGTCTCGTTATAAGATGAGTAAGGGGCGTCTTAACCTTACCGGGACAAGCCCGCTCGAGGAGAATGACCATCCGACTTTCGTAGGGGTGCGGCAGGAGAGCCCGGGGATAGTGGCCGAGACAAAGGTCCGTCTTGAGACTTCTTCTGGAGAGGCTGGATTAGTAGCCTATCAGAACCCGGATGGCTTTGTGGCGCTTGCGGTTGAGGGTGGTCATGCCACGCTGCGTCTTAAACTCAAGTCTGTGAACACCGTTCTTGGATCCGTGCCTATAAAAAGAGGGAAAGATGTCGTTCTGCGCATAGTTTCCGATGATGGGAATATGTATCGTTTCGAGGTTAACGGCAAAGAGATAGGCGAGATAGAGACTTCCCTCATGAGTTCTGAGGTGTGTGGCGGTTTCACTGGAGTGGTGCTCGGATTGTATGCTGTTGACTGTGTCGCCTCCTTTGAGTATTTTGATTATCAAGAGAAACAGGAATAATCATGAAATCATATTCACAAGCGTTTTTGATTCTGGCCATCTGCCTTTCCGCCTGCACTCCTAAGCCTATGAAAGTGGTTCTGGAGCAGCTTCCGATGCAATATGGAGACAATTCCAAAGTTAAGGATTATCCTTTCGCCAAGGACCCGACAGTTATTCATCATGGAGATCAGTACTATATGTACTATTCCCTGATGCCGTTTGATCCGACTCCGCAGGACAACAGCAAACCTCCGAAATTCAATGACTGGCATGCCGCCATAGCTCGCAGTGCGGATCTCGTGAACTGGACAAGGGTCGGGGATCTGGACCTTAGGGATTCCAAAGGTAATCCGCTCCATGGCGCCGTGGCTCCATGTGTCAGGAAACTTGACGGAAAAATCCACATGTTCTACCAGATGGCCTGGGAGGGCACAGACGGGGTAGCCAATATCTGGCATGCCATGAGTGAGGACGGGATCACCTTCACCAACACCTGTGACAGGCCAATCATAGTTCCGGAAACGAACTGGTCGATCAAGCGCTCAATAGACGCTGAGGTTTACCGGGTTAAGGATAAGCTTATTCTCCTGTTCGCGACCAGGGACAAAACCGCCACCTACCAGATCATGGGGATGGCTGAGGCTCCTTATGGAAGTGATTATGGTCCAGATAAATGGACCTTGCTTTCAGTGGATGGTCCGCTTATGACTCCGGAATATCCCTGGGAGATGAGCTGTACTGAGGCGCCGACTGTCGTGAAGCATAAAGGAGTCTGGTATATGTTCTACGCCGGGGCGTATAACCACGAGGGCCAACAGATAGGTCTGGCGACTTCGACCGATGGTTATCATTATGAGAGGATAGCTCCAGATGGCTTATTCTTCCCCCATGGGCCCGAGGGAGCTTGGAACGCTTTCGAGAGCGGTCATCCGGGAGTATTCCAGGATGATGACGGTCAGGTTTATTTATTCTTCCAAGGGAAAGAGTCGCTCAACGCCACCTACTACCTTTCCGTCTGTAAAGTACGGTTCGAGAGGTAGATATTCCTGAAGTCCATTGGGCCGCCTTCTGACTGGAGGGCTATGTAGCCGTTTGTGGCGTCACAGACGGCCTCGTTGACGAGGATTCCGTTGAGCCACACCTTGATCTCTCCTTCTTTGCAGAGAAATACCATCTCATTCCACTGGCCCACAGGCTTCTCGGGGCTTTCCTCCACAATCCTGTCTTTCTTGTAGAAGGGTCCTTCCAGACCCTCTATCTTGATTCCTCCCATCAGGACACCCATGTCTTTGGGTGTCATCTGTAGCTGGACACCAAGCGGCCAGACTTTATCGCCGTCCTGGAGCCTGTTGAACACTCCTCCGTCCACGCCTTCCTCACCAGCCCAGCGCCATTCAAGGTGAAGCGTGTAATCAGTGTACTTCTTCTCTGTCCGGATGTATCCGAAGGGTTTCCCGCTAACTCGCAGGACACCGTCTTGGGCGTAGAAAGTCTCACCTTCAAAGGTCTCCCCTTCGGCTGCTTTCAACACGACTTTCCATCCGTCGAGATTCTCGCCGTTGAAAAGTGTCTCTATCTTTTCCTTCGGTGAGCAGGAAATAAAGACGGCCGCTGTTAGAGCGGCCAAGAAATATCTGATATTCATGATATTAAAGATTCCTAAGAAGGTTGGACATGTTGACTTTCTTGTCAATCATGGCCCTGAGCTCAGAGATCGGGACACGGGTTTGCTCCATCGTGTCACGGTCACGTACAGTCACGGTGTTGTCGTTCATCGTGTCGTTGTCGATGGTGACGCAGAACGGGGTTCCGATGGCGTCCTGGCGACGGTAGCGCTTACCGATAGAGTCTTTCTCGTCGTACTGGTAGGCGAAGTCGTACTTGAGGAGATCCACAACTTCCTGTGCCTTCTCGGGCAGTCCGTCTTTCTTGACGAGAGGAAGTACGGCAACCTTGACCGGAGCCAGCGGAGCGGGAATGCTCAGCACAACCCTGGTCTCTCCACCCTCAAGCTGCTCCACATTGTAGGAGTGGCTAAGGACAGCGAGGAACATACGGTCTACACCGATGGAAGTCTCCACGCAATAAGGGACATAGCTCTCACCGGTCTCAGGATCGAAGTACTGGATCTTCTTTCCACTGATCTTCTGGTGGTTACCGAGGTCGAAGTCGGTCCTTGAGTGGATTCCTTCAAGCTCCTTGAAACCGAACGGGAAGTTGAACTCGATGTCGGTGGCTGCGTTGGCGTAATGGGCCAGTTTCTCATGATCGTGGAAACGGTAGTTCTCCGCACCCATACCGAGGTTGACATGCCATTTCATCCTGTTCTCCTTCCACTTGGCGAACCACTCCATCTCAGTGCCGGGACGGCAGAAGAACTCCATCTCCATCTGCTCGAATTCCTTCATCCTGAAAATGAACTGCCTCGCCACAATCTCGTTACGAAAGGCCTTGCCGATCTGGGCGATACCGAAAGGAATCTTCATTCGGCCGGTCTTCTGGACATTGAGGTATTCCACGAATATTCCTTGGGCGGTCTCAGGACGGAGGTAAAGAACGTCGTCGGCGTTGCCGGTTGTGGAGCCCTGGGTGCTGAACATCAGGTTGAACTGACGGACCTCGGTCCAGTTGGCTGTGCCGGAGATCGGGCATACGATGCCGCAGTCGATGATGATGTCCCTGTAGGCCTTCAAGTCATTGGCGTCCTCGGCGGCCTTGTAGCGCCCGTGAACCTCATCGTATTTGGCCTTCTCTCTCAAGACGTTAGGGTTGGTTGCCCTGAACTGTTCCTCGTTGAAGGCGTCACCGAACCTCTTGCGTCCCTTGGCGACTTCTTTCTCAATTTTCTCCTCGATCTTGCCGAGATAGTCCTCGATAAGGTTGTCAGCGCGGTAGCGCTTCTTGGAGTCTTTGTTGTCGATGAGAGGGTCGTTGAAAGCGGCCACATGGCCGGAAGCGACCCAGGTCTTCGGGTGCATGAACACGCATGAGTCTATTCCCACCACGTTCTCGTTGAGGCGCGTCATGGCCTCCCACCAATAGCGTTTGATGTTGTTCTTGAGCTCCACGCCCATCTGGCCATAGTCATAAACCGCGGCCAGTCCATCATAAATCTCGCTGGAGGGGAATATGAACCCGTATTCCTTGCAATGAGCGACCAGCACCTTGAAGAGTTCGTCCTGTGTCATATTATATTGTTCTTTTTGTGTTCGTGTTTTTTCCGCCTGCAAAGGTACTAAATTATTTTGTACCTTTATGGTCTGTAAACAATCAACAAATGGATTCCAAACAAAGGATTGCGAACGCCATCAAAGTGGCGACCGACACCAAAGTGTTCGAGATGGGAAGAGGAGTCAGCGAGATGGCTCCCGAGGTTTTTAAAAAGTATTTCCCCGGCCGTAAGGCAAAGATAATAGCGGATATCCACACATGGCCTGTCCTTGGAGAAAAGGTCTATGGCCTATTCGTCAAGGCCGGGATTCCCGTTGAGAAATTCATAATCATGGAAGAGGAGTTCCATGCCGAGTGGGAATACATCGAGATGGTGGACAAGGAGTTGGATGGTGGATATATCGCTGTATCAGTTGGTTCCGGGGTTATTAATGACCTCTGCAAGCTATGCTCACATCATCATGACCAGCAGTATCTGACCTTGCCGACGGCGGCTTCCGTGGACGGATATTCCTCATTTGGAGCATCTATTTCATATCAGAATTCCAAGCAGACTTTCTCATGTCCGGCGCCGGTGGCCATTATCGCCGACATCGACGTGATCGCAGCGGCTCCGAAGGAGATGACCGCCGCCGGATACGCTGATCTCGCCGCTAAAGTTCCGGCCGGTGCGGAATGGATGGTCGCTGATTTGATGGGCACCGCTCCGATCAAACCGGACGCATGGCATGTGCTTCAGGACTATCTTGACGATCTCCTCGCCGATCCCGAGGGGGTGGCCGCGGGCAAACCGGATGCCATAGCCGACCTGTTTGAGGGATTGACTCTCAGCGGTTTCGCCATGCAGGCCGCTCAGTCCAGCCGCCCGGCTTCCTGCTGTGACCACTTGTTCAGCCACATCCTCGACATGACTCACCATCGCTTCAACGGCAAGCTCCAATCACACGGTTTCCAGGTGGCTATCGGCACCCTGACCATGTGCGCCGTATTCGATGAGTTGTTCAAGATGGATTTGACAAAGCTGGATGTGGAGGCCTGCGTCAAGGCATGGCCTACACTTGAGCAGGAACAAAAGAGAGCTTTGGAGATATTCAAGGACTTCCCCGCTCCCACTTTGGGATACGACAACATCTCCAAGAAATACAATGACGCGGAGACTGTCCGGGGACAACTTACCCGCGTCCGTGACACATGGCCGGAGTTCAAGAAAAAGCTTCAGGGTCAGGTATATACCTTTGAGAAGATGCGGGATCTTTTCAAGACGGCCGGAGCCCCATATGACCCTTCGATGATCGGTGTCACAAGGCGGCAGCTAAAGGACATGTTCCCCATCGTGCAGCTTATGCGCCACAGGATGAACGTACTCGATCTGGCGAAGAGGGGAATGTTCTACGATGAGCTTGTTGAACCCGTGTTCGCTCCCGGAGGAGCGTGGGAGATCCTTTAAGATAAATAGATGACTATCAGGGGATCAGGAGTGGGCGGATTCGCCAAGGGGAAGGCTTTCGTGGCGATTGACCGCGGGCAGCGCAATCCCTATGAGGACATTCCTCCCGGGAGTGTCCTCGTGGCCCGTACTGTCTTTCTATCGGATTCCGTGATGATCAACTTCAGCAATGTGGTGGCTATGGTTCTCGAGGAAGAGGACCTGACAGGTCATCCGAGCCTTCTGGCTAGGGGGTTGGGAATACCAGCCATTGTAGGGGTAAAGGGCTGTTTGACGGATATTATCAATGGCGACAGGATTCTGATCCAGAACCAGGATGTGATTGTCAATCCGGATCTCGCCGCCGTCGAGGAATTCGACAGGCTCAGGAGAGAGTCTGACCCTCAGCTCAGTCTTGATCTGCTTTAGAGAGCGCTTCCTTCCAGACCCTCATGAAATTCCCGCCCCAAAAGCCTTTGATCTGTTCCGGGGTGTAACCTCGCCCGATCATTTTGACAGTCAGGTTTATGAGGTCATTATCCCCATTGCAGCCCCAGACACCGCCGCCTCCGTCAAAGTCGCTTCCAATTCCCACATGCTCTGGGCCAGCGACTTCCACGCAATGGTCGAAATGCGCCATCATGTCATCTATGGTCATCGAGCCTCTGGGGCGGCCAATATATTCCGGGACGCTGTAAACTTGGATCACGCCTCCGTTCTCAGCCAACGCTTTCAGTTGTTTGTCGTCCAGGCCACGGTCGTGACCGTAGACCGCTTTGGCTCCGGAATGGGAGCAGATAATCGGAGCTTTGCTATATCTCACACAATCCCAGAAGGTTCCGGCTGAGGGGTGGGATAAGTCTATCAATATGCCCTGGCGGTTCATCTCCTCGATGACTTCTTTCCCAAAATCGGTCAGCCCTTTTGATGGATCGCTACCATGTCTTGAGGAGGTGTTGCAAATCGCATTGTCACGGAAATGGCAAAGGGATATGTACACAATCCCCAAGTCTCTCATTTTCCTAATATTCTCGAGATCATTACCGATTCCGTACCCATTCTCCAGGGCTATGAGGAAAGCTTTTTTCCCGATGGACCGCAAAGAATCCACTTCGGCGGGAGTCTTGGCAAGACCACAAATCTCAGGATACTTTTCCACATCAGCCTTGATCTTGGCGATTTTGGCCAGGTTTTTTTCTACCGCTTTTGTGGAGGAAAAGTTGTCCAAAGGGCCTTGCCAAAGGAAACTGATCAGGATCTGGGCATCCAGATGACCTTCGACCATTTTGGGTACACTGGCAAGGTTCCTGGAGCGTTTGCCGACAGAATAACCGTTCTGGTAGAGATCCGGGAGATCACAGTGGGTGTCGATGGTGAAGTAGTTGTCCATCAGTTCTTTAGCCCTCCTGTAAATCCGGGCGCTTCTCACAAGATCTTCTATGCTGGTTATCTTTCCCGGCATCCTGCGGAGCCCGTTATCAATGACTCTCATTAATGGAGATGTGCCCACAAAAGGAATGTTCCTTTCCGCTACCGTTTTATAAAACAAGACTGAATATTCGTCTTCTTTCCGCACCCATCCGTCAGGGATTGCCGCTCCGTCCCAGCTGGAGGCCATGGTCCAAAGAGAGACGTAAGGATTGTCCAAGACTTCCATCGCCGGCACATCCACGGGATTGCCTCCGGCTATACGAATCATTTCCTTGATGTGATCTGAATGAGGGCAACTGGGGACAGCGATGGTAGGGAGGAGGGATTCTACGCTTCGCTCAGAATGACAATTAGCTATGCCAGAATGAGATGCCGCGGAGATCTCGGCATCTGATTTCTCGAAAAGAGCCTTAATCTCATCGGGGTATATGAGTTCCTGGGCTCTTGAATGATAAGAGACCAGGGCTGCCATAAATGATAATAATATGAAGAAATACCCCCTCATCGGGTGCAAAATTACGCGAAAAAAAAGCTAAATTGCAGTTGTGACTAAAAATGTCTTGATAACACTGAACGATATGAAAAGAATACTGTCTTTCGCCGCTATCTTGATTGCCTCGACGGCGCTTTCCGCCCAGGAATGGGTTCCATCCGAATGGCCTGTGATGACCCATTATGATTCCGCTCATCTCCGTGAGATAGCATTGCCTCTTGGAGGCATCGGCACAGGTACCGTGTCTTTGGGTGGTCGTGGAGAACTCCGCGACTGGGAGATAATGAACGTGCCCGCTAAAGGATTCAACACCGGAGTCACGAAAAGGAACGCTCCATTCTTCGCCATATTCACCAAAGACGGCCAGGGAAAGACCACAACCACCATGTTAGCGGGACCTCTCCTTCCTGGAGAGTATAACAATGCTTTCGGAGAGCCGGTTGATAATTTCGGAATGCCTCGTTTCCATGAAGCTTCGTTTGACGCCGCTTATCCTTTCGGGCAGGTTCATCTTTCCGATAAGGATATTCCGGTAGAGGTCACAGTTAAAGGCTTCAATCCGCTGATCCCAACTGACGCGGATGCCAGCGGGATACCTGTAGCGGTTCTGTCATATCAAGTGAAAAACATTTCAAAAACCCCTCTGGAGGTCTCTGTGAGCGGTTCTATCAGCAATTTCATCGGGAAGGACGGTGTTGTGAATGATGCCAGGGACAACCATAATGAGTACAGATCCGCATCGGGATTGAAAGGCTTATATTTCTACTCGGACGGAACGCCGAAGGACAGTCAGGCCTGGGGAACCATCGCCCTTTCCACCCAGTCTTCCGGGAAAGTCAGTTACCGCACTTCCTCAAAGCGTAACGACTGGAATCAGTCGATCCTCAATTTCTGGGACGATTTCAGCGCTGACGGAGTCTTGACAGAGCGTGAACCATCGAGAGATTCGGACCCCATGGCATCACTTGCCATCGGCAAGACCATAGCCCCGGGGGCGACCGAGTCTTTCACCTTTTTCCTCACATGGAGTTTCCCAAACCGCAAAGGCTGGTCAAGTCAGGTAGAGGGCAATTATTACTGCAAGGAATATGATGACGCCTGGACGGCAGCGGAGAAGATCATTCCCATGATCCCGGAGCTGGAGCGTCAAACCCTGGTCTTTGTCAACGCATTGAAAGAGAGTAGTTTCCCTGATGTCGTTAAGGAGGCTGCCCTGTACAATCTATCCGTTCTCCGCTCTCAGACAGTTTTCCGCCTTCCTGACGGTCACATGATGGGCTGGGAGGGTACCGGAGATCATGTCGGTTCATGTCATGGGTCATGCACACATGTGTGGAATTATGAGGTGGCGACGCCATTCCTGTTCGGAGACCTTGCCAGGAGCATGAGAGATGTTGAGTTCAACTATGCCACCCGGGAGGATGACGGTTGCATGAATTTCCGCGCGGCTCTACCTCTCGTGAATGCCGCTAAAGGCCATTCGGCCGCGGCCGACGGCCAGATGGGCTGTATCATGAAAGCATATAGGGAGTGGCAGTTGAGCGGGGATAACGCATGGCTCCAATCCATGTGGCCCCAAGTGAAGAAGGCTCTCTCTTACGCTTGGGTTGAGAAAGGATGGGATGGTAATCAAGATGGTGTGATGGAAGGTTCCCAGCATAACACCATGGACGTGAATTACTTCGGCCCTAATCCCCAGATGCAGTTCTGGTACATGGGAGCTCTGAGGGCGGCGGAGGAAATGGCGACGGCAATGAAGGACAAAGCGTTCGCCAAGAAATGCCATGAATTGTTCATTAAGGGCAGCGCATGGACCGACGCCAATCTGTTCAACGGGGAATATTACGAGCATAAGATCACTTCTCCAGACACGTTCGAGTTCCTTGATATGGAGGATCCCAATGTCAATATCCCTGATTATCAGCTTGGAAGGGGTTGCCTGGTGGATCAGCTTGTTGGGCAGTACATGGCTCATATATGCGGACTTGGATATCTTGGCGACAAAGAGCATATCAAGACCACACTGAAGAGCATTATGAAGTACAACTACGTTGAGGGGATCGGTAAATGTTTTAACAACATGAGGTCCTTCGCCCTTGGTGATGAGAACGCCCTTCTGATGGCCTCGTGGCCTCATGGGCGTCTTGAGGTCCCGTTCCCCTATTTCGGGGAGTGCATGACGGGATTCGAGTATTGCGCGGCTACCGGGATGTTGTATGAGGGCCTCACGGAAGACGGGCTTAAATGCGTCAAGGCCATACGTGACCGTTACGACGGTGTTTGGCGTAATCCTTTCAATGAGCCGGAGTGTGGCTGGCATTACGCCCGTTCAATGGCCAGTTGGTCTACAATATTGGCTTTGAGTGATTTCCATTATTCCGGAGTTGATAAAACCATGAATTTCACATCTAAGCCAGGTCGCTATTTCTGGAGCGACGGGTATGCTTTCGGAACGTGTGAAGTGAGTGGATCCTCTGTCGAACTGAAAGTCCTCAAGGGTTCTCTTGAGCTAAAGTCCTTGACTTTGACGGGGCGCCCGAAGCCTGTGGCGAAAGGGATATCACTAACGGAGGGAGGCTCCGCCTCGTTTAATATCTGATTCTCCATATGAGATGAGTGGTTACGTGGGGAGGGCTGTGCTTGACCTGTTTATTCCGAGATTGTGTGTGGTGTGTGGAAGGTCGCTCTCCCTTCGTGAGGATCACATTTGCTTGGATTGTCTCGCCGATTTGCCGAGGACATATTATTCCAATATGCCCAGGAATAAGATGGCCGATAGATTGAATGATCTGATCCAAAGGGATTTGGAAGAACCGGAACCGTATTCTTACGCGACATCTCTTTTCTATTATCGGGCTTCCACCGGCTATCGGGACATAACTAAGGGCCTTAAATACAGAGGAGACATTTCTTCCGGTAGGTTCTTTTCCCGTATGCTGGCCGAGGAGATAGCTGGTTCTGCTTTATACTCCAATGTTGATACGGTTATTCCTGTCCCTTTGCATTGGACGAGGCGATGGTCTAGGGGATATAACCAAGCTGAGGTGATAGGTGAGACAATAGCGATGCGTTTGGGTGCCTCGTTTCGACGGGATATCCTTAAACGACATCGTAGGACAAAGACTCAGACTAAGATATCGATAGAGAGGAAAGAAGCTAATGTCTCAGATGCTTTCAGACTCAAAAAAGGAGCGGATTTGTCAGGATGCCGGCATATTCTGCTGGTAGATGATGTTTTCACAACTGGTGCGACGGTTAATTCCTGCCGTAAAGCATTAAGGGGTTTGGTGGATTCCGGAGTGCGTATCTCTGTCGCGACTTTGGCCTGTGTGGGTAACTGATAAACTGTAACTAAAACAATTTAAAATTAATTTTTAAGGGTTTTAGCCCCCTATATTTGCGGTTCAATTTGGGTTGGAGTAAAACGGATTTAAAATTATGTTATTGTTTATACGGCACATAATCAATGATTTAAATCAATTAAAATGAAAAATTTAAGAAAAATGTTATAAAAATATTTGCACAAATAAAAAAAAGCTGTACCTTTGCAATGGGTTGAGGCAGGAGGTTCTCTCCGCTGACAACCCGATTGGTTATTAGTTTTAGTGTTATTAATTATGTGGTTAGAGTGAGGGTCCACGCGCGAAGCGTCGACGCTCATTTTTTTTTATGCTGTTTTCTCCAGTTTATGTATGATTGTGATGAGCAGGCTTCCGAGGAGGCCGGCACAGAGCGATCCCAACAGCACGGCGACCTTGCCCATGTCCCTGAGCTTCGACATGACTTCAGGAGCCTGGTCTCCGAATGACAAGGTGTCCACGAAGATTGACATCGTGAAGCCAATACCACCAAGACAGGCGACAGCTATCAGCATCTTCCAGGAGGCTTTTGCGGGCATCTCACCTGCTTTCAACTTGACAGCGATAAAGCTTGCCAGGGATATTCCGAGAGGTTTCCCAATCAACAGGCCCAGGAAGATACCCATGCTCACGCCACCAAGTGCTGGATCGATGTGGAAAACATTGAAATAAGACAGATCCGGAATCTCAACACCGGCGTTTGCGAGGGCGAATAGGGGCATTATCAGGAAATTGACCCAAGGTCCCAAGGCGTGTTCGAGGCGGTAGCTCATGGGTATAGAACCCTTGGAGATGGCCGCCATACGCCTCAGGCAGTGCCTCTGAGGGCCATTCGGGAATTCTCCGGAAGAGGATGCGATTCTGTTATATTCGTTGAGCCTTTGGATGTATTGCAGTCTTTTTCTTTTGAAATAGGCCTCGTTATAGCGAGGAGTCATCGGCACAAGGAAGGCCATCACAACACCGGACATCGTGGAGTGGATTCCGGAGTAATAGAATAGGGCCCAAATCGCCATGGCGGGAATGAAATAGTACCACTCCCGTTTCTCCCCGAGCCGGTTCATTATGAATATCAAAACGATAAGAGCTACCGCTATACTTAACAGGCCGAAGTTGATTGAGCCTCCGTAGAAAAGGGCGACCACAAGTATGGCTATCAAGTCATCCGCTATCGCCAGGGCAGTCAGGAACACCTTGAGGGACACTGGCACTTTATCGCCGAGGATAGAGAGTATTCCTACAGCAAAGGCTATATCGGTGGCGGTGGGGATACCCCAACCCGTTGAAGCGGGAGTGCCATGGTTGACAACAGCGAAAATCACGGCTGGGGCAACCACTCCGCCTAATGCGGCGATGACGGGCATTAAGGCTTTTTTCACAGACGACAGCTCTCCATTTTTCATCTCGCGGCGAATCTCAAGGCCGACGGTGAAAAAGAATACCGTCATCAGGATATCGTTGATGAAGCTCTCAATCGTCATTCCCCTCGGGAACATGATATCTTTTCCACCAGGGACTTTGAAGAATATGGAGAGATTGGTCTCGAGAATACTTCTGTAAAGCTCTTTGGTGAAAGGCAGGTTGGCTAGCAGCATGGCCACGATAACGCAAGCGAGGAGGATGACTCCTTGCGCCCAAGGCAGGTTGGAGAATTTGCGTCTGCGGTGGTCGAAGTTTCTTATACCTTTAGTCCAAGTATAGATGGGAAATAGTCTCATGATAATTATTCTCCGTACAAATAGATTTTTTGTTTTTCTGTGAGGCGGTCGATTTCCACACCCCAGTCACTTAATTTGCGGAAAGCCACTTCCTTGTCGATTTCCGCGGGGACATTATGGAGCATTGCTCCGGGCACTCTGGGGAGAGTATTCCTGTTATCAGCCAGGAATTTGGCGCTCAAGGCCTGGATGGCGAAAGACATGTCCATGATCTCAGCCGGGTGACCGTCACCGGCGGCGAGGTTCACGAGGCGACCCTCAGCGATGACGTAGATCCTGCAACCGTTACCAAGGGTGTACTCTTGGATATTTTGTCTCGCAAGTTTCTCGTTCTCAGCTATTTCCCTAAGATCCTTCACGGAGACCTCACAATCGAAATGACCGGCGTTGCAGCAGATCGCTCCGTCTTTCATCAGCTGGAAATGCTCTTTGGTGATCACGTCTTCGCAGCCTGTGACAGTTATGAAAATGTCGCCTATAGCGGCCGCTTCCTTCATGGTCATCACTCTGAAACCATCCATGACAGCTTCCATGGCCTTAATAGGATCCACCTCGGTGACTATCACCCTGGCTCCAAGGCCTTTAGCCCTCATAGCCACGCCCTTTCCACACCATCCGTAGCCAGCGACCACGACATCTTTTCCGGCCACAATCAGGTTGGTTGTGCGGTCTATTCCGTCCCAAACCGATTGCCCGGTGCCATAGCGGTTGTCAAAGAAGTGTTTGCAAGCGGCGTTGTTGACCAGCATCATCGGAAATAGAAGCTTTGATTCACGGTTCATCGACTCAAGCCTGAGGATACCGGTGGTGGTTTCCTCGCATCCTCCTATCACTTTCGGGATCAGCTCCGGATAATTATCGTGAATCATCGATACAAGGTCACCTCCGTCGTCGATAATGATATTCGGTCCCGCCTCAATCACCCGACGAATTCCCCTTTCATATTCCTCAGGGGTGGCTCCATGAACGGCGAAAACATTCAATCCTTCGTGGACCAGGGCTGCAGCGACGTCATCTTGGGTGGAAAGGGGATTGCTGCCGGTGATGAACATCTCGGCTCCACCGTGGGAGAGAACCTCGCAAAGACGGGCAGTCTTGGCCTCAAGATGGACCGACAGAGCCACTTTCAACCCGGTGAAAGGCTTGGTGTCAAGGAATTCCTTATCAAGTCCTCCCAACAGAGGCATGTGGTGCCTTACCCAATTGATTTTAAGCTCCCCGCTCTCCCATAATCCGGGGTCCCGTATCTCACTTTTAATCACGACTTTTTTATTTTAGAGGTGCAAATATAGCCAATTATTCTTGCCCGACTTGACAATTAACTGTATTTTTGCAATTTGAGTATGTTATTCTGAACAGTAAAGAATCTATTAATTTAAACATATGGGATTATTGGAAGGAAAAGTCGCCCTTGTAACGGGCGCCGCGAGAGGAATCGGAAAGGCGATCGCGCTTAAATTCGCCTCCGAAGGAGCCGATGTGGCATTCACTGATCTCGTGATCAACGAGGCTGCTGAGCAGACAATAAAGGAATTAGAGGCATTTGGCCATAAGGTAAAGGGTTACGCTTCCAATGCGGCTGACTTTGAGCAGACCCATGCGGTGGTGGATCAGATACTCGCGGATTTCGGCAGGGTTGACATCCTGGTCAACAACGCCGGTATCACGAAGGATGGTTTGATGATGAGAATGTCTGAGCAGCAGTGGGATGCGGTGATAGGTGTCAACCTCAAGTCCGCATTCAACTTCATTCATGCCCTTACTCCGATAATGGCTCGCCAGAGAGGCGGAAGCATCATTAATATGTCTTCAGTGGTGGGTGTGTCCGGCAACGCCGGCCAGTGCAACTATTCGGCTTCAAAGGCTGGAATGATCGGGCTCGCCAAGTCAATCGCTAAGGAAATGGGTCCCCGAGGGATCAGGGCTAACTGCATCGCCCCCGGCTTTATCATTTCTGATATGACAAACGCCCTTCCTGAGGATGTTCGTGAGGCCTGGACCAAGCAGATTCCTCTCCGTAGGGGCGGTACTCCTGAGGATGTGGCCAATGTCGCCCTCTTCCTCGCCAGCGACCTCTCCAGCTATGTCAGCGGCCAGGTCATCCACTGCTGCGGCGCGATGAATTGCTAAATGCCGGGAATACCCTCACTTAAGACCCTTCTGAAGGATAAGCCCGATAGCCTTATCGGGCAACTCCTAAGATATGCGGTAGTAGGAGGGATATCGTTCGTGGTCGATTATGGCAGCCTTTGGCTTCTCACCGAGAAGGCGGGGCTGCCTTATCTTTGGTCGGCTGCGATTGCCTTTATCCTCGGCTTGATCTGCAATTACTTGCTGAGCACAGCCTGGGTTTTCGGGGAAAGCAGGATTAAGAACGCATGGGGAGAGTTCCTCGCTTTCGCCATAATCGGCGTGGTCGGTCTAGGCCTCAATGAGCTTATAATGTATGGCTGCACAGACGGACTCGGCTTCCATTATATGCTTTCCAAGATAGTATCGACGGGTATAGTCTTCTTCTGGAATTTTCTCGCCAGACGGTTTCTGGTTTTTAAATCTTGATTTTTATGGGTAAGACTGCGATAATCATAGGTGCGGGTCCGGCTGGCCTTACCGCAGCCCTGGAACTACTTCGCCAAACTGATGTTAAACCTATCGTTTTGGAGGAAAGCTCCTTTGTGGGAGGCATCTCCAGGACAGTGAACAATAAGGGCAACAGGATGGATATCGGAGGTCACCGCTTCTTCTCCAAGAATCAGGAGGTGATGGAGTGGTGGGAATCCATGATGCCGATCCAAGGGGCTCCTTCCCTTGATGACATATTGCTTGAAAGGGACAAGGATCTTGTCCAAGGGGGACCTGATCCGGAAAAGGAAGACAGGGTGATGCTTGTCAGGGACAGGGTGTCACGCATCTTTTTCCTGCGCCACTTCTTTGATTATCCGATCTCCATAAAGTGGTCCACATTCGCAGGAATGGGTCTCTGGAACACGATTCGGGTGGCCTGGGGATATTTGGTTTCGACCCTCCATAAACTCCCGGAGACTTCATTGGAGAATTTTTATATCAATCGTTTCGGAAGGCCTCTCTATGAGATGTTCTTTGAAGATTACACCGAGAAGGTGTGGGGAGTGCATCCGAGCAAAATTGGGGCTGATTGGGGCTCCCAGAGAGTTAAGGGGCTTAGTGTCTTGTCCATATTGAAAGATGTGCTCACCAAGCCTTTCAGGAGGAAGAGTATTGACCAGCAAAAGGTGGAAACATCTCTGATAGAGCGCTTTATCTATCCGAAATACGGTCCTGGCCAGCTATGGGAGACGGTGGCTTCGGAAGTTGAGAAGGCTGGTGGGGAAATACGTCTATTGTCCAAGGTGACCGGTATCATCATGAAAGATGGTAAGGCGGAGGCGGTTGAGGTAAGCACCTCGGACGGCCAGGAGACAATACCTTGCGACTATCTTTTCTCAAGCATGCCTATAAAGGATCTTGTGGCCTCTGTGAAAGGAGTGGATATTCCCATGGAAGTCGCTGGAGTGGCCTCTGGGCTTCCCTACAGGGACTTCATCACAGTTGGTGTTCTAGTGAATAAGCTCAAGATCACTAACGGGACTAAAATCAAGACTTTCGAGGGTCGAGTTCCGGACACTTGGATTTATGTCCAGGAAAGGGATGTCAAGGTCGGACGACTCCAGATATTCAACAACTGGTCACCATACATGGTCAATGATTACAAGGGTACGATGTATGTCGGCATGGAATATTTCTGCGACGAGGGTGACCAGATGTGGAATATGTCCGACGAGGATTTCATCGAGATGGCTCTTGTGGAGCTTGAGAAAATCGGAGTAGTGGACAGGAGCGATGTGTTGAAAGCTGACAGGATAAAGGTCAAAAAAGCGTATCCCGCCTATTTCGGCACCTATAAGGAGATTTCCAAGGTCCGTGAGTGGCTGGATGGGTTCCAAAACCTGTTCTGCATAGGAAGGAACGGACAGCACAGATACAACAACATGGATCATTCCATGCTTACCGCCATGGAGGCCGTGCGCTGTGTCAAGGATAACATCTCAAGCAAAAATAATGTCTGGGAAGTCAACACAGAAAAAGAATATCACGAAAGCGCCAAAGCCTGAGAGCTATTTCCGCTTCATTTTCCGGAAGGAGCAGGCGCTCGACTGGGCAGCCGTATTCTTCGTGGTTTTGCTTGGGTGCTTGCTGGTCACGATAACCTTCCCCTATCCCAGAATGTCTTCAGACACCTATGGATACATATGGGCCGCGATGAATAACTGGTTCACCCACCTGCGCCCATTCGGTTATTCGTTCTTCCTTCAGATTGTACATGTTTTTTCCAAGAGCCTGTATTCGATAATCGTCTCACAGGCCCTCATTTATGCGGTTTCGGCGGGTCTTCTGCTACTTGCGGTGAAGAAATACTGGCCCCCTGAAAAGAGGTGGTGGTTCTTTGTTTTCGAATTCGTCGTGGTTTTCAGCCCGGTGGCCTTCTTCCTGCTCGATACCGTTCTTTCTGATGTTCTCCAGTGCGCATTGTTGTTCGTTATCGTAGCCATGCTCATGGTTATTATACATGAGGGTTCCTGGATAGCGTTGCTTCTGTATGCTGCAGCCTTGTTCTGTTCCTTCCACACTAGGTACTCCAGCATGTATTTCCCGATCGCGATACTACCCATTCTCGCCTTATCGGGCAAAAAGATCATGCGTTTTGCCTCCATCGGATTGACGGTGGCCGTATTCGCTCTTTTCTATGTCCAGACGGAGAACAACATGGTCAAGTATTACGGACTAAAACAGTTCTCCACTGGTTTTGACGGATGGCAGCTGGCCAATAACGGCCTGCATGTTATCCCCTTCATAGATACGTCACCGGACAAGATCAAGATTCCCGAGGATAATAATCTGAAACGACTCCATGAATTCGTGCTCAACTATAATTATAAGCACCATAAGATCGAGGAGTATACCGATGGAGGGAAAAAAGCCACCGCTTCTTTCATATGGATCAATGATGCCCCGCTGAAACAATATCATATCCGTATGATGGTGGACGACGACATGGCCACATCATGGGTCAAGCTCGGGTCCGGAGTGTATAAGGAGTATGGTAAGTGGCTGATACTCAACTATCCAACACTGTTCATAAAGCATTATCTCTTACCTAATATAAAGCAGGTCTTCTTCACCAATGTGTTGGAGATGCACAACTTCGGTAGTGATATCCCGGCGGGAAAAGAGGAGATTGTGCAATGGTTCAATGTTCCGGAAGACAAGGCGTTCGGGGCGAGAGGCGAGCTATATTCCAAAGTATTCAATCCCCTTTACCCATGGATTGAGCTTCTGACGTGGCTCATTTTTATAGCCTCCGCCGTTGTATTGTTGATAGTCAGGAAAAAAGGAGATCTTTCCAAAGAGACTAAACTGAGCCTCTGGATGCTGTTCTTGATAGGTTTGGTTTATTATGGCACAGTCACATTCGCAAGCCCGATAGCGCTTCGCTATTGGATGCCGATGCATGCCGTGAAACTGGCTTTCGCCTGGATTGCCGTTACCGAAACTCTTCGTATCCGGGCATCCCGAGCCCAGCGATGAACTCCTTGAACTGCTTGTCATCTTTAGGACAGATGAGCAGGGCGTCGTCGGTGTCGATGACGAGGTAATTCGTCAAGCCTTTTATCGCATAGATTTTCTTCTTATTCTCGGTCACGACGAGATTGTCTTCGTCTCCTTTGAAGAGATTTTTACTTGAGTTGGTGGCGTTTCCATCAATATCTTTGGACGGTACCGTCTTGAACAGGGACTCCCATCCGTCGATGTCTGACCAACCGAAACTCCCGGAATACAGCCACGCGATATCGGTCTTCTCCATGACTCCATAGTCGATGGATATCTTGGGACACTCTGAATAAGCTTTTTCCAGGAACGTCTTTTCTCCGGGCCCGCCAAGGATATCTTCCCATCCTTTGAAAACGGAAACCACATCAGGAAGGTGTTTTGTCATTTCCTTAAGGATGACAGACGCTTTCCAGGCGAAGATACCGGAGTTCCAGAAGAACTCCCCGCTATTAAAGAACACCTCCGCGAGATCCTTGTCAGGTTTCTCTGTGAAGGTCTTGACTTTCACCGGTTTGCCGGACTGCGCACCGGCTTTTCCCCCAGTGACCTGGATGTAACCATATCCGGTGTCGGGGCCTGTTGGGGAAATACCCATGGTCATCAAGGCGTTGTTTTGGGTGGCGTATTCGATCACGTCATCCACCGCTTTCCGGAAGGCGGTCTCGTCGGAGATGATATGATCCGCCGGGGTTGTCAGGATGATGGCATCCGGATTCCTCTTCAAGATGGTGAATGTGGAATATGCAATACAGGGGGCTGTGTTGCGGCTGTGTGGCTCAAGCAAGAGGTTGCTTTCGGGGAGCTCCGGGAGCTGTTCCTTGACCATGCTCCCGAACCGGTCCAAGGTCACCACGAGGATATTGTCAATAGGAATAATCCTGGAGAACCTCTCAAAGGTCATTCTCAGGAAAGATTTCCCGCTTCCGGCGATATCCAGAAATTGTTTTGGTCTGGATTCCCTGCTTATCGGCCAGAAATGGTTCGCCGTTCCTCCGGCCATTATCACGCAGTATCTGTTGTCTGTCATAATCAAATTGTTCAAGCCTCCTCAAAAATACAGTGGGGTGAAAGCGTCAGGGAACCATTCCAGCCTCTCCTCCCCACCGTCGAAGGTGATGGCGACGACATCGAAACTCACTTCCATTCCCCAGGAAACCCCTGGATCTTTGGAACTGTGGAGATATCTAAGCGCCGCATTAGCTATCTTCCTCTGTTTGAGCGATGTGACGTTTTCCTCAGGAGCCACCGCCACTGGTGCCACACGGCTCTTTACCTCTACAAAATGCACGCCGTTACCTTGGGTTGAGATGATGTCTATCTCAAGATGTCCGGCCCGGTAATTCCTTGCCACGATCCGGTGTCCCATTCCCTCCAGGAAACGGCAGGCCAAATCCTCGCCTCTTCTCCCCAACAGCATCCTGGCTGTCGGTTTGCCCTCTTTTTTTAAGTTTTTCATATTTCAGTTTATTCAGATCCTTAGCTTCGCTCAGGATGACATTAGTCAAATTCCACGATCGTGACCCCTGTACCGCCGAACTGGATATGCTCATCATGGACGGAGCTGACTCCCGGAATGGTCCTGAGATATTTCTGGAGCTCATCCCTGAGGGCTCCCGTCCCCTTGCCGTGTATGATTCTTACAGATCCCACACCGAGCATGATGGCGTCGTCGATATAGTGGATCACTATGTCCAAAGCATCGGAAACCCTCTCGCCCCTCACATCAAGCTCTGGGGAGAATCTCATTCGGCGTTCCCGCAAACCGGAATTATCCACCACGGAAGAAGGCTTGACGGACTCTTTCCGGGCCGCTTTATATTCGTTCGAAGATATTCTCTCAACCTTGTCAACGGGCATTTTGCTGGTGATATTCCCGATGGCGACTGTCACGGCTTTGTTCGAGACACGGGTTACCTCCCCCACCATCCCGTTGTCCTTGACCCTCACCTTCTCTCCGACTTTCAATGGGCCAGGCCTGAAGCGGTCTTTCTCATCAGGCTCCATCTCTCTCTTCACGCTTCCCTTCCTGGCCTCAGCCTTGCGTTTCCTCTCGGAAAGTTGCTTCAGTTTCTTATCAATGTAGTCGTCGTGGTCTTTCTTGTCGCTTTCCTTCTTTGTCTGCAAAGCTCCGAGGAAGTCTTGCAACTCTTTCCTGGCGTCTGAGGTTTTCTCCTTATCCGCTTGGGATTCCTTGATGGTCCGGATCGTGTTCTCCACAGTCTTGTTGGCGCCAAGCACGATTTCCTCCGCCTCTTTCTTGGCTTGCTCAAGAATCTCCTTCTTGGTCTGTTTAATTCCCTCCAGCTCTTTCTGGTAACGTTCGGTTATGCTGTCGAGAGTTCTGTCGGTATTCTTGATCTTTTGAAGTTTCTCATCCAAGGCTCGCCTGTTGCGCACGATTTTCCGGAGATTCCTCTCCATCCCCACAAACTCCTCTCCAGCACGCCCCTCGGCGTCTTTGACTATGTTCTCAGGCAAACCCATCTTCCTCGCCAGCTCGAAAGCGAACGACCCTCCTGGCATCCCGATGTCCAGCTTGAATAATGGCTGTATCTTCGAGGCGTCAAATTGCATCGCACCGTTAACAACACCGGTGTCGGGACCCGAGGCATAGAGCTTCAGGTTGGTGTAGTGGGTGGTTATAACCCCATATACACCTCTTTTATCTAATTCACTTAGAATTGCTTCCGCTATGGCTCCACCAGCAGTCGGCTCCGTTCCGGAACCGAACTCGTCAATCAAGACCAAGGTCTTTGAGTCCGCCTCTCTCAGCATGGACTTCATGTCTTCCAGGAAGGAGCTGTAGGTGCTTAGGTCGTTCTCTATGCTCTGGTCGTCTCCGATGCTCACCATTATTCTCTCGAATACGGGCAGTTCTGAAGACTCTGATGTGGGGACGAGCATTCCCCATTGGAACATGTACTGCAGGAGTCCGGCGGTCTTGAGGCACACGGATTTACCTCCGGCATTGGGGCCGGAGATAAGCAATATATGCTTGGCGGGAGTGAGCTTTATGGTGACGGGAACAATCTCCCTTTTCTCTCTGACCAGAGCTTTCTCGAGAAGTGGATGTCTGGCCTTTCTAAGGTTCATCTCCCCTTCCTCTGAGATAACCGGCATCCCTGCCTTGAAATCTAGCGCCACCTGGGCCTTGGCGATCAGGAAATCCATTTCGCCCATATATTCGGCGGAGTTTATGAGATCCGGGACATAAGGCCGTACAAAGTCGCTGAAGGCAGCGAGAATACGTTGTATCTCCTGTGTCTCCTCCGCTCTCAGGGTGAATATCTCATTTTCGAGCTCTATTATCTCGGCAGGCTCTATGAAGGCAGTCTTGCCGGTAGCGGATGTGTCGTATACGAATCCGGGAATCTTTTTCTTGCTGGCGCCGCTCACTGGGATGAGGAGTTTTCCGTCTCTGACAGAGAGCCCGGCATCCTCGTCCACCAGACCGTCCATTTTAGCCTGTGCCAGGATGGCGTTAGCCCTCTTAGATATGGCTCCTTCCTTGGATTTCAGGGATTTGCGGATTTGAAGCAAATTGTCTGAGGCGGTGTCTTTGATGTCCCCGTATTTATCCAATATGACGTCAATCCTTCTTTGGACCTCCGGGAAACTCATCACTGGGGCACTCATCCTTTTGAGGTTGGGATATATCCCATCCTTTATGGCCAAAAAGAAATTGGTCAGTTTCCTGACCGTCTCAACCATGGTACGGAGTTTCCCCAAAGAACCTGTGTCGATATTCCAGCCTTCTTGGCCTAAGGGCTTCAGGAAATAGAGGCAATCGATGTAACCGTTCGTAGGGAAATTCTCCTCGAACATCATGATCAGCCTCATCTCATCCGTCAGGGCGAGTCTGTGGTGAATCGTTTTCGGATCAGAGCAGAAAGCCTCTTCGTTCACTCTTCCGACCGCATATTCAGTGGAACACCGGTCAGAGACCATCGCCCTGATCTTGTCAAACCCAAGTTTGCTCTCAAGCCTCTTGTCTATGCCGTTCTCCTCCATCACCTATCCTTATCCTCTTTCTTGCCTAATTTGAGTTTGAGCTCGTTTATATTGCCTATCGGAGTGAGGATTCCACCCCTTACGAAAGACACGCCACCGGTTTCCTCCGACACGACAACCACGTCGGCATCGGTCTCCTCGGATATTCCTATGGCAGCCTTATGTCTCATTCCATAGCTTGGTGGAATATCGGTCCTTTGGGTTATGGGAAGTGTGCATCTGGCGGCGGTGATTCTGTCACCTTCTATGATCATTGCCCCGTCGTGTAGGGGGGAGTTCTTGAAGAAGATGTTCATTATCAACCTTCTGGAGACCTTGGCGTCAACAGCGTCACCGGTCTCGACAATGTGGTTGACAGAGTCTTTGTGGGGAAGAACGATTAAAGCTCCGGTTTTTGCCTCTGACATTGCCCTGCAAGCCTCCGCTATCTCATTAACGGTTTCTCCAGCGAGGGTGTTCTCTTTGATTCCGAACAACTTTCCTATCATCTCCCTGCCTTTTCCGGCGGCCCCATACCTGGAGCCCAGCCTGATGAGGAAATGACGGACCTCGGGCTGGAAGATCACAATCAAGGCAAGCACACCGACATCGATGAAGGTGCCGATCAATGCGTTCATGAGCCTCATGTTCAAAGCCGCCACTACAACCCTCAAGACGAAGAGGAGTATCACGGCGATGAATATGCTCATGGCGGCGGACCCGCGGATCCAACGGAACACAAGGTATATCAAGGCGGCGACCATCAGTATGTCCAGGCAGTCCGCAGCGGACAAATTGAGGAAGCCGAATATTGACGATATATGGTTTATCATTATGCTCATTTTCGTACCGCGAAGATAGCTATTTCTCTTTGATTATAAGGTATTAGGGTTGTTGAAAACTTTGTTAATTGAAAATTAATTCGTACATTTGCAGCCCGCAATTTTAGGCGGGATAATGTAATACATTTATATACAATTAATTAACCAAACCAATGCCTGGATTAATTGGAAAGAAAATCGGAATGACTTCCGTTTTCGGTGCTGATGGAAAAAATATTCCATGCACCGTCATCGAGGCTGGTCCGTGTGTTGTCACGCAACTGCGCACTCTTGAGAAAGATGGCTATGAGGCCGTGCAGCTTGCCTATGACGAAATCAAAGAGATACACGCCAGCGAGCCCCTTAAGGGGCACTTCAAAAAGGCAGGGACCACCCCCAAGCGCAAGCTCGTCGAGTTTCCGGCGGACTTCGAGGGTGAGCTCAAGCTCGGAGACACCATCACCGTCGGTGACATCATGAACGATGTCAAGTACGTTGATGTTGTCGGTACTTCCAAAGGTAAGGGTTTCCAGGGTGTTGTCCACCGTTATCACTTCGCCGGTGTCGGCGGAGCGACCCACGGTCAGCACAACCGCCTGCGCAAGCCTGGTTCACTGGGAGCCTCTTCATGGCCTTCCCGCGTTTTCCCCGGAATGAGGATGGGCGGCCACATGGGCAATGAGAGGGTCAAGGTCTTCAACCTCGAGGTTGTCAAGGTCATCCCTGAGAACAATATTCTCGTCATTAAGGGTTCCGTTCCCGGAGCCAAGGGTTCATACGTAGCATTGGAGTTTTAGTTATGGAATTGCCAGTATTGAAAATAGACGGAACTGATTCCGGAAAGAAGGTTGTCCTTGACGAGAAGGTCTTCGGTGTCGAACCCAATGACCACGCTATTTATCTTGATGTCGTACAGTACCTCGCCAACAGGCGCCAGGGTACCGCCAAGACCAAGGACCGCAGTGAGATCGCTCACTCTACCAAGAAGCTCGGCCGCCAGAAAGGTGGCGGTGGCGCGCGCCACGGAAGCTTGAAGGCCAACATATTCGTCGGCGGTGGCCGCGTTTTCGGCCCTAAGCCTCGTCTCTACAGGACCAAGCTCAACAAGAAGGTCAAGGAGCTCGCACGCCATTCAGCTCTTACATATAAGGCTCAGGAGAACGCTATAGTCCTCGTGGAGCCCTTCACGATGGAAGCTCCCAAGACTAAGGAGTTCATGCGTATTCTCGAGGCCCTCAAGGCCGGTAGCCGCAAGGTTCTCTTTGTCCTTCCGGAGAATTCCGACAACATTTTCCTTTCTTCACGTAACCTCCCTGAGGTGAAGGTTATCACTGTCAACGAGCTCAACACATACAACATCATGAACGCTAATTCCATGGTGTTTGTTGACGGAGTCCAGGATATCCTCTCGGAAAGGGCTAACCGCTAAAAGATTAGAGAAATGGGAATTTTAATCAAGCCTATAGTGACCGAGAAGATGACGGCTGAGACTGAGAAGTTCAACCGTTATGGCTTCATCGTCGATAAAGAAGCTAATAAGCTTCAGATTAAGAGCGCCGTCGAGCAGATGTACAACGTAACCGTGAAGGATGTCAACACGATCAACTATCACGGAAAGAGAAAGTCCCGCTATACCAAGGCCGGGATGCTCACTGGTCGCACCAACCACTTCAAGAAGGCTTATGTCACTCTTGAAGGTGATGACAAGATCGATTTCTACGCTAATATTTAAGGAGGGACAAGGCAATGGCAATTAGAAAATTCAAGCCCACGACTCCTGGACAAAGGAACAAGGCTATCAGCGCTTTTGACGAAATAACCGCCAAGAAGCCCTACAAACCGTTGTTGGAGCCCCTTAAGAGCACCGGCGGAAGGAACAACACAGGTCAGATGACCGTTCGTTACCGCGGTGGCGGACACAAGAGGATGTACCGTATCATCGACTTCCTCCGCAACAAGGACAATGTGAAGGCCACAGTTCAGACCATCGAGTATGATCCTAACCGTAGCGCCCGTATCGCCCTCGTTGAGTATGAGGATGGCGTCAAGAAGTACATCATCGCTCCTGCCGGACTGAAGGTCGGTCAGATCATTGAGTCCGGATCCGGTGTCGCTCCTGATCTTGGCAACTGTCTCCCTCTCGCTGAGATTCCTGTCGGTACGCTCGTTCACAATATCGAGCTTCGTCCTGGACAGGGCGCCGCGATGGCCCGTTCAGCCGGCACTTTCGCCCAGCTGGCGGCCCGCGAGGGAAACTACGCTATTCTTCGTCTCCCTTCGGGAGAGACCAGGATG
>ONSC01000086.1 GCA_900320365.1 uncultured Bacteroidales bacterium
CAGGGCCCTGTGGAATATTTCCGTGAGATCGAACACCCTCGAGGCTAAAAGAAGGCAGCAAGGGATGGAAGCCAGGATAGCCAGAGGAATCACAACCATATCAAGCAGGTCGTACAGCCAGGTCACCAGGAAAGAGTCTCCCTTGGCGTTGCCGATCTCATATGGATGCTTCATCCTGTAGGCCTTGACACGCTTGGCCACGGACTTGGAGCGATAGAGCCCAACTATCCGTTTGATAGCCAGAATCAACTGAAGGACCGCAAGTTGGAAAATCCACCATATATAGACCTGAAGCCCCATTAGAGAGTAACCCACCAAAGACATGATCAAGGTGACAGTGGTCACGAACAGCGAGACACCGATAAGGGTATTGTCAGCCTTTGACAGATAAGGCGCGTTCTTTACCATGCTCCCCCATTGCCAGAGAAGGAAAAGCAGCAAAAGAGGAGGGAAAATCAAGATTATCAGGCTGTTGGGGATAAAAATTATCCTGAAGGCTATGACCAGGAGACCTAAAGCCATCACCGGAATATATGCTCGCACTCCCCTGTCGATCTGCTCACCGGAAAGCCTGATGAGCAATGAGATGAGAAGTGCGGCCAGCAGCAGCGAATACTCAAGGAGAAGTGAGGAGGCCATCATGAAGAAATGATTGCCTATCCTCGGGGACAAACGGGCCAACCCAACAAGGATCACGAAAAGGAAAATCGAAGCGAGAATAATGAATCCTCTCTCACGACTTGCGAAACCTTCGCTTCTGAAGAATCCAACTTTCTTTTTCAAGCCCTTCGTGATAAGCCAGCTCAACAAAGAGGCAAGGGCAAGATAGACTAGTATGATGAATGAGAAGGCGATGACAATCGGCCCTCTCCACTCACTTTTGACAGTTGTACCGTGGAAATCCTTGGAATACTTGTCTTTGAAGTCTCCTATAGCCCTCAAGGAATATTGGCGGAAATGTGGAAGAACAGTCCAGTAAGCACCATGTCCATCCACGAATATCCTCTTCTGAACCTGTTTGTATCGCTCCTGGGCGTAGTGGTATGCCTCGCTAAGCCGATTATCTGTCTTATCGTAATACTCCTTGTCCTGCACCATATTCTTCCTGATGTCGGTGAACATGTCAAGAAGACGGGAGGCATAGAAGATACAACTGTCCCTGTCCATCTGGGCGGTCGTGTCGAGCTGGAAATCGAACAAAGGTTCGTCTTGGCCATCCTCATTGACAGTTCCGTTCATGGATGGGAGACTGATATCTGCGAAAGCGGTTATGTGCAAGGTCATCGCCAAGGCTCCGAGAAGCGAAGGGACCACGCTGTCAGCCACCTCCATCATCTCAGGAGGTATGATTTTCAACGCCTTGATCAGCCTGTCATAACGGTCAATCTCAACATCGAAATAATTCAGGATGTTATCGAAAGGAACCTTCGTGTCCGTGAAATGATGGTACTGGTCCGTGACCTGCTGTAGAGCGTAGGTAAGGTCAAATGTGAAATCCTGCTTCTGGGAATAGAGCATAAGCGATAGCTCATCACAGTCCTTGACCAATTTGATCAGAGCCTCATGCTGCTGAAGCTTCCTCGCCTCAAAACCAGCCTGACTCTTCTCCATATCAGCATATGCCTTAGAGAGCTCATAGCGCAACACATGAAGTGTCCTTGCGATGTCACGCTCATTGAAAACGGCCCCTGATCTCATTGAGGGCACGAAAAGAAGGACTAAAGCCAGTAAGAATGGTAATATCTTGTGTCTATGACGCATGTGTCTATGTATAAAAACAAAAAGATCGAGAAAATAGTTTTTAGCCTATCATGCAAATTTAATAAAAACCCCTCCTATGTCGAAGAAAATGAGCGAAAAAACTTCATATTAGCCGCAAACCAATGACAGACATGAGAAACTTCACCCTTATCCACACTATCGTGGTCCTCTCCCATGCTTTAACGACGATGTTCCTCTGCCCTCAAGCGGCCTCCCAGGTAGCCATTGACACAACACTCACCATAAAAGAGTCGGTTATATCCGCTAGCGTGAGACCAAGGGTGGTCGGAACAGGCTCACTGCTCATCACGGCGGAAATGGTCAACAACACTCCAGCGTTGCTCGGGGACCCGGACCTTGTGAAAACCCTGCAACTGCTTCCGGGCATACAAGCCGCGACGGAAGGCTTATCTGGAATGATTGTCCGGGGCGGAGGCGCTGATGAGAACCTGATTCTTCTCGACGGGGTCGAGGTTTATACCCAAGGGCATATTCTCGGGCTATTCTCACCGTTCCAAAGCGAGGCCGTCGCTGAAGCTATCATTCACAAGGGAGCCTTCCCGGCCAGATTCGGAGGCCGGGCGTCCAGTGTCCTGGAGATACGGTCTGTGAATCCGTTCACCTCTTCTGGCGGCGAAGGACTCTCCGGCTGCCTTGGCATAGGGCCGTTGAGCGATAAGCTTCACCTCCAAGGCATGACTTCCAAAAGAAACATCTCATATTCAGTCAGCGGAAGAGGAATGCATACCCTCCTTATGGACGGTGCGTTACGAGCTTTCAAGGTTCCCGGAAACTTCCATTTCCACGATCTCCACGCCAAAGTGGAGAATAAGATAAACGACAGGAACTTATTATCAATCAGCTATTTCTCCGGTAAAGACAATCTCTATTACAAGGAAGATGGCTCCAAGACCGACATTTCCTGGGGCTCCTCAATGGCTTCAGTTTCATGGAGAAAGGATTGGAATGGGATTCTCTCATCAGACATCATTTTGGCCTACAGCGGATACTCCACGGGAATGTGGTACAAATCCACTGGAGCGAAGCATGAAAGCTTGCGGACAGGTCTGGATGATTTCCTGGTAAAAGCGGATTTCCGTCTTGACACAAGCCAGGATCATACCCTGAGACTCGGAGCCGAGACTATACGGCACATATTCACTCCCGAGGCTGACATGCTGGAAGGCCATAAGGAGAAGACTATTATCAGGGGACTGGAAACGTCCTTATACCTTGAGGATGAATTCAAGCCAACTAACTGGCTCACAATTAATTCCGGATTAAGGACATCTCTCTTCAACTCGGGAGGCGGGGTCCGGTTGACCCCAGAGCCCAGGATTTCCGCTACCGCCTCCCCTTTTAAGAATATCAAAACCAAGCTGGCTCTGTCGAGAGTATCCCAGTATCTCCACCAACTGTCATCCCCTGTGGCGGCCCTTCCTGTCGATCTGATAGTCCCGGTCACGAGAAGGATCAGACCTGCCGTGTCCGATCAAATATCATTAGGGCTGGAATATCATGCTTTCCAAGGCTTGGAAATATCCTTTGAGGCCTATGACAAAACATCCCGCAATGTCCTGGAATACAAGGATGGTGTCATGTTTATAGACGATTTCGAAACATGGGAGGACGAAGTCGCCTCAGGCCTCGGGCGATCGTTCGGGATGGAGTTCTTGGTCAGGAAGACATCTGGAAGGACTAAAGGATGGATCGGTTATACCCTGTCGAAAAGCGATAGACGTTTCCCGGACGGGACTATCAGTGGAGGAAACTGGTTTCCGAGCCGGCATGACAGCCGCCACAACTTGTCCGTGGTTCTCAACGAGAATATTGGGAATGGATGGCATGCCGGAGCGACTTGGACATATTCCTCAGGAGGCGCCGTGACAATTCCTTCCGACGACGGGAGCATGCCTCAGAGGGGAAACTGCCGTCTTCCTCCAAGCCACCGGCTGGATCTCAGTGCCAATCACCACAAGAAACGACGCGTAGGTGAGGCTGTTTGGAATATCGGGGTCTATAACGCATATAACAGGAAGAACCCGAACCTTGTCATCTTTGTCCAAGGGGACGATGACCCGGGTCCGGGTTCTCTAAAAACGATTAGCTTCCTTCCGGTTATACCATCGGTGAGCTACACTAGAGTTTTTTGATTATCTCCATTCCCTTACGGATGGCCTCCTCATTCTTCGGGATGAGGTGGTGATGACGCTCCGGAAGGGTCTTCCTCAAAGCGGCGAGAACGCTTTCTATCCCAACGACGGGATGAATCTTGAGCAAGCCTCCCAGGACAATCATATTGAATGTCTTGATGAGGTTCATCTCCGCCGCGGCGTCCATGGCGTCAATGCGATAGACATCGATATCCTTCCTGGTCGGAGGCTCGGGAATACCGTAGCCATCATATATCAACGTACCGCCAGGCTTCACCTTCGGCTCGAATTTCTCAAGCGAGGGCTGGTTCAGGACAATCGCTGTGTCATAGCTTGAGAGGATCGGTGAGGACACCGGAGAGTCGCTGACTATCACTGTCACATTAGCCGTGCCACCCCTCTGCTCAGGCCCGTAGGCCGGCATCCAGGTGACCTCCTTGCCTTCCATAAGACCGGCATATGCCAAGATCTTTCCCATCGAGAGGACTCCCTGTCCTCCGAATCCGGCGATTATAATCTCTTCTGTCATGGTCTTGTCGATTTATTTGTCAGCACCAGTGTCTTTGAGGTCTCCAAGGTGGTAGAACTCGAACATGTTCTCCTCCATCCATTTATTGGCCTTTTCTGGGCTCATCTTCCAGCCAGAGTTGCAAGTCGATACAATCTCAACGAGATTGGAGCCTTTACCCTGCATGGAATACTCAAAAGCCTTCCTGATAGCCTTCTTGGCCCGGTTGATAGCAGCCACGGTGTGAACCGCCTGACGAGTCACATAGCATGTGCCGTCAAGGGTGGCGGCAATCTCGGTGACCTTCAAAGGATAGCCGTGGAGCTTAACCTCCCTGCCGTAGGGGCAGGTGGCGGTCTTCATGCCAAGGAGCGTGGTCGGGGCCATCTGACCTCCGGTCATGCCGTAAATGGCGTTGTTGATGAATATGATAGTGATATTCTCAGCCCTGTTGAGAGCGTGGATGGTCTCTGCCGTACCGATGCAAGCGAGATCGCCGTCACCTTGATAGGTGAACACAAGCCTATCGGGCCAGAGACGCTTAGTCGCGCTAGCCAATGCCGGGGCTCTTCCGTGGGCGGCCTCCTGCCAGTCAACGTCGATGTATTTGTAGGCGAAAACGGCGCATCCCACAGGTGAGATGGCTATTGTCTTATCAGTCATCCCCATCTCCTCGATGACCTCGGAAACCAGTTTGTGGACCACTCCATGGCTGCAGCCAGGGCAGTAGTGCATAGGGGTATCGTTCAAGAGGGTCGGCTTCTTGTAAACCAACTGTCCTTTCTCTATGATTTCTTCTCTTGTCATGGCTTTCCGGTTTTAGAATGAGCTTTTAAGAACCTCGACAACCTCGTCGGGATCTGGGATGATACCTCCGAGACGTCCGAAGTGACGGACAGGCACAGCTCCCTCAACCGCCAGGCGGATATCCTCAACCATCTGGCCGGCGTTAATCTCGAGTGAGAGGATACCCTTCACCCGGCTAGCGAGAGACTTGACCTCCTTGGTAGGGAACGGCCAGAGAGTGATCGGACGGAGAAGGCCGACCTTTATACCTTGTGAACGCGCGATCTCGATGCTCTTCTTGGCTATACGGGCAGCTGATCCGAAAGCCACAATGGCATATTCAGCATCGTCAAGCATGAACTCCTCATAACGGACCTCCTTTGCCTCAATCTCGCGGTACTTGGCCTGGATCCGAAGATTGATCACCTCCATCTCCTCAGAACGGAGTTCCAGGGATGTGATGATGTTGGGCTTCCTTCCACCGATCCTGCCTGTTGTGGCCCAAGGACACTCCTTGATTATCTCCTCTTCAGTGCGACGAGGCTTGAACGGAGGAAGAACCACCTTCTCCATCATTTGGCCGATAGCACCATCGGCGAGGATCATCGCAGGGTTACGGTAGCGGAACGCCAGCGTGAAGGCAAGGTCCACAAAGTCAGCCATTTCCTGAACTGACGCGGGGGCGAGGACAATAAGGTGATAATCACCGTGGCCACCACCTTTGCAAGCCTGGAAATAATCCGACTGACTAGGTTGGATCGTACCGAGGCCAGGGCCGCCGCGCATGACGTTGACAATCAATGCCGGAAGCTCGGCTCCCGCCATGTAAGAGATGCCTTCCTGCATCAGGCTGACTCCAGGGCTGGAAGAGGAAGTCATGACCTTCTTGCCGGTGCAGGCCCCACCATATACCATATTTATCGACGAGACCTCACTCTCAGCCTGAAGCACAACCATACCTGTGGTCTCCCATGGTTTCTGCTCCGCCAGAGTCTCCAAGACCTCGGACTGGGGGGTGATAGGATAGCCGAAATAGCCGTCGCAACCGCAGCGGATCGCGGCGTGGGCAATCGCCTCATTGCCTTTCATCAAAGTGATTTCCTGATCTGCCATAGCTCTAATCGGTTTTAAGACGGTAAACGGTGATACACCCGTCCGGGCAAACAGTAGCGCAAGATGCACAGCCGGTACAGGTGTCAGAGAGAACCTCATGGGCGTAATTGTAGCCCTTACGGTTCACTTCCTTGCTCGTGAGAGCGAGGACGTCAAGCGGACAGGCGACAACACAGAGATTGCAGCCCTTGCATCTCTCAGTGTCAACCACGGTCGCTCCTTTCATTCTTGCCATAATACCTTGTTTATGATTAATATTACTGATTGTACATATCCTTGTTGTAGAAGTCCAGGATGTCGTTCGCGATAGCGTAGGCGTTCCTGGCCGGGCTGTCCGGATTTATCGCCATCGCCTCGAGGTAATTGTTGATAGCTCCTTGCCAGTCACCCTTCTTCCGGTAGGCGTTTCCCAGCAAGTAGTATGCCTTGTCGGACGGGATTTCGGAAGAGGAGATAAATCCCTGGAGAAGCTTGATAGCCTCATCGACATTCCCATCCCGTAAAACGACCTCTATGGCATCCAGTCCCGCCATACACTATTCGTCAATGAATATACACCATCCCCTCGGATCAGGCTCAAGACCTTTCTGGATGCCGATTATCTTCCAATAAAGCGCCTCACTCTTCTCTCCGCACTTATCTGGAGAACCGAAGGTATAGCGGCGGCTAACCTCTTCCAGCTCAAGAACAGGCTTGTCATCTATTGAACAGATCGGGGTAATGACCACCGCTGTTCCACATGAATTAACCTCGTCGAAATCAGCTAGTTCCTCAACTCTGATAGGGCGCATTTCAACCTTCATGCCCATATCGGCGGCAACTGTCCTCAAACTGTCGTTAGTGATAGATGGAAGCACGCTGCTTGAAAGAGGGGTTATATAAGTGTTACCCTTGATAGCGAAGAAGTTCGAGGAGCCAAACTCTTCGATTGTGGTCCTGGTTGTGGAATCGAGGAACAGGAGTTCCCGGTAACCTTGACCGTGGGCAAGATTATAGGCATGGAGGGACTGGGCGTAATTGGCGCCAAGTTTATATCCACCTGAGCCATAAGCAGCCGAACGGTCATAATTCCTTGATATCACGGCTGTTCCTGGAGTAAGACTCTTGTCGCCTGAATATGTCCCGACAGGTGAGCACATAACCAAGAACATGACGTCTTTGGCTGAGCGGATACCAAGCTGAGGATTCCAGCCGAAGAGTACGGGTCTCAGATACAACGATGCCCCTGAGGCCTCGTAGGGAGGGATGAACTCCATGTTACCCTTGACACAACGGACGCACATGTCAATAAACATATCCTCAGACGGGAAAGGCATGTCAAGATACCTGGCGCCGCTCTCCATCCTCTTGGCGTTCATGTCCGGTCGGAACATCCTGATCTTGCCGTCAACGCCACGGAAGACCTTAAGACCCTCAAAACAGGAAGGAGCGTAATGGAAAACCCCAGCGAATGGATTGAGAACCACATTGAAGTCCTCGGTCTCTATAGGTGCCTCCCACTTACCGTCCAAGCAGCGGCTATAGACAATGGTCCTTGTCCTGGTGTAACTGAATGAGAGATTATTCCAATCTATATTTGGCATATTATGTGGTTTTTAGTTGAGTGTCAGTCTTCGATGATCCTGCTCTTGTTGTAAGTATGGATTTTGGTCTTACCTTCCAGGATCAGGTAGCCATTCTCCGCGAGACTAGCTATCTCATCCTCGCCAGGAAAGACCTCGACAGGGGCTATGAAACCGATCTTGGCCTTGATGTCGTCCATGATTTTTTTGCTGTGGGCGATACCTCCGGTGAGGAGAATCGCATCCACCTTGCCGTCAGCGGTGGCTGACATCGCGGCTATGTATTTACAGATATTCAAAACATACGCCTTCAGGAAGGTTATGGCCAACTCATTGCCGTTAGCGGCCATATTCTCGACATCCACCATGCTGTTGGTACCGAAATAAGCCACAGCGCCTCCCCTTCCGACAAGTTTGAGTTTAATCTCCTCCTTGGTGTATTTCCCGCTGAAACACATGTCAATGAGGTCAAAAGGAGGACAGCAGCCGCAACGCTCCGGGGTGATCGGGCCATCACCACCCAGGCCGTGGTTCACATCTATCACCTTACCGTTACGATGAAGTGAGATGGTGGCTCCCCCGCCCATATGGGCCACGACAACAGTCACATCGTTGACAGTCTTGCCATGCTCCCTAAGATAACGGCGAACGATAGCCCTGGAATTGAGGGCGTGAAACAAAGTCTTGCGTGTAAATTCTGGGATGCCCCCCATACGGCACTCCGGCAACATCTCGTCAGCCATCGGTGGATCGGCGATATAAGCCGTTGTTTTCCCGAAACGCGACTCAAGGCCTTTAGCGGAACGTATATCGTTAATCTCTTGGGCTATGTCATCAGCCAGGATAGCGCTGAGGTTACAGGCATGAACTCCATCCCTTCCGCTGAAGAGAACAACCCTCATGTCCTGATTGACATTGTACACACCTGTAATCACCGGAGTGATAAGTCCACCGCGCGCCATCACGATATCAACATCCTCAAGCGGAATACCTCTGGAACCCATGAAGTCTTTGATCGCTTGACGACGCATGTCAGCCTGGTCCATGATGGACTTGTATTTCGCGACATCTGCGGCCGTGTGCTCAAGCTTCTCGTCGAACACCCTGGAACCGTCAGAATAATAACCCAACTTAGTTGTTGTCGACCCGGTGTTGATTATCAGTATATTCCCTATCATTTCTCATCTTTGTCGGGTTTAAATATATTACATTTTTTCAAATATTTCAAGCCATTTGTCAAAAATCGTAACAATTCAGACCCGAAAACAGGATAAATCGACACTTACTGTCACTTCACTGATATCACGGTAAGAACCTTGCTCTCGACCTTGAAACGAACCTCTTTCCCGGCGAAACTCATCCCGTATTCCTTTGACGGATCATCTTGGTAATGTGGCCTTGGATCGAGGGAGAGAACTTCCCGCAGAGTATCAATGTCAAGGACTTGACTCTCAAGGCCTTCGGGGATCACTACCTCAAGCGGCTCCCAAGAGGTGCCATCGACGAAGCCGGAGTGTACTCCAGGATGGGAGTCGGCATATTCCACGTATGGTTTTATGTCATAGATAGGAGTACCATCCATCAAATCCGCCCCAAGTACATTAAT
>ONSC01000030.1 GCA_900320365.1 uncultured Bacteroidales bacterium
CTCCCATATTCTTGAACTCTACTTTATAAAGTTCGTCAGAGATATAGTCGAAATCGCCATATTCCGAAAGCCTTTCGGCAACCTTTCTCTCAGCTTCCCTGAACAAGGGCTCGTTAGACCAGAGTGTGTCGTCCGCATCAAACGCCAGAACCTTGAGTCCTTCAATCATATATTATAATTTGATGACAAATATACGACGAAATCTACTTATCTTCGCAGCCGTACAAACCAAAGATTAAGATATGATGCGGAATATTTCGTTATGTCTAGCCCTGGCGGCACTCTGTGCGCCGCTGTTTTCGCAGACCCGTCAGGAGCGTCTTGCCAGCCATGTCTATTACTTCGCCGCCGACTCCCTTAAAGGGCGCCAGGCAGGGACAGTATCCGCTCACAAGGCTGCGGATTATATTGTCAATGAATATAAATCAATGGGCTTGAAGCCCTTCTATGATGATTGGTTCCTTCCGTTCTCGGGACCTGGAACAGACGCTTACAGGGATGTGGTGGCCGTTCTTGAGGGAAATGACCCTGTCTTGAAGAACCAATATATTGTCGTTGGAGCCCACTACGACCATCTCGGGATTAAGAACGACAAGATTTACAACGGAGCTGATGACAACGCTTCCGGTTCGGCTTCCGTGATAGAGATCGCCAGGGCGCTTTGTGAATATCGTGACCAGCTGAAAAGGACAGTGGTCATAGCCGCTTTTGACGCGGAGGAGATTGGCCTTTATGGTTCGAACGCTCTCGCAAGGCGGATGCTGGATGTTGACAGTCTCGACGTGAGGCTGATGATGAGCGTTGATATGGTGGGTTGGTATAAAGCCAGCGGGAAGCTTACCCTTGAGGGAGTCTCCACCCTCAAGGACGGCCGTAGGATTCTTAAGTCAGAGAAACTCAACCTCAAGATGGTGAACTTTGAGAAGTCCATCCTGACTGCCACTGACACAGAGGGCTTCGCTAAGAAAGGAGTTCCCACCCTTGCGGTGACCACGGGTCTCAAGTCTCCGTACCATAAGCCCGAAGATGATGCTGAACTTATTGATTACGAAGGCCTTGATAAGGTGACAGACTACCTCACTGATTTGACCATTGAAGTCGCTTCTGATGAGAACTTTACTCCGTCAGGCAAGGTTGCCCCTAAACACTCAGACGCTCTCCCTGTTTTTGAGACAGGATTGTCATTGAATGTCGGAAGCAGCCACTTCAATTTCAAGAACGCGGCATTTGACGGAAAGACAAGCTTCTCCTACGGTGCCGGACTATCAGCCAAGTTGAATTTCGGCCGTCATAGTCATTATGCCTTGAAAGCTGAGGCTATTTATGCCAGGACTTCCGCCTTGTATCCTGATGAGACCAATATCTATTCGTCCTCTCTTAAGTATAAGGGCAGCGAACTGTTTGTCCCGGTGCATCTCATCTTCCAGGGAGGAGGAAGAGGATCGGCATTCCTTGGTCTCGGAGGGTATTATGACCATAGGTTTAAGGCTTCACTGCCTGTGGATCAGACAATCAGGACCGAGGATTACGGTTTCAGTGCCGAGTTCGGCTTGAGGGTCGCGAAAGTCGGGATGTCCGTTATCTGGATGTCCTCAATGGTACCTTTCTTTGAAGAAGAAAGTGCCCCGTCTGTTCGACAGGGCACCGCTCTTTTCAGAATCAGCAAGTACTTCTAGCCTAAGCCTCTTCCCATTGTGCGCGGAGGAGGTTGACAGCGGCGGTGACAAGGGTGGCCCTGTCGCCTCCGCAACCGCACTCGAAGCTGACATACTTGTCGTATCCGATCTGCTTCAAGGCACGGAATCCCTCCACATAGTTATCCACCTCGCCGTTCTCTCCGGGCATCTTGCGATTGCCGCGGCTGGCGATATGGACATGCTGCAGGTACTGCTTTCCGGCAGACATGAAGGCACCGTAGTCTGAGGTCTCCTCCTGCATGTGCCAGAAGTCTCCCATCGCTTTCACACCTTCGCTGTCAGCGTCGCGGGCGATAGCGGCGGCGTCAGCGACGAGGCGCATGAAATAGGCCTCCTTGCGGTTGAGTGGCTCAAGGATAACGGTCGTGCCGCAGCTCTTAGCGAACTCACCGAGCTTGTGAAGCTCCTCGCACAGATAGTCGCGGGTCTCCTGGGTGTGGGGCATGCAAGGTTTCTGGCCATTGAAGGCGGGAACCATGATGACACCGGTGGAGCCGAGCTCACCAGCAGCCTCGACGATCTCGCGCATGGTGGTGTCGAACTCATTCTTCACGGCAGGATCCTCTGCGAGAATGAATCCGCTGAAACCTGCGCAAATGGCTGACACTTTGATGTTTCTGCCATTCAGGGCGTCCTGAATCTCTTTCACGCGGCCTTTAAGTCCACGTCCGCTAGGCTCAAAACCGACAACACCGAGGTTCTGCATGAAATCGAGTTTCTCGGCGAGAGTCTCTCCGGGGGCGATGCCCTCCTGGAAGGAGATGTTGAGAGCCACGTCGTTAGCGGCCTTCTTCCCGTCCTTAGATGAGGCGCAGGCGGGGATTATGGAGGAAGCGGCTACGGCTGCTCCTCCAATCGCGGATGTCTTAAGGAATGATCTTCTATCCATGGCCTAGTGCTGTTCTGTTCCAGGTACCGCGACCTTATACTGGCTCATGCCCATCTTTCCAATCTCGAGTTTCTCAGGGAGATAGTCGAGGTCGGCGGCGCTGATCTGATCCCATTCTACAGTCTGGCCGGTGTAAGCGGCCTCACGTCCCATGACTCCGCACAGGGAGGACATTCCGCACTCGCCAGCCTCAACGTGAGCCGTTCCCTTACGGATATGGTTGACCCAGTCAACGTGCTCAAGGACATAAGGGTTATCCTGGCTGAATTGAGCCTTGGATGCTTCCTCGTCGAATTTCCAGATTTGATTGCCCTGGAGATCGTAGATGGCCTGGTCGGCGGATTTCCAGTAGCCTTTCGTTCCGTGAACCTCCTCGCTGACATTGTTGGAGCAACCACTGATCTGACGGCACATGCTGTGGAGATGGACGCCGTTCTCATATTCGAAATCGACACTGAAGTTGTCGTACTGGTCGCCGGTGATCCTGCGCTGACGGCTTCCGAAACCGGTGGCCTTGATGGGGTGCTTGTAGCCGAACATCCAGTTGAACACGTCGATGTTGTGGACATGCTGCTCAACGATATGGTCTCCGGATAGCCACTTCCAGTTGACCCAGTCGCGGATCATCCACTCCATGTCGCTCCAGCCCTTCTCCCTCTGCTTGTACCAGAGCATGCCACCATTCCAATAGACATTACCTCCGGTGATCTCACCGATCATACCTTCCTGAATCTTCTGGAAAGCCTCCACATAGGGACGCTGGTGATGCCTCTGAGTACCGCAGACAACGCTCAGCCCCTTGGCCTCGGCCTGCTTGGCGGTGGCCATGATCAGGCGGTAGCCCTTTGAGTCGACGGCGATTGGTTTCTCGAGGAATGAGTGGACACCTTTCTCAGTGGCGTACTGGAAATGGGTCGGACGGAACACGGGCGGAGTGGCGACAATGACCATGTCAACACCCGAGTCGATGACTTTCTTGTAAGCGTCGAAGCCGACAAAGCAATGATCATCAGGAACTTCTTGCTGCCTTTCTTCTTTCAGCTTGTTCTTGAGGTTGTTAAGCCTGTCAGCGAAAGTGTCTCCAAGAGCGGTGACGGTGATTCCGTCAGCGGCGTCGAGAAGGTTGATGATGGCACCTGAGCCACGTCCGCCGCAGCCGATGACACCGACCTTTAGGGCTTTGCCATCGATGGCCTTGTCAGGAAGCTCGGGGAGGTAGTACTCACCGGGTTGCCTGAGGGGTACAATCTTCGGTTCTTTCTTGCCGCAGGAGGCGAGGAGGGTTCCTCCGACAACTCCGGCTACTCCGATCTTGGCGCTTGTGCCGAGAAAGGATCTTCTGTCCATTTTGTTATCGCTCATGATGTTATTAATAATTAAGTATTTAATTGACTTTCAAATATTCAGGCACATCGCAGACCACCCTGAACCCGATACCCTTGATGTCTGAGTACCACCAGATGCTCTTGGGGTTCTGAGGATCGGTCTTCAACCATTTGTCATGCTCGGTGTGGCTTCTGGCGGCACAGCGTACAAGGGATGCGTCGTCAGAATAGCTACCGCCCCTGATCACATGCTCAGTACCGCTAGAGGGACCCTTAGGGTCGGAGGCTCCGTCAGCGAGTTTGGAATACGCGTCTTCAGCGTACCAGTCTGAGCAGTATTCCATGACGTTTCCAAGCATGTTCTTCAGTCCGAACGGATTGGCTTTGACGGAATTCGGCTCTTGGGTCTTTCCAGAGCTGTCTTCGGAATAGACCACATAGCGGGCTATCATCGTGGTGTCAGCTCCTTTGAGCTTGCTCAAGAATCCTCCTCTGGAATATTTCTTAGGATTACCCTCAAAGAAGTAAGGAGTGTCTGTCCCGCCCCTGACGGCATATTCCCACTCAGCCTCGGTAGGGAGGCGGTAGTGGCGCCCGGTCTTAAGGGAGAGCCATTGGCAGAAGGTGGTGGCGGCATAATGGGTCATCGTGATGGCAGGTCTGTCACCCATGCCCCATCCCTGGTCGGGGAATCCGAACGGGGGAGTCGGGCCGCTGACCGCATCCACATCTGGACGGTTGTTGTTGGCGTAAATCCTCTCGGGAGGAGTGCGACCCTCGGACATGGTCTCGTTGTAGAAAGCCCAGAACTGTCTCCAGGTCACCTCAACCTCACCCATGAAGAACGGAGAGATCTTAACCTTCTTTTGCGGTCCCTCGTCAGCATTCCGGAGCGGTTCCTTCTCCGGACTTCCCATGGTGAATTCACCTCCAGGGACGGCTATCATCCGGATAGCGGCCTTAGTCCCGGGGACTGTCTCCGTGAAGTCGGTGAATGAATCGACATTTGCCAGAGTCTCGTAAATGGGACTGTTGTCTGCTTCTATAACTTTGCCCTCCAGACGTTTATGCTCATATCCGGGCATATAATGGCCCACATCCAGATGGCAGCTGATGCAGTCAAGCCCGAGCTTTTTGACGTTTTCCTCATAGTGGAGATGGGCTGTGATGCCGTCATCGGATATTCCCTCGGGGAAAAGATTCACATGGCATTTCTCGCAAGAGGAATTGTAGACGATCTTGCGGGCGTTCTCAAGGGATCTTTTAGACTCCCAGTCGATCTTGTCGGTGTCTTTAGTCCACTTGGTCCAAATGTCCTTGGCGCCCATCTTGGACTTAGCCATGTAGTATTTCAGGAGACCATCCTCTTTCGGGGGGAGATGGCAGGCGGCGCAGTCTGTCATCACTCCGCTATGGCTTAGGTAATGGGGGGATTTCTTCCAGTCTAGGTCGGCTTGCTCATGAGTATGGCAGCTCATGCAATACTCATTGGTCGAAGTCTTGTTCATCGCCGTGTCAAACACCGACATGATAATGACTCCGATCAGTAAACCGATCAGACCGATAATCCAATATTTTCCTTTGCCTCCAGCCATTTCGCTATTTCCTAAAATCCAATAAATTTAGGGATATTATCGATAAAAAACAATTCTCTTTTTTTTATTCACCTTTAGTTGTATGTGAATCAACGAGATACGCAATTGACATATATGGGATTCCCGAGTGTCCGGACAGGCCGATCTCACATGTGCGTGAGTTGGAATACCCCACTTTGGCTCCCTTCACGCTGTCTTTGAGTTTACGTAAAGCCCAGGTGTTCAACTCGGGGTGAGTCATACCCTTGTCACCAGCGAATCCGCAGCAGCCTACTTCCTCAGGCACGATCACATTAGTCGAACACATCTTGGCCAGTGATATGATCGTGCCCGAAAGCCCCATCAACTTGGTGGAGCAAGTGACATGGACAGCCACCGGTGTGTCGTCCTTGTGGAAGACCAAACGGTCTTTAAGGAATGTCATTATGAACTCCGCCGGCTCGTACAACTTCATGGACCGGATGTTTTTCCTCATCCGGTGCAGGCAAGGACTCTGGTCGCACAGTACAGGCCACCGGCCGTTCTCGGACGCCTTCAAGAGAGCTTCCTCCAATTCCTTGGATTTCTTGTCGGCTAAATCAGGCATTCCCTTACTCTCCCACATCATCCCACAGCACAGTTTTTCCATCTTTTCCGGGAATATCACCTCGTATCCCGCTTTGCCCAGCAGGGAAACCATCTCTTCGACCAGAGGCTTTTCCACCACGCTCCCATGGCGGGGCAGGCCCATCATCTGGTTGAGGCAGGAAGGGAAATAGACGACTTTTAGGGGTCCTTCGCTTGGCTCAGGATGACAGGAAGGCTCAGGGTGAGAGGATGGGGAGAAGGGTTTAGGGGTGGAAGGAGTCCAAAGCGGCAGTCCCAGGCTTCCGTGGAGCCCTTTACCAACGGCTGACATGGCTTTGTCTCCAAGGATGGCGTCTCCGGCCGAAGCCAATCCCAGGGCGGTCCGGACACCGGTTTTCACAATCGGGAAATGATCGGCGGCGAGTGACCAGACCCTTCGCTTGAAAGAACCCAGATGTGTTTTCTCCTCACGGATCAGGTGGGTCATGTCGCTGACATCGATACCCATCGGGCAAGACATTGAGCAGAGCCCGTCCGCAGCGCATGTCTCATCTCCCAGGTAGGAATACTCCTTGAGTAGTCTCGCGAGACGTTCCCTGTCGGCCTCGGACTTCAATGGATCCGCCTCCAGACGGGCTATTTCCCTGCGGGCGACAATTCTGGTCCTTGAAGATAAAGTGAAACCGCAGGACACACAATTCACCTCGCAAAAGCCACATTCGATGCACTTGTTGATCTTCTCTCCATACGGCAGGACAGGCAGCGGCTTGAAATCCTTCAGGAAGCATCCGGGATCATTGTTGAATATCACCCCAGGATTGAGAATCCCCTCAGGATCAAATATTTCCTTGATCCTTTCCATGACCTTGAAGGCCTCGGCCCCCCACTCGTATTCCACGAAAGGAGCCATGTTTCGGCCGGTACCGTGCTCCGCCTTCAAGGAACCGTCATATTTTCCGACGACTATTCCCGCCACATCCCGGATCATCTCCTCGTACCTTTTCACCTCAGCCTCAGAGTCGAAGGATTGGTTGATGATGAAGTGGAAGTTGCCCTCGAGTGCGTGGCCGTAGATGCAGGAGTCGTCATACCCATGCTTGTCAAGCAGGTTGGACAGATCCACTGTCGCATTGGGGAGATCCTCGATATGGAAAGCCACGTCTTCTATGAGACACGTGGTCCCTTGGCGCCTCATGCCTCCAACGGATGGGAATATTCCGGAACGAATCGCCCAATATTTAGAGCAAGTCTCAGGATCACTAGTGAACTCGGGCAGTCCCGAGTCGGACAATACTTCGAACCCTTCCAAGGAGGAAACTATAGAGGAGATATTTGATTCCAGCTCTTCCCGGGAGGATCCCGTGGTCTCGGTCAGCACAGCTGTGAGGTCTTTGTCCGGGTACTTCTCCAGCATCGGGTCAGAGACGGACATCAGCGACCTCTTGTCGAGCAACTCGGCGGCGTTTATAATGGATCCTTCGTCCCGTTTCATCGCCACAACCGCCTCCGCGGCCTCTTTTATGGATCCGAAATAGATCATCGCGCTGGCCTTGAAGGGGGCGAGCGGAAGAGTCTTCATCGTGACCCGGCTCAGGAAAGCCAGCGTTCCTTCCGAACCCACGAGCAAGTGGGCCATGATGTCGAACGGGTCGTCGAAAGTCACTAGCGGCAGCAGGTTGAGACCGGTAACATTCTTGATTGAATACTTATGCTTTATCCTGTCTGTAAGTCGCTGGTTGGAAATGACTTCCCGGTGGAGATCCTCTATCGCCTTAAGGAACTCCGGGTGGCTGGAACGGAAAGCGGCCTTCGAATCCTCGTCGCCAGTGTCGAGGACAGTCCCGTCCGGGAGCACCATCCTGGCCGAGATCATCATCTTGTCTGAGTTGGCGTGTGTGCCGCAGCTCATTCCGGAGGCGTTGTTCATCACGATCCCGCCCACCATGCATGAGCCGATTGAAGCCGGGTCCGGTCCGAATTTACGCCCGAATGGTTTAAGGATGGCGTTCACCCTGGCTCCGACTATACCAGGCTCCAAAGTCACATTTCCGCTACCCGGGTCCACTTTGAATCTCTCCCAATTCTTCCCTGCCACAAGCAGGACAGAGTCGCTTATGGCCTGGCCGGAGAGGCTTGTTCCGGCAGCCCTGAAAGTGACAGGCACCTTCATGCGGCTAGCCAGTGACAAGACTTTGGACACTTCCTCCTCATTTCCGGAGCGGATGATGATTTTGGGAATAAGCCTGTAAAAACCGGCGTCTGTTCCCCAGGCGAGACATCTCAAATCGTCTGTGTAGATGCTCTCTTTCGGGAGGATTCTCTTTACCTCGGAGAGGAAAGCCTGATGCCTTGTGTCGCTCATCTTATGAATACGATTATGTGGTACATCATCAAGCCGCTGGCGATAAGTTTGATTCCGGTGCCGAAAAAGAAGCCCAGGAGGGCCCCTATGGCTGATTTCGAAGACTCCCAGCCGTCTTTCCTGGCCACCAGGTACTCAGCCAGGAAAGCTCCTCCGAGAGTCCCCAGAATTATTCCCACCGGTGGCACGAACATCCCGACAATAAGGCCGATGATGGCTCCCCGTCCGGCCGCTTTGCTCCCCCCTGTGATCCTGGTGAAATATGCCGGGACCACGTAGTCCACGACGCAAACCACGATTGTGATGGCAAGCCAGATCAGGAGGAACTTTGTGGATATAGGGTCGCCTGCTCCGTTGGTCCCATTGCCCCAGAGGTAGAGGATAAGCAGTCCGGCCCAACTGACCGGTGGTCCGGGAAGGCCTGGAAGAATGCTCCCGGCGATTCCTATGATTCCGGCCAGGACGGCCAATATGATTATGACTATAGACATTAGTGTTTAGGATGACATGGCGGATTCCACGTCGTCTGGCTGGATGGGGAGGCGGTTCGGGCCGGTGCGTCTGGCTCCGTCTTCGGTCACCAGGACATCGTCCTCCAGGCGGATCCCGCCGAAGTCGTAATAGGACTCCAGCTTGGCGAAGTTGACGAATCCTTTACCTGTGCCCTCAGACTTCCACTTCTCGATAAGGGCGGGGATGAAATATATTCCCGGCTCATCGGTGATGACATGGCCAGGGACAAGCTTGCGGGCCATGCGAAGGCTTCCAAGGCCCAGCTGGTTGGCACGCTTCTGATCCGGGTCGTAGCCCACAAGGTTCTCACCGAGATCCTCCATGTCGTGTACATCCATACCCATGTTGTGGCCGAGGCCGTGGGGCTGGAACAGGCCGGCGATGCCCTCGGCGACCATAGTGTCGAGGTCTCCCTTGACAAGATCCAGGGCGCTTAGACCCTCGAGCATCTTCCTCGCGGTGGCGAGGTGGACATCCCTGAAGGCGACACCCGGCTTTGTCAAGCTGAAAGCCAACTCGTTGCAGTCGCAGACAATCTGGTAAACCTCCCGTTGTTTCGTGGTGAATTTCCCCGAGGTCGGGTAAGTCCTCGTGAAGTCGGATGCGTAGTGCATGTTGTTCTCGGCTCCGGCGTCGATGACCATCAGTTTGCCCGGCTCAACGATCTTGTCGTGGAGGTGGTTGTGAAGGGTCTCGCCGTGCTGTGTCAAGATGGTCGGGAAAGAGACACCCCAACCTTTCTGGAGCACCAGCCCCTCCATCTTTCCGACTATATCCTGCTCGACAATCCCGATCTTTATGTTGTCACGGCCGATGGAGTGCATCTCCTGTCCGAGTGCTCCGGCATCGTCAAGTTGCTCAATCTCACATGGTTCCTTGACAAGCCTCATCGAGATCACAGCCTTGACAAGCTCCTCGGACGCATGACGTCCGCCATCCTCAGCTATCGGGGCGACCTTGCCGACCAGCTCCTCAGGAATCCCTGTGAGGGAAGCCAGTTTCATGGTGTTGTAATATCTCGACGGGGGGAGGAAATGAATAGTCCTGCCGGTGGCCAAAGCCTTTGTGACTGCCACGCTCAATGCTCCGTAGGACGCTGATTTTCCGATTCCGACCTCCGCCGCCTTGGATGCCACGGACGGTTGAGGACCCATCCAGATAATATCCCCGATCTCGACGTCATCGGCGTAGATTGTCTCTTCCCCGTTGTCCAAATCAATCACTGCTCCGTAGCGGGGCTCGTCCAGTCCGAAATAATACAGCCAGGAAGAATCCTGCCTGAATTTGTAGGCGTTATCCTTGTACTGGGCAGCCGCCTCCACATTTCCGACAAACAGGGCGATACCGCGTTTCCCCTCAGGAGCGGTGGCCGCCATCTTCTCGATCAGAGCCTTTCTTCTGGCGATATAGATATCTTTTGAGAACATGTTTTAAGAGTTTTTTATCCTTTCACAAAGATAACAATTCGGCGTGACTATTGAAATAGTGAGGAAAAGTATTAAATTTGTTCATTATGCTGAAATTTATCTTGACTTGCGCATTGGTCGGAGGCATTATAGGTCTCTTGTTCTCCCGTAGCGGAGAAGGGGACCGGGGCTTCACCGAGGGCGCCAAAAAAGGCATCGGATGCGGTTGCGGCTGCGTCACGGTGTCAGTGGTCCTGTTGATCATACTGTTCTTCATGATCATGGGGATTCTGGCCATTTGACAATTGTTTCATTCTAATAACAAAAGATATGAGAAAGTTTATTTATTGGACTGGGGCGACGCTGATTGCCGCTTTCGCGTTGGCAAGCTGCTCCCCTAAGCAGAACACGTTGACTTCCAAAGAGAAAGCTGAGGGATGGCAACTCCTGTTCGACGGTGAGTCACTTAATGGTTGGAGGGATTATAATGGCAAGGAGCTGACCGGTCCTTGGGCTGTCGTCGATGGTACCATCCAGGCTGACGGAGGTGGAAGCGACGCTAATGGATATATCGTCACCGAAAAGGAATACACCAACTTCGACCTCAAGTGGGAGTGGAAGATCAGTAAGGGCGGCAACAGCGGCGTGATGTACCATGTCGTCGAGAATCCCGTCCTCAAGGTCCCTTATGTCACAGGTCCTGAGTATCAGCTGATTGATGATGATAACTTCACTGAGATGAACGACGGCTATGTGCTTGAGCCTTGGCAGAGATGCGCCGTGGACTACGCCATGTATGTCCCCGATTTCGACAAGCGTGACCTCAAGCCCGCCGGGCAGTGGAACCAGAGCGAGATCATCTTTGACAACGGTCACGTCACCTATCTCCTGAACGGGAAAGTCACAGTTGAGTTCGACGCTTGGAGCGAGGATTGGTTCGCCCGCAAGGCTGCCGGCAAGTGGGCTGACTGCACCGAGTACGGCATGTCTCCGACCGGTCACATCTGCCTCCAGGATCACGGTTATCCCGCTTGGTTCAGGAATGTCAAGATCAAGGAACTTCCTGATCCCGAGCCGGTTGAGAAGGATCTCTTCAATGGCAAGGACCTCACTGGATGGATCAACTACGGCACTGAGCTGTGGTATGTCGACGATGAGGGCAATCTGGTTTGCGAGAGCGGCCCCGACAAGGCTTACGGATATTTCGGAACTGAGGATTATTATTACAATTTCGATCTCACCCTTGAATTCCAGCAGTTCGCTGACGGCAATTCGGGTGTGTTCATCCGTTCCATCGTCCCTGAGGGCGTAAAGGTCAGCGGCTGGCAGGTCGAGGTTGCCCCGCCGAACCACGACACCGGCGGAGTGTACGAGTCATACGGCCGTGGCTGGCTCTACCAGATTCCGGACGAGAAGGAGAACATCCTCAAATATGGCGAATGGAACACCATGCGCATCCGTCTTGAGGGCGACCATCTCCAGTCCTGGCTCAACGGTGAGCCTATGACCGACATCACCGATGAGGCCATCGGCAGGGGTAGGGGCAGGATCTGCCTCCAGATCCATGATGGTGGCGGAATCAAGGTCCGTTGGCGCAACATCCACATCAAGACGCTGTAAAACTTAAATACAGTCGTCATGACAGGAAGAACAGACATTCTTTTGAAAGAAGTCAAGGAAGTCCTTGAGTGGGACATCCTCAAGTTCTGGTCCGGCATGCAAGATCCCCGAGGCGGCTTCTACGGGAAGATCGCCGAGGGGCTTGCCGCCGACAAGGACGCCGACAGGGAGGAGCAGCTTAACGCGCGCATAATCTGGGCTTTCTCCAACGCCTACAGGTTGTTCCGGAAAAAGGAATATCTGATGCCGGCCATGAACGGCAAAGATTATTTCATCCAGCATTTCATCGACCACAAGTATGGCGGAGCGTTTGTCTACGTCGACTCTTGGGGCGAGAAGAAAGACACCGACGCCATCCTGAGCAACCAGGCTCTCGCTATTTATGCGTTGAGTGAGTTCTACGGGGCCACGAAAGACGATGAGTCTCTCAAGCAGGCCATCAATCTCTATAAGATTGTCGAGAAGGAGTTCCACGACCTCACCCTTGGGGGTTACAAGGAGGCTCTCACCAGGGATTTCAACGTGAAAGACGAGTCCCGGATCGCGGTCTCCCACCTGTATCTTCTCGAGAGCTATTCCAATCTTTACAGGGTTTGGAGGGATCCTTCTCTGCGTGGAGTGATCGCTGATCTTATCGACGTGATGGTCAGTGAGTTCTTCAATCCACAGACCGGTCATCTTGAGCCTCGTTTCGGCAAGGACTGGAACTTGATTCCTTCCGGTTGCATGTACGGAGTGGATCTCGAGGCATCTTGGTCGATTCTTGACGCCGCCTACGCCATTTGTGACATGGATGTGATCAACCATGTGAAAGACACCTGCCTCCAGCTCTACAAGTCTGGAATGGACGGGATGAGCGGAGAGGGCTTTGTGGTGTATGGCAAAGATGCTGATGAGGAGATTGACAACCAGATGGTTCCGTGGGTCCAAGCTGAGGCCCTGATCGCCAACCTGTGCGCCTGGAAGTATCAGAGCGTCCCTGAGGGGGCTGACTATGCCATGCGTATCTGGGACTACATCAAGGAGCATCTCAACGACTCTGTAGACACTATCGCTTTCCGCATGTTCCCGATGCATGACGCCCGCGCCTGCGTCCAGGTCATGAATATCTTCAGGTAAAGCGCCAGCCCCGCATCAGATGGTCTCGATTTCGGGACCATCTGATTGTGTAAAGTGCTGGATTATAATTGTTTCCATAACACGCCCCTATCTGTTATTACTGAACAGTTTGCTGTTATTACTGAACAGAAGACATGTGTAGGAATTTCTTGAGACATGAAGACGGTGCTTTAGTGTTTCTACTTAAATAATTGAAAAGAAAAACCAGTTCTCTCTTAGGAATCGCCTCGAAGTTGAGTTGTTTATCGTTATATCCGAGTTTCTTTACTATCCTAAGCATATCTCTGTAGCACGAATGATCTCCGTACTCGTCTTCAAGGTCAAACTCGGAACCGGCGTTGGAGTCAATCGCTGTCAGCATCTTGTCAATACTATTGTAAAGCTCCTCCAATGAGTCCTTAGACAGAAAATTGTATTTACTCAAGATATAGTCGATAATCTGAAGATACTCATCCGCATTCAGATTTGAGAAGATGTTTCTTAATGCGGAATAAGAGAGATACTTATTCTTCGAGTGGAAATAATCAACCATGTTCAATGCTTTTCTCATGGCATTGCGGCAAGCTCTTTTGCGAAGTGGCCTGGAAAAGGGGCAGTCGGATTTCAGATAAGCCAACAGGCTCCATTTGTATTCAATAGCATATGGGTACAACTTCCCCGCTACAGGATTATTGAATACATACGCCACGGTTCCAAGAATAATCTTTACCACCTTTTTGAGAGAATACCCAAATGGTTTTTGGAACAAACTACCTTTTCTGGCATATTCTCTATTGTATTCCTTGACGAATGTGATGGCCATCTTTTGAATAAAAGATCTCAGTAGACGAAGGCTGATACTTTTGAAAAAGAAATGGATGTGGTTAAACATTGGACAGAACCCAATTACCACAAGATTCATCTCCCTGGTTAAAACGCTGACAATAGTAATAAGTACTAGAAAATCCTCTGTGCGGTAGAATATCCCGTTACCCGCCAGACCTTTTATAAACGCATGTCTCGCTTCCATCGTTTCTCATAGTTTATTATTGCGAATATAATAAAAACAAGCTTTCCTTAATGATAAAAGGAGTCCGTGTTATGGAAGTCGTTAATTGATAAGCGGAAACGAGAACAGATGGTCCTGAATTAGCTACCATCTGATTATTTAAAGTGCTAGATATTAATCATTTCCGTAACACGCATGCAAAGCGGGTAAACCGCCAGGGACTTGATCGGGTAGACGGATTCGCTTGATTCTATACTGAAAAGAGCCGAAAAGAACGGCTTTCTAACGGGCTGCCGAGGGTCTCCTTGCGGGTGAGTGGTTTATGAGAGGGTCTCCAGGAGGCGGGCAATGAGAAAACCGAGATAGTTTCCGACGGCATAGCCGACGACACCGACTGAGAGACCTCCTGCGAGTACGGACTTGTTTTTCATGGCTGCGGCCATCATCGGAACAAAAGGTGGCGAGCAGATGTAGGCTACAGAGCTGACAGTCATTGTGTCAGCATCGACCTTTAACGGTTTCGCTGCCAGGACTTCCAGAAGTAAAGAGAAGAATATCACGAAAGTCAGGTAGCCCAACATATTCAAGCTGCCGCTAATGCTGAGTGAACGCAAATCCGCCATCGACGCCACCACGACTGAGAACACATAGATGCAATACATCCCGATGTCGTAGCCATATTTACGCTTTTTGATCGGCTTCCAGAAGGAGGCCGCTATGCCGAGAGTGGTCAAGCTGAGAATCAGCACGGTCATGAACGCTCCATCCCCGGCGAGAAGGCCCAGCCCGGCGGAAACACCTATTATCAAGGCGTCTACACCCAGTAGGAATAATGCGTCCCGGAATCCCTGCTTCGTGAATAGACCCTTGAATGGCTGATCTTTATCCGGCCCTTTAACCTCTTGATCATCACCGCTTGCCTCCACGGGCAGCCAGCGGCGGAACAGGCGTATCCCGACAGATAACAGGAAAGTCAGGTACAGGAAGCTGATGGCCATGTCAAACGAGTTCAAAAGGATGAATGTCTCCTCGGGGACATCCAGCATCACCTTGAGGGAAGCCAGATTGATGGTCCCTCCGGTGTAGACTCCGGTCAGCATTCCGCCTATTTTCGCGCCATCTTCAATGTTCCTTCCGAACAGAAAATATCCGGCTAAAACCGAGAGAGTCACGGCGGCCAGGCCTAACAGGAGAGCGAGCAGCTGGCTTCTAGTCTTGCTTCGTTGGAAGGTGCAGGAAAACAGCATCAGCGGTATGGCCAGCGGGACTGTGGCACTGGACAGAACCTCTTGAATGCCAGACATTCCGGAAGGATGGAATATATTCCCGAATATGATTCCGATAATATAGAGAATCAGCACCGGTCCGATCTTATCCAGCACCGGAATGCGTCGGCATAGCCATAGCACGCATGCCGGGCTGAGAAGGAAAAACAGTATGACGAGAATGTTGCCAATCATTGTTTTTCAAATATATCAATTTTTCCGTTTTTTGCTATACTTATTTCAGGACGCCACTGAGGGCCGTGTTATGGAAGTTGTTGATTGATGGGTAAATAAGCAAACAGATGGCCCCAAAATCAAGACCATCTATTTGCTTATTTGATTGCTAATCAATTATTTCCGTAACACGGGGGCTGCGATCTTAAGTGAGTCGCAGTGTCAGGTCGATGAAGTCCTCGACGCTAAGCCGCTCAGGCCTCAACTCGAACACCGGGTCAGCCATAGCTGCACTGGCCGGAGTCGCTGCCGGGCTTAGGCCGTACTCAGCCGCAGCGGAGCGAGGATGGACGCGGCCGGGCCCGGACGGCCGTCCGGCCTGTGAGATTAGTGGTTTCAGGGAGTTGCGCAGGGTTTTGCGGCGCTGACCGAAAGCGGTCTTGACGACAGTCTTGAATAGCTTCTCGTCGCAACCCAGCGAAGTCCGGTTGTTACGTGTCAAGCGTATCACGGCAGACTGGACCTTGGGTGGGGGATTGAAAGCACCGGAACCAACAGTGAATAGATATTCAATGTCATACCACGCCTGGAGGAATACGGACAGGATGCCGTAAGTCTTCGTGCCGGGCTTCTCGGCGATGCGCTCCGCCACCTCCTTCTGAATCATGCACACGACTTCAGGAATCTGGTCGCGGTTGTCGATGATCTTGAAGAATATCTGGGAGGAGATGTTGTACGGGAAGTTGCCGATGATCGAGAACTGGCCCGGGAACACGCCCCCGAGATCCATCTTCAGGAAATCCCCCTCAATCAGTCCGTCCCCCAGCTCCGGATAATGCTTCTTCAAATACCCCACACTCTCCTTGTCAATCTCGATGGCTTTCAATCGGGAGGCGGACGGTGCCAGTCTGGATGGCGAGACCACTGCCACCCTCGGCACGTTAAGAGGGAGGGGCCCATCGCTTGCGATGGGAGGGGCCTCGCAAGGCGAGGCGGTCGAGCCGCCAGAGCTGGCACCGTCCGCCAAACGAGGGATGAGATATTGGGTTAACACCCCCATGCCGGGGCCGACCTCAAGGACTGGGGAGCCCTGCAGGGCACCGACTATTCTGCGGGCGATATCCTGGTCTGTCAAGAAATGCTGCCCAAGGGCTTTCTTCGCTCTAACTTCCATAGACACAAAGATAACTCATTTTCTTCTATCAAAGTTGGACATAAATCGCTAAATTTGCAGACTTGTTGGAATATTAACAAAAACAATATGTACAGAGACCACACTTGCGGCGAGCTTCGTATCGCCAACGTAGGACAGAAAGTGACCCTGGCCGGTTGGGTTCAGAGGTCGAGGAAACTCGGAGGAATGACTTTCATAGACCTCCGCGACCGTTATGGCATCACCCAGCTAGTGGTTGAGGCCGACGCTGATCCGGCCCTTGTCGAGACCGCCACATCACTCGGAAGAGAGTTCGTGATCCAGGCAGTCGGAGAGGTTCTTGAGCGCCAGAGCAAAAACCCCAAGATGCCCACCGGAGACATCGAGATCAAACTTGAGTCCATCAATATTCTCAACAAATCCGTGACCCCGCCCTTCACCATTGAGGACGAGAGCGACGGAGGCGAGGACATCAGAGCCAAGTATAGGTATCTGGATCTTAGGAGGAACCCCCTGCAGCAGGCTTTGGCTCTGCGTCACAGGCTGGCTCACGAGGTGCGGAACTATCTCGATTCCAAGAACTTCATGGAGATTGAGACCCCTTATCTCATTAAGTCAACTCCCGAGGGAGCCCGCGATTTCGTGGTCCCTTCCAGGATGAACCAAGGCCAGTTCTACGCCCTTCCGCAGTCTCCCCAGACCTTCAAGCAGCTGCTGATGGTCGCCGGCTACGACAGGTATTTCCAGATCGTCCGCTGCTTCAGGGATGAGGACCTCAGGGCCGACCGCCAGCCGGAGTTCACCCAGATCGACTGCGAGATGAGCTTCGTCGAGCAGGAAGATGTCCTGAATATGTTCGAAGGCATGATGCGGACCCTGTTCAAGAATGTCCTGAATGTGGATATTCCCGACCCGCTCCCGAGAATGAGCTGGTACGATGCCATGGATAAATATGGCTCCGACA
>ONSC01000146.1 GCA_900320365.1 uncultured Bacteroidales bacterium
CCCAGTTACAAAACAGCTCAATACTGGAGCGATTACGAGACCAGATACCACTTTAAACAGCCGGATTACCAGATTTGGTACAAGACCGCTGACGGTTCAGCTGCGATTGTAAATATCCCGAATAGTTGGCAGAGCTATTCTCCAATGAACACAGCCCCTGGTTCTGATGGCATAGGAATCCTGAGGATTAACATAGACATCACGGAAATCCCTGATAATCTGTTCGAAAACTCCAATATCACGGAAGTATTTCTACCCGACAAAGTGGGGACTATTGGAGCGAAGGCTTTCAGGAACTGCGGGTCTCTTACGGATATCCACTTAGGAAACAATGTGGAAACGATTGGCCATCAAGCGTTTGAAAACTGCGCATCGCTCCAGTCGTTTGTTTTCCCGGAGAGTCTGACAGATCTGGGATATAGAGCCTTCAGTGATTGTGTTTCCCTGGAATCAGTCTATATTCCCGATTCATGGAGTTCGATCAGTTATGGTTCCGAAGACAATCCATTCACGCGCTGTGTAGGCCTAAAACGTTTCATAGGTAATAGCGACAGGATATCATCTGATGGTAGATTTATCATCGACAACAACGGTAAGATGGTCGCCTTCGCGACATCCGGTATGGACGGCTGGTCTTACAGAATACCCGAAGGTGTAACATCCCTCGGGGCACAGTCCATGTATGGTGCAACTGTCGTCAGGGTCATGCTTCCCGAGAGTTTGACACGTATTGGCTGGGCGGCATTATGTAACTCCTCCATAACTCGGATCGACATTCCCGCTGGCGTGACCAGCATTGACAGTTGGGCATTCGACGGTTGTTCTAATCTGACTAAAGTAACTCTGAGCGACACCGATCCCGACAATATCTCTCTGTCAACGGATGCATTCGGTAGTGATAACGTGCCAGCGAACGAGAACCTCGAGATCCGGATTCCCGGAACGATGGCCTTCATTACCTCCCGCCCCGGATGGGAATTATTACTTGACCACTTTGTCATCTACCAGAGCAACAAGGAAATCTGGTACCATCTGGTCGGGAACGAGGGTACAAGCCTTGGCCAATGGTATGACGGCGATTATGGGGCGACTGTCACCTCACAGATGGCCCTTCCGCCCGTGAAACGCTACGAGCCTAAGTCAACTCCTCCTTCGCCAATATCAATGGAGGGAATCGAATTCATGGCTACTACATTTAATGGAGACGTCACCAAGATAGCTCCATACACCTTCGGCAAAACGGATACATATTCCTACGCTTCTGAAACCTTGGACTTTGTTTCCTTGCCCTTTACGGTCACGGAGATCGGAGAGGGTGCCTTCAAGGACTGTTCTAAACTTCTTATGATGCCGGCACCCGTGGATTCCTTGACCTCCATCGGGGATGACGCATTCAATGGCTGCACTCTTATGCGGGCATCATGGGTGGCGAATTCAGGTCTTGTGCCTATCGACTGGTCCATTGATTACGGTTCCGGGGGATGGGATAACTATCCCAGACTAGCCAGCATCGGAGACAGAGCGTTCAAGGACTGCTCAAGCCTCGATTGGGCGCTGGGTTCCAACAGCGCGACCCAAATCGGCGCAAACGCTTTTGAGAACAGCAAAGTCTACTCCGTCTACTTCTCCGGTCCCGTAGATTTAGGTCAGGGAGCATTCAAGAATTGCTCAAGCCTCTCCTCTGCCGAGTTCTCTTCTTTGGAAGTAATCCCCGACGAAGCCTTCATGGGCTGCACCGCAATGAGCAAGATGCCTATACCAGAGGATGTGATCACAATTGGGAATGACGCTTTCAACGGTTGTTCGAACCTGGTGATGAAAGATGGCGGCACCTCATGGGCGAGTTATCCTGATAACTATTTTGACACATACTTCTATCTCACAAGTATAGGAAAGCGGGCTTTCATGAACTGTGGAAACCTTGACTGGGCATTGATGGCTAACACAAGTAATACTCAGATCGGTGAAAGCGCATTTGAGAGCAGCGGAATATTAAGGGTATACTTCCAGGATCTGAGAAATCTTGGACAGAAGGCGTTCAATTGTTGCCCGAAACTCAAAACCGCTCATTTAGGAGCGATTACGACCGTGAGTGAAATGACATTCAATTCATGCTCGGCATTGGAGAAAGTCACATTCGCCCAGCCTCACATGGTGACTTCGTTTGGAAAATACGCATTCAACAATTGTCGTAACCTCACTTCCCTTGGCATAGTTGACGCGAATGGAGTCTCAGAGGTAACCTCACTCCAAGTAATTAATTACGAGTCTCTGGCCTCTACTGGTCTGACTAAGTTGAGATTACCAAACCTCAAGCGGACGCTAGGCACAATGGCTTTCGCCTGGAGCCCTTTGACATTGTTGGAGATTCCGAGCTTTGAAACAGCTTACACCAACACATTCTTGTACATGAACTCGCTGTCAGAGTTAGACCTTCCGAGCATCATATCATTACCGGGCGCACAGTTAACCAGTATCACGAAACTGAAGTTGGGCCCGAACTTTAGTGGTTTTACCAATGGTCAATTATACTACTACACGGGAGCGACACCTTTAAATATAAGTATCTATTTATCCAAAGCTAGTGTCGTTCCGGTATTAGAGAATACTTTCAAGTGCCAGAGTTCTGGCGTACAAAAGATTACAGTTGAGGCTGTTTATGTTCCCGCCAACCTCGTGGACGCTTATAAGGCTGATTCAGCATGGCAAGAAGCATTAGCGACCGCTAATGCGACTGTCGAAGTGATCCAAGCCATGCCGACTGATTGACCATGTCATCCAGAGTCTCAGAATTGACCCTGACACCATTGCTAGGCGGGCGCTCCGTATCGGGGCGCCCGCTTTTACCTTATCTTGGTTAGCCTTGCCTTGGCTTACCATGGTTAGCCTTGTCATTCTGAACGAAGTGAAGAATCTTTTTCGTATATTCGTGACAGTACTCCACACAAAGCTGGAATCATGAGAAAACCTGACCATAAATCAACCAAACTCGCCCCCTGGCTGGCCCTGGCATGCCTGGTTGTGCCGATGTTCGCATCGTACTTCTTCGACGACATGTTCAGCACCTTGTCGCACCTGTTCGAGAACCCTTCACTTCTGGAACTTGGTTGGAACTCAGCGGATTACGGGTTATACACCAGCGGTTATTCCGTCCTGTGCGTTTTCGGAGGCCTGGTGATATGCGGGATGCTCCTGGACAAATGGGGCGTCCGGATCACCGGATCCATATTTGTCGCGATGATGGCCGGCGGTGCCGCCATGGTCGCCTGGGCGATAACGTCCGGACTTCCGCCAAAAACTTCTCTTTCTGTGGCTTATGTCGGGTGTATGCTATTCGGGCTGGGTAGTGAGATTGCCGGAGTGGCGGTGACGCGGTCAATCGCCAAATGGTTCAAGGACGGACCCATGGCTTTCGCTATGGGCTTGCAGTTGGCGATAGCAAGGCTCGGAACAGCCTTCGCCCTGGTAATGTCGCCTAGGCTCGTGGCCGCAAAGGCTCCCGGTGAGATATATTCATTGGCGGAGACGGCCAGGCCGGCCTTCCTGGGACTTGGGTTGATGGTCGCGGGGATGATCCTGTGGGCGATATTCGTCGCCATGGATGCGGGGTTCGACCGCACCTCCTGTCATCCTGAGCGAAACGAAGAATCCTCCACCAAGGAGGGGCCTTTCCGGTTCTCCGACGTGCTGGGGCTGCTGAAAAACAAGCAATTCATCATGATCGCCCTGCTTTGCGTGTTCTTCTACAGCAGCATAATCTCCTTCAAGAAATTCGCCAGCGCGATACTGATTCCCCGGTTTGGGGTGCCTGTGGAAGCAGCCAGTTGGATGGTCTCCATGCTTCCTTTCTCCACGGTGATATTCGCCCCTCTATTCGGAATCATGGTGGACAAAATCGGCAAAGGAACCCGCTGGATGGTGGCCGGAGCGATTCTAGCCCTTATTGCCCACCTGCTCCTTGCTTTCGCTCCCGCGGGAGTGCCTTTCTATGGATATCTCTCCATGGTATTCCTTGGTTTCGGATATTCCCTTGTGCCTGCCGCCATGTGGCCTTCAGTGCCGAAACTGGTTCCTGCGAAGGTGCTCGGGACCGCCTATGCGCTAACATATTGGGTGCAAAACCTGGGGCTTATGCTCTTTAAGATGTTCGCCGGGAAGATCCTGGCGGCACGGTCAGGGATTGCCGGTCAAGCCGGCAATGACATGGGTGCCGCCGGAAATGGCGCTCTTGATGCGGCAGCCGGTCAGGCTTCCGGGGCCGTGGGCGTGGAGATCATGTTCGTGACCGTCTGCGTCCTCGCCCTCTTGCTCGCTATAGGCTTGAGGCGCAGCTCGGCCCGAAAGCCAGAGCTACGCCTCGACGCACCTTCCTCGATGTGACATCCCCTTTCAGCCGCTTCGACCGTGCCATGTGTGCCAGATGGAAGCACCACATGGCAGGAATAGTGGCTTAAACCAGCCATGTGTGCCAGGAGAATGGCACACATAGCAGGAAAAGGGGGCATAAACAGACCATGTGTGCCAAGCGGATGGCACACATAGCAGGAAAAGGGACTCGAATACTGAGAGAACGCCTCGAGAGGGATGCATTTAAAACTCCTCCAGCATTCGAGTGACCTTTGAATATTCAATACCTAATAACCGGGAAATCTGATGGACATCTGAACTGAAACGACGGCGCACTTGTTTGACCAACTCTGTCATCTCCTCTTCTGACAACACCGCCGCTGACGGCTTTCGGAATAATGACCTGCACAAATCGGGTATGGCGGCCAGAACCACCTGGTCCGTAAAAGAAGGAAGCCCCTCTTCCGAAGCGAGGCGCTTCTTGGCCTTCGAAGAGTTCATCAGAAAGTAATTCAGCCTCTTAGGAGTCCTGAATATGGATTCCACAAACTTCACTGGAATATATGACATTGGCAGAATATATCCGTCTTCCCCGATCAACACATCATCTGGCAGGACAGTTCTGCTGTGGAGTATTCTCCTTCGCGCACTTATTGACAGTTTTCCAAACCGGACACCTTTAGGAGCGGTAATCTTGAAGTAAGAGCCAGCACTGCTCCAGGGATAATCATTGGGTGTCAAACAAATATTGGCGGCAACGCAATTCATGATTATGTATGCCAGAGCTCTTTCGAGCGATTCATCTTCAAGGGCAACCGACTGAATATCAACAGAAATATGCCGAAGGAAATCATCAGTGCCGTAACGGTGGTGAAGATATTCCGAATATCTCCTCTTAAGTTCGTTTATAAACCATTCAGCCTGTACGCGGGAGCATTGGAGAACCAAGTGCACATGGTTAGACATTAGTATGAACCCTAATACAATTATGCCCGAAGATATTGCGATAATAGCAACATAATTCATCCCAACCTTAAAATCCTGGTCATCTCTGAACCAAATCCCCTCCGAGAGATGATCTGTTGTAACCAATTGGAATTCAAGAGTTTCCGAAGAAGACGCAACATCTATGCGCCAAAGCGACTGATTTTTGAAATTTTTCATATTATTCAAGTTTATTACTTCTCAATATTAAGGATTTTTCTCCAGTTTCCCAAATGGAGAAACAACCTCACCGTGCCATGTGTGCCAAGCTAAATCACCACATGGCAGGGATAGGGGGCATAAACGAACCATGTGTGCCAGACGATTGGCACACATGGCAGAAGGGTAATCTATCAATAA
>ONSC01000050.1 GCA_900320365.1 uncultured Bacteroidales bacterium
AGCTGTTTCACAAGCTCGCCACCACCTTCGCCGACACCCATGCAGCCCAGGGAACCGTAACGGGTGTGGGAGTCGGAACCGAGAACCATGCCACCACAGGTCGCGAGGGCCTCACGTACATACTGGTGGATGACAGCCTGGTTGGCGGGAACATATATACCGCCATATTTCTTAGCCGCTGAGAGTCCGAACACGTGGTCGTCCTCGTTAATGGTGCCGCCGACAGCGCACAGGGAGTTGTGGCAGTTGGTCATGGCGTAAGGGATCGGGAATTTCTCGAGACCGCTGGCACGGGCTGTCTGGATGATACCGACATAAGTAATGTCGTGTGACGCCATAGCGTCGAACCTGACCTTAAGTTTGGCGCCTTTAGTACCCTGGACATCATGAGAACGGAGGATGCTATAGGCGATTGTGTTCTCACGGGCCTCGTCTTTGCCGGGCATCCCCTCGGGATTCTCGACAATCTTCTGTCCGTCAAGGAGATAAACTCCGTGTGGAATCAGTTCTACCATAATTTGTGGTTTTTAATGAATATTATTGTGTTAATGAATCTATCAATATCGTGAGGGCTAACATGTCAGCGGCTCCACCTGGGGATATGCCTTCTGAGTCGTAGCGATTTTTCATTTCTTTCAACCCATCTTCGCTGAAATCATCCAGCAGGGCTTTCGCCTCTTCCTTCACTCCTTGGGCTCTTTGGTATCCTACCCGGTGAATCACGCAGGTGTCGTCCAGGGTGGACATTATCCTGAGAAGGGTCTTCTGCAGCAGTTCTGTTTCTGCCGCAGTGCCGGCCAACGAACTGTCCGCAGTGCCGGCCGGGCCCGGCCGAGTCCATCCTCGCTCCGCTGCGGCTGAGTACGGCCTAAGCCCGGCGGCACCTGCGGACCGTACATCAGTGCACTGCCGAAGCCCGGCGGCACCTGCGGAGCGAAGAAACGGCAACCAGTCCGCAAGGAGCGGCTTGTAGCCTTCCTGGGCCAGTTGGAGGGCGCCCTTGACCCCGTGCTCTTTCACAGCTTTGGCACCGTGGGAATCATTACCAGCAGCGATCAAACCAGAAAGGTCAGCTATCCTTTCAGACAGTTCTTTGGGCGTGAAATATAAAGGGCTATCAGTCAATATATTAGCGATTGGTGCCTGGTCGTTATTCACTAGGCATATTTGCCTATTATCCTGATATTCATTTAGTTGCAAATCACGGGCAATTATTAGAGCCGCAATTGCAGCTAGGCCTAAAGCGAAGATCGCACCGCGGTAGGTATTCACTCCCCCGGTATACTCCAGCACATCCGCCTCTATCGCCTTACCAAAGTCGACAACTCTTCTCATCTCCTCCACGTCGGTGGAGTACCGCCTCCCAGACGCCTCGCTTCGCTCGGCCCCACCGCTCGCTTCGCTACGCTCCGCTCCGGTCCCCCCTCTTAACATGCCGAGGGTGGCAGTGTCTTCGTAGGCGGTACTCCACCGCCGTGGAAGGATCGGGAGATGGCGGATGAAGGAGCGGTGGATGACATCGATGCTGCCTTTCATTAAGGCATAATCCATGTCGCTGTGAGCTCCGTTGCTATCTTTGTCAACAAGTCCTGGCTTGAGAGGAGTCTCGAGTTCAATCCGAAGTGCCCTGGCCATCAGCTCAGCGATCAAATAAGGCCAAGTCGTCTTCGGAGTCATGGAGGTGGCGGTCTGGAAACTCCCCTGTTCCAATGCCTTACGCACCTTTGTGGCTGTTATTGGCTCTAGAGATGGCCGGTCAAGGCCGGCCATGACATTCTCGTCATCCCCGGCAATGCTTTTGTCATCCCTGGCTTGACCGGGGATCTCCTTCATCCTTGGGATCTCAACGACCTGGATGCCGTAAGAAGGGAGGACCTCTTTCATCAGCTCATTGTAGCGAGCGGTGAGAGGATCTGAAGGCTCGGTCCCGACAAAGCGGACAGTTGCCCCAAGAGCGGGAGCTATATGTCGACCAAACAGGTCCAAATCAAGAAGCATCTGTGTCTCAGAGGCTTCTGACAGATCTTTCAGAAAATATGTCGGGAATGTCGCGGCAGAGATTTGATAGTCACTGCCTTCCAATACAGTGGCAATACCCTCACACCCTCGGCGGATCATCTCAAGCCTCTCTTCATAAGGGAACAACGAGACGTCTTCCTTGACTGAAATCACAAATAGCTTTTCCACTTGCTCCGAGGCCGTCTCGACAAGATAACGATGACCCAGAGTGAACGGGTTGGCGTTCATGACAATCACACCGTTCGAGGTTGACGCTGCCCGTCCTGATGTCAATCTGTCGCCAGGCCTGGCAGGTCCAGACCGTAGCCACCCTCGGCTCGTAAGAGGGAGGGGCCCAGATCGATGGAGAGAGGGGGAAGACTTGTCTTCACAATCTCTCCGAGATATGGGAGGGGCCGAGCGAAGCGAGGAGTCTGGACTGTCAGAGCCTGGCGACAGATTCGGACAGACCGACTTGGCGGTCGCGAATGAAGCGAGGTAGTCCTCGAGGCCATGGCCATTCTCCATAAGGATAGCTAGCGGAGCCCTGGCTATGGTGTGAAACCCAAGGCTAGAGAAAATGTCCTCATTACCCGGTTTGGTGAACACCTTGAGATTGGAATGTCCTTGGATGGAGGCTTGGCTGATGACATGGGAGATGAGCGGAGACAAAAGACCGCGGGACCTTTCAGAGGCGGCTACCGCGATACATTTGATCACGTTCCCGGCGATACCTGCACCGGCTTCTATCAAACCATCTTCTGATATGATACAATAGTAGTCATCCACCGGTTCAAGACGCAGCCCATTGGCCGCGAGAAATGTCTCGACCTGTCTCCTGAAACGGAGAGAACTGAGAGGAACCCTCTGGATATCGACTATTTTTCCTTCTGTTTGCACCTCGTGGCAAGCTTTCCAATACTCCCGGTTCCGCCTGCTGTGGAACAACTCCGCAAATATAATAAATCGTTATAGATAAACAAAGGAATTCTTACGATTTTAAATACAAATCAACGATTTCCTTGTATTTTTCAAGCAATTCCTCAGTCGTGTGAATTCTCGTCCTCATGCACTCCCGGGCAGGACGGTCGCAAAGGAGACATTTCCTTGGCTCAAGCCCGAGTTCCTCCCGTCCTAGCGGGTGAGGCATATTCCCCGCCGGACAGCAGCTCGAGCCCGGCCGCGTCCATTCTCGCTTCGCCCTTCGACTTCGCTCAGGGCTTGCTGCGGCTGAGTACGGCCTAAGCTCGACTGCTGCTCCGGCGACAACTATCACATCCAAGTCCATTAGGCGGCCAAGGGGATGGGTGTCCTCGATATGGCATGCTAAGCGCTTTGCCTTAGACGGGGATAGGGCGGTCATGAAGAAGCCTTCGTAACCGGTCTCCAAATCTCGAAGTTCCTCAAACTCAACACGGAACGACTCACGAACAGCCTTAACCCCAGCCTCCGCGACAACTAAAGACTGACCATTCCTCTTAACTGGTCCAGGAGGTTGAACAGTAAGGCAAATAAGCGAGAAGCCCGGATGGGCAGACAGAAATTCACGCTGCCGCTCCACCCGGGCATCCCGACTAGTCAATATTTCCTCGAGAGTCAACTTAGTCGACTATGTTGTAGATCTTGTCGAGGACTTTGCCGTGGCGATCCATGACGATACCGACAACCTTGTCTCCGAACGGCAGAGGATCAGGGACACCGATGACGCTCGTGGCCTTCGCCGCGAGATCATGTATGTCGACGACCTTCAAGCCAGCGGCCTTGAGACGGTCAGCGATTTCGGGACGACGGGGATTGACGGCGATACCATATTCGGTCACGACCACATCCACACCCGCTCCGGGAGTGATCAGAGTCGTCACCTTTGGCACGACACAAGGTATACGACCCCTCAACAGAGGGCATACAATGATTGAGAGGGCACTGTCCTCGGCGGTGTCAGGATGGCCTCCAACAGCGCCGCGGATAATACCATCAGAGCCGACCAGGACATTGACATTGAATTCAACATCCACCTCAAGGGCAGAGAGAATCACGATGTCAAGCGCATGGACGGCAGAGCCGGGATTGTCGGCGCTGGCGTACTCGACAGCTGATACTTCCTGATGGAGCTGGTCAGAAGCGATGGACTCAGCGGCGACCTTGTCAAATGACTGGACGTCAATAAGGCGGCCGATGAGACCTTCCTCGTGAAGCTTGACCATGTGAGCGGTGATGCCTCCGAGGGCGAACGAAGCCTTGATCCCCTTCTCTATCATGCTCTCGCGGATATACTTAACCGCGGCAAGGGAGGCTCCTCCAGTACCTGTCTGGATAGAGAACCCATCCTCGAAATAGCCGCTGTTGATGATGACCTTCGCAGCCTGCTGGGCGAGCAAAATGTCACGGGGATTCTTCGAGTCACGGATAGCTCCAGAAGATATCTTGGAACTGTCACCCACAGAATCAACAACCACCACAGACTCCACCTCGCAAGCGGAGATGGACTTGGGAACATTCGGATAATTAACGAGATCGTCTGTCAGGACAACCACATGGTCAGCGTACTTAGCGTCAGGAAGAGCATAACCCAGGGATCCGCAGATAGACTTCGCGTTCTCGCTGCGAGGACAACCGGAAGCGTTACCCAACTCATCGCACGAGGATGCTCCCAAGAAAGCCACATCAATGTGAAGCTCACCATTGGCGATGGCGCTTCCGCGTCCACCGTGGGAACGGAAGACGACGGGCTCATCCATCAATCCATGGGAAATCTCATTGGCCAGTTCGCCGCGTAGGCCCGAAGTGGATATTCCAGTGATGACTCCGTTCTTAATATGTTCAATCAGAGGGGCATGGACATCCGAAAGGCTCGACGCCGCGAGTTTCAGGTCCTTGAATCCCATCTCGGCCAACTTGGCCACTACCATGTTGACAACCTTGTCGCCACCGCGGAAATGGTGGTGGAACGATATGGTCATGCCATCCTTAAGACCGCTGCGGCGGATGGCTTCTTCCAAAGAGACTACTTTTGTGTTTCTCATGACAGTTCCTCCTCATTCAATATTCCTGAAGCGACAGCCAGGGCGATTACCCGCTCAGCGCGGAGAACGACCGGGCGGTCAACCATCTTACCGTTGACAGCGATGACTCCGGAACCCTTCTCGCGGGCTTCCTTGATGGCAGCGATGATTCTCAGGGCCTTGTCAATATCTTTCTGTTTCGGAGCGAACACCTCGTTGACCACCTGGATCTGACGGGGGTTGATGATAGACTTGCCGTCAAAACCGAGATTCTTGATCAGTTCGACCTCCTTGCGGAAGGTCTCCATGTCGTCAAGGTTGGAGTACACTGTGTCGAAGCAAGCGATCCCGGCGGCTCTAGCGGCCACAACTATGGTCTCGCGGGCAAGCAGGAGCTCGGATCCCTCAGGTGTACGGGGGGTCTTCAGATTGGCGGTATAGTCCTCAGCGCCAAGGGCGATACCCATCATCCTCTTGGATGCCGTGGCAATCTCATAGGCGTTGACTATACCCAAAGCGCTCTCGATGGCGGCCATGATCTGAGTACGGCCAACGCAGCCAAGTTCCTCCTCCACCTTGATTATCTCAGCCTCGAGTTCCCTGACCTCATCGGCGGTCTCAGTCTTGGGCATACGGATCACGTCAACACCAGCCTTGACCACGGCCTCAACATCCTTATGGCCATAAGGAGTGTTAAGAGGGTTGATCCTGACGACCATCTCAGTGTCTCCGTAATCAATGGACTTGAGGGCATTGTAAACGAGCAGACGTGCAGCGTCCTTCTCAGCCATGGTCACTGAATCCTCGAGATCCAGCATTATTGAGTCCGGACCGTAAATATGAGCGTCCGCCATCATCCCTGGATTGTTCCCGGGGACAAACATCATTGTTCTCCTGAGTCTTTCCATAACTATTTCCAGACATCTTTGCCGGTGGCGCGTACAGCGGCGGCGGTTACACGGGCGCGGATGGTGCAGTCAAGGGCTCCCTTATCCGTGGCTTTGACATAAGCGTCGGATACACCAAGCCCCTCAAGAGTCTCGGTGATGACCGACTTGATCTGACGGCCGAACTGGGCGGCCACAGAGCTTTGAAGCTCCACCTGAAGGCCTTCACCCGGTCCAATCTGGATCATGATGTCCCCGGACTCGAGAGTGCCGGCCACAGCGTTCTTTAATTCCATGGTTAGAGTGATATAATAAAAATATATTTGCGAAATTAGGCCTTTCCCTTATATTTTCAAAGCAATTCCGCAAATATTTATTAACAATTATAAGCACCAGGATGTTACTTCACCCTAAGCCGCTTGCCTATTCTCAAGACAGTCCGCTCTGAGATCCCGTTGAGCTGGCAAATCTTTTTGACACTGGTGTGGTACTTACGCGCCAAAGCACCGAGGGTGTCGCCTTGCCTGATGGTGTGGTACTGAGCGGCAGCAGCGGCCTTCCTCTCCTCCTCAGCCTTCTTGATGGCCTCTTCCTCATCCTTCTTGTCGCCCTCGATGATATCGATTTCCTCTTGCTCATCCTCAGGTACATAGTTACTGGAAGCGTTGAGATATTTCTTCTTGAGAGTGAAGAACCTATGCCTCAAAACACCTGAATTGAAATCTATAAGCCACTCAGGATCGAAGGCATATCCCCGATATCTGGTCTCGAAATGGAGATGAGGGCCGGAAGAACGGCCAGTGGAACCTCCAAGGCCGATGATAGAGCCCGCGCTGACCCAATCGTCATCGGTGACAAGGATCTTGGAGAGATGGGCATAGAATGTCTCGAGGCCATTCTCATGACGAAGGACCACCAGATTGCCATAGCCCTTATAATACTTCGCCAACCTGACCTTACCATCGAAGGCGGCATAGACAGGGGTACCTGTCTGGAGGGGAAGGTCCGCACCCTGATGGCGGCGACGGTGACGGTAACCAAACTTGGAAAACACCTTAGTCTGGTTAGGGCAACGATACTGACTGAGGGAATCAACCACCCATATTCCTATCTCATTGGGCAAGCTCTCCAGAGACTCCCGGTAGGGATCCGGATAATCATGAGTCCAATGCTCCGAGAACACCTCTTTGGCGGCGACATAGGAAGGATCCTTGATGTACTTCCACGTGTAATCCGCCATGAGGAGTATCCTGATGTGGGGATTAGCTGTATCAAGTGTGTCCACCGCATCAGCGGAGACCTTTTCCATAGACTGCACAGGCTGGAGGGCGGGCCTCGGTATAATCAGCTCGGCTTGTTTCTTCGAGGTGATGACTGTGTCCTGGGCAGCCATTGAGACGGACACCAACGCGGCGGCCATCGACAATGCAATGTAATTAAATCTTCGCATCAAATCTCTCTATAAGTAAACGTTTGGTCATGGCCACTTTCTCCTCGAGAAGCTCGTCAGAAGTGGCCTCGCAAATGAACCTAAGGTACGGTTCGGTGTTGGAAGGACGAATATTGAACCACCATTCAGGGAACTCCACCCTATACCCGTCGAAGTCCATTGTGGCGGTGGGAGTCTCGGCGGAGGTGAAATAATCCCTCACTGCATTCATGGCTCCAGCCTTGTCCTCAATACGGAAGTTGATCTCTCCCGAGTTCTTGTAACGGGCAATCTTCCCGATAAGCTCACTCAAAGCCACGCCCTTTCTCTTCATGGCAGCCACCACTCTCAGGATTAGCATCGAGGCGAGCAAACCGCTGTCTGAATAGAAGAAATCCTTGAAATAATAGTGACCGGCGAGTTCACCACCCCATACGCCATCGAGCTCACGAAGTTTCTTGGCCGCGAACGCGCGTCCGACCTTCCAAGTCTCCATTTGGCATCCCATCGGAGAGAGATACTCCCCTACCGCCTTCGAGCTGCGGATGTCCTGAAGGACGGTTCCTTTGAGGCCCCTCTCCTCCACATAATAATGGCCGAGAACGGCGATCATAAGGTCCGGAGATATGAACTTTCCCTCGTTATCCACGAACATGACCCTGTCGGCATCTCCGTCATAGATGACACCCACATCGGCACCCACCTCGTGGACAAGATCCTGAAGCGGCTCCACATTCTTGGGGATGAGCGGGTTGGGCTCATGGTTGGGGAATGTGCCGTCCATCTCGTCGAATATGTAGGATTGATCCTCCCCGAATATCTCCTTAGCGTACAGGCAGGCCATTCCGTTCGAGAGGTCGAACGCCAGATTGAGGAGGGAATAGTCTCCCTTGAACTTGAGAAGGAAATCCAGGTAGTCCTTGTGGATGTCCATATCGATAACTTTGCCTTTACGCTCAGCGGCAGGGGTAGGTTTCCCGGAATCGATCCATTCCTTGATCTGGCCAAGGCCCGAGTCGAAGCCGACCGGAAGCGCGTTCTCCCTGGATACCTTCATCCCGTTGTACTCCCTGGGATTGTGGGACGCCGTGATCTGGACAGAAGCCTTGAATCCGTAGTTGGCGGTACCGAAATACACCATCGGCGTGGTACTTAGGCCGATGTCATACACATCCGCGCCATATTCATGAACCTCCGGCGAGGACACCCGGCAATCCCTTCCGACCAGGACCTTGTCCGTGGAGAGAAGCTCGGGAATGAAATAGCCAACCTTGTAGGCTGTGTGTTTGTCGAAGTCAACATTGTAGACTCCGCGTATGTCATATGCGTGAAAAGCTCCCATGATAGTCTGGAATTATTTAATCTTGGTAATATATCTGGCAGGGACCCTCCCCTTTGAGATATTCATAAGTTTCTTGGAAATGATCTTCTTCCTGATCGGAGGCACATGATCGACAAAAAGATCCCCGTCAAGATGGGACATCTCATGCTGGACCATCCTGCAGGCGAACTTGTCGAAGGTCTCTGTCTTTTTCTCGAGATTCTCGTCGTAGTATTCGACAGTCATGCTGTCCGGCCTCGCGACATCGCAATAGATCCCGGGGACGCTGAGGCAACCTTCTGAATATACCACCTTCTTGTCGCTTTCCTCCAAAACCACAGGATTTATCATCACCCGTGTGAAGCCGTCGAGATAAGGATATATATCCGTCATGTCCCTGCCGTCCACTATGAGGACCCTGACGCTCTCACCTATCTGCGGAGCGGCGAGCCCGCACCCCTCGGCCTTCGCGAGAGTCTCCTTGAGATCAGCCACAAGTCCATCAATATATGCCTTGTCCGAGAGATCCGCCGGAGCGGCCACATCCCTCAAGACTTCTGATCCATAAAGATATATCGGTTTAACCATAATCAAAGTTGTTTACCGTTCCTGTCCAGGTGGCTCTGGAGAATAATGGCGGCGCTTATCTTGTCAACTGAGTTCTTATCGCGCCTGTCTTTCGCCTTCATGCCACCGTCAATCATCGCCCTGTGCGCCAGGACCGAAGTGAATCTCTCATCTTCCAAAGTCACAGGCACTGAAGGGAAAGCCTTCGCCAGGCTCTTCAGGAACACATCCACATCGGCCGCCGCCTCTGACGGGGTATTGTTCATGTTCATAGGATACCCCACCACGAAACGTGTCACAGACTCAGTTTCAGCATACTTTTTGAGATAATCTATTATCTTTGCAGCTGGAACCGTGTCCAGGGGAGAGGCGAAGATTCCCAACGGGTCACTGACCGCGACTCCGACGCGTTTGCGTCCATAATCTATGCCAACAATCCTGTCCATGAACCGACAAAGTTAACGAAAAAGCGCTTCAAGTCAAAATATTATGTCCAAAGATAAGAAAGGAAGAGCCACAAACAATTACAGGCTCACCGTGGTGGACGACGACACCCACGATCAGTTGTGGAGCCGGAAGATCACCAAGATGAACCTCATTGTGACCATCGTCACCGCCATCGTTGTGACAATGGCCCTGTTCTGGTGTCTTGTCGCCCTGACCCCGGTGAAGACATTGATTCCCGGCTATCCAAACGCCAACACAAAGCAGGAAGCGATACATAACGCGATCCGTATCGACTCGCTGGAGAATGTGATCACAAAATGGGAACTGTACTCCGAGAACCTCAGGAGAGTGGTGGAAGGTGAGGCTCCTCTCAAAATTGACAGCATCATGGAAGCCCGTTCAAAAGCCGGGAAGATGACTGACAAGGAATTGAAGGACATAGCCGCCAAGGACTCACTGCTTCGTAAGGAAGTGGCGGCTGAGGATCGTTTCAACATAGCCCCTGGTAGTTCCAGAGCCCTGCCTATTGAAGGGATGCACTTCTTCACGCCCCTTAAGGGTGTCGTATCACAAGGCTATGACAAAGCTCTCCACCCATACATTGACATAACCGCTCCAGAGAACTCTGTCGTGATGGCGGTTCTCGACGGTACTGTCATCTCGGCTGGCTGGACGGACGAGGAAGGCTACACTATCAGGCTCCAGCATGACGGTGACATTATCTCGGTCTACAAGCACAACCAGAAGCTAATGAAAAAGACCGGAGACAAGGTCACAGCTGGAACCGCTATCGCTATCGTGGGAGGCACCGGCTCGACCGCTGACGGAGACCATCTCCATTTCGAGCTTTGGCATAAAGGAGAGGCAGTGGATCCCACGAAATACATTAGTTTCTGATGGAGAAGAGAAGAATAGCCATACTCGGTTCCACCGGGTCGATAGGAAGGCAGACCCTGGATGTGGTCAGGGAGCATAGGGATCTTTTCGAGGTGGAGCTCATCACTTGCAACAGCAGTTTCACCACCTTGGCCGCGCAGGCGAGGGAGTTTGACGTCAACAACGCCGTCATATGCGACGACACAAAATACAAGGCTCTGTCTGACGCATTGGAAGGGACCGACACCAAAGTATTCTGCGGGATCAAATCCGTATGTGACCTTGTCACGTCTGACAGGATAGACATAGTCGTTGCCTCAATGGTCGGGTTCAGCGGGCTCGCTCCCACTTTGTCCGCCATCAAGGCCGGGAAAGTGATAGCCTTGGCCAACAAGGAGACCTTGGTCGCTGCCGGTTCGATAGTGACTAGCCTCTCCAAGAAATACAACGCCCCGATCCTGCCCGTTGATTCCGAGCATTCGGCTATATTCCAGTGCCTTCTCGCCGCACAGGGAAACAAGGTCAGGAAAATACATCTCACTGCTTCCGGAGGCCCTTTCCGCACCTGGGAGAAGGAACGGATAGCTTCGGCCACAAAAGACATGGCCCTGAAGCATCCCAACTGGGACATGGGCGCCAAGATCACGATTGACTCCGCCACAATGATGAACAAGGGATTCGAGGTGATAGAGGCCCGATGGCTATTTGACACACCTGTGGAGAAGATCAATGTGGTGGTACATCCTGAGTCCATCATACACTCCATGGTGGAGTTCGAGGACGGCGCGGTGATCGCCCAGATGGCGGAGCCTGATATGAGGGAGCCGATCCAGTTCGCCATCGGCTTCCCCGAGAGACTGCCCCTCGGGAACAAGAAACTTGAATTCGCGAGGCTCGGAAGCCTGTCTTTCTTCGAGCCGGATCTTGAGAAGTTCCCTGCCTTAAGGCTGGCGTATGACGCGATCGGGAAGGATGGGAATATTCCTTGCGCCCTCAACGCCGCCAACGAGTCGGTGGTCGCGGCATACCTCAGGGGTGAGATTCCTTTCTATGGGATCTCCGACATTGCCGGCGAGTGCATGGAGAGAATCCCCTTCATCGCCAACCCCACTATAGACGACATATTCGAGACCAACAAACAGGCTCGCGCCATGGCGGACCAGTTGATTCTCACTATGAAAAAGAAATCCTGACGCGCCATGGATGTCCTGATGAAGGTTCTGCAAGTCATCCTTGCCTTATCAATACTGATAGTCATACACGAATTCGGTCATTTCACCTTCGCGAAGCTTTTCGGCATCCGGGTGGAGAAGTTCTTCCTTTTCTTCGACATCGGGAATAACGGCAAGTTATTCAGCACGAAAGGGCGTTTCTTCACCAAGCTTTTCCCGAAAGCGAAGGATTGGGAGACTGAATATGGCATCGGCTGGTTGCCACTGGGAGGCTACTGCAAGATCAGCGGAATGATTGATGAGAGCATGGACACGGAAGCCCTGAAAAAGGATCCCGAGCCTTGGGAATTCCGCACAAAACCCGCCTGGCAACGACTCCTGGTTATGATCGGAGGTGTGCTCTACAACTTCATATTCGCCATCATCTGCTACATAGGCATCATGGCGATATGGGGAAGCTCATACATCCCCAACGAGGGCAGCCAGATTTATCCTGACAAACTCGGAATCGATCTTGGATTCAAGGCTGGAGACCAGATTATCAGGATGGACGATTATATTCCCGAGAACTTCGGGATGCTTCAGGCCGATCTCGCCCGCAGGAATGTGGACAAGGTGGTGGTGCTCAGAGACGGTGATACCGTGGAGGTGTACATCGACCACTCCAAGATAGGAGAGGTTCTGAACTCTCCGGGAATGTTCGACCTGGCCGTGCCTTTCGTGATTGACTCGGTGATGTCAGGGTCACCGAATGTTGGAGCAGGCTTCTTGCGAGGGGACCGGATAGTGGCCCTGGACAGTGTCCAGACCCCCTTCATCCAGGACATGAAGGCATATCTCGCCACAGTGCCCGGGGATAGCGTCCGCGCGTCGATCCTCAGAGGGACTGACACCCTTTCAGTCCCGGTCCTTGTGGATGGTGAGGGAAGAATTGGGGTATATGCCCAAGTCCCCTCTTACACGACAAAGACGTATTCCTTGATCGAAGCCATCCCCGCTGGTTTCAACCTGACTTTCGAGACGATTGGCGGGTATCTCAGAGACTTGAGGCTCGTCGCCTCACCCAAGACCGAGGCGTACAAGTCCGTCGGCAGCTTTATCGCTATAGGTCAAGTATTTCCATCGACCTGGGACTGGTTCCGATTCCTCCATATCCTCGCTTTGCTGTCGATTATGCTCGGAGTCATGAACCTGCTGCCCATCCCCGCCCTGGACGGAGGACACATCGTGTTCTGCCTCTACGAGATGGTGACTGGACGCAAACCTAGCGACAAGTTCCTGGAAGTGGCACAGATTATCGGAATGATCCTCCTGATGCTGCTGATGGTACTCGCTTTCGGCAACGACATCCGCCGTCTCTTCCATTAATATTTTTCATTGATATTTCCATGGAAATGATTAAATTCGCCTTTCCTTTCGAAGGACGGATTTAACAAATATATTTCAATGGGAGGTTTCTTCGGAGCTATTTCAAAACGGGAATGTGCCACCGACCTTTTCTACGGCACAGATTACAACAGCCATCTGGGGACCCGCCGAGGCGGTCTCGCGACTTACGACCCCGAGCGGGGATTCATGAGAGGTATTCACAGCCTTGAGAATGGATATTTCCGCAGCAGGTTCGAGGACGAACTCGGAAAATTCACCGGCAACTCCGGCATCGGCATCATCAGCGACACAGACGCCCAACCGATGCTGGTCAATTCCCACCTCGGACGGTTCGCCCTCGTCACTGTGGCAAGGGTCAACAATGCGGAGGCGCTCTCGCGAAAATTCCTGGACGAGGGGATGTACCTTACCGAGTTCAGCAGCGGGAAAATCAACATCACAGAGCTCATCAGTCTTCTGATCGTGAGGGGCAAAACCTTTGTGGAGGGCATTGAGAACGTCTTCCGGGAGGTTAAAGGCTCCTGCTCTTTGCTGATTCTGACCGAAGATGGAATCATAGCCGCCAGAGATGCCTGGGGACGCACCCCGGTCGCCATTGGCTCAAAGGATGGGGCGATGGCCGTGAGCTCCGAAAGCACCGCTTTCGCCAACCTCGGGTTCGAAACCACCGGATACATCGGTCCTGGAGAGATTGTCCGCTTAAAGGCGGATGGGATAGAGCGACTCCGGGCACCGAACCCTCGCAAACAAGTCTGCTCCTTCCTTTGGATATATTACGGATTCCCCACCTCTTGCTACGATGGACGAAACGTTGAGGAGGCGCGCTTCCTTTGCGGAAAAGAGATGGGCTCCAAGGATGACATTGAGGTGGATTGCGCTTGCGGAGTGCCAGACAGCGGCATCGGAATGGCAGTCGGTTACGCTGCGGGCCACGGTGTGCCTTACATGAGGACTATAGCTAAATACACCCCGACATGGTCACGTTCCTTCATGCCATCATACCAGAGCATGAGAGATCTTGTGGCTAAGATGAAACTTATCCACAACGCTGACATGCTCCGGGGCAAGAGAGTCCTGTTCTGCGACGACAGTATCGTTCGCGGCACACAACTGCGAGACAACACCCATCAACTTCATGAAAGCGGAGCCAAGGAAGTCCACATGCGCATAGCCTGTCCTCCCCTTGTGTTCGGCTGCCCCTTCCTCAACTTCTCCACGAGCAAAACCGAGTTGGAGCTCATCACGAGGCGTATCATCAAACAGTTTGAGGGTGACATGGATAAGAATGTCGAGAAATATACTGACGCGAACTCGCCTGAGTTCAAACGCATGGTGGATGAGATCGCCAAGCAACTCAACCTCGACTCCCTGAAATTCAGCACTATAGAGACCTTGGTCAAGAGCATCGGCCTTCCTAGGGAAGATCTGTGCCTCCACTGCTTTGACGGTTCGTCAGCCTTCACTCTCGAAGAGGAGAACAAGTAGATGAAAGCCTTTTTCCTCGCCTTCATAGGGGTGGTGTGCGCCGCCACTTTCTATGTCGCATGGCACATCTGGCGGCTGGTCCCGTCAGGATGGTTCTTAAGGCTCACTATCGTGGGTCTATTCCTGGCATGGATGGCGAGTTTCTTCTTCGGATTCGCCTTTTCGGAGAAAGTCCCATACAAGGCGGCGATTCCTCTTTATCAGATCGGAAACACTTGGCTGATAGCGTTTTTGTATCTGGCCTTGGCCTTCATTATCCTGGACATCCTGTCTCTTTGCCATCTTCTTCCTAAAGGTCTTCTGAAAGAATCATGGGCGGTGCTCGGAGTGATCACCGGAGCTGTCACCCTGCTATTGTGCGCTGGAGGTTCACACTATCACAACAAGCACCGCGAGGAGTTAACACTCGAGACATCAAAGCCTCTGGAGAAACCTCTGACAGTGGTCCTCGCCAGCGATCTACATCTCGGCTACCACAACCGCAAGGCGGAACTGGGACGCTGGGTGAATCTTTTTAACGCAGAGAACCCCGATCTGATATTAATAGGCGGGGATATAGTCGACAGAAGCTTGAGGCCTGTTCTAGCAGAGGATTACGCATCAGAGTTCAAGAGACTTTCTGCTCCGGTTTTCACTGTCCTCGGGAATCATGAATATTACAGCGACGTCGAGGGCTCCGAGAAGTTCTTCAAGGATGCCGGAATAAGTTTGCTGAAAGACAGTTTCATAGACACTCTCGGCATCCGTGTCGTAGGCCGGAATGACCGCTCCTACCCCTGTCGACCGGCGCTTTGGGAGATTCTGCCCTCCCCTGTCATCCTGCCTTTCACTATCCTGCTGGACCACCAGCCTAACAAACTGGGAGATGCTGAGGAAGACGGTGTTGACTTCCAATTCAGCGGCCACACCCACAGGGGACAGGTCTGGCCAATCTCATGGATCACGGACGCGATGTACGAGAAATCTTGGGGGCACCTCCAGAAAGGCGACACCCATTACTACATAAGTTCAGGACTTGGGATATGGGGCGCCAAGATCCGCATCGGCACCCGCTCTGAATACTTGGTGCTGCACATCAACAGCAAATAATCTCTGCCATCATACATCTGGCAGATCCTCCGCCAACTTCCTCAATATGAGGAATTTGGACAGTCAGGATTTGCCCGAATCCGCCCAAGGTCTCCAGCTGTTCAGGAGTCAGGCTGTCTTTTGCGGTCTGAGACATCACAATGAAGGTTTCCTCAAAGATATTCCTGACTTCCAACACATTACCGGCATAATGACGCATCTGCTCGGCAGTTATCCGGACTATTGTCCTACCGGTAGCCGACAAGGTGGATTCTATGACCTTCAACTCGGGCGGAGATATGATCACATCTTCGCATAGGATAGCGAATTTCTCACCAATCGACATCACCACATTGGTGTGGTAGATAGGATTCCCCCCACGATCCACAGCGTCAAAGAGAATCGCGTTGTAACCCAGCTTGCGGCAGAAATCATCCAAAACCACCTCGGAGGTGCGGGGAGAACGGCAAGCATAGGCGACCCTCCCCTTCCGGTCAAGAACCATGCTTCCCGTACTCTCGAGGAACTTACCCTTGTCTTCCCAATCCGAAAGATCAAGGATCCTCTTCGTTCCAGCGGCCCCCATAATCGTCCTGATTGTGGCTGGATCACGCTCCAAGCGACGATTTGGAGCGAACATCGGATAAAGGACAAGAGTTCCATCGGAGTGGGTAGAGAACCAATTGTTCGGGAATATCGAGTCAGGAGTCTGAGGCTCCGGTGTGTCCTCCACAACCACCACAGGGACGTTGTGCTCTTTTAGAATACTGACCATTCCGTCAAACTCTTCGAGGGCGTATTTCTGGACATCCTCTTGCATAGAACGGTGCTGAAATACATTATTGGATGCTGTCTGCTCATTGAAGCCAAAACATACAGGCCTCACCATCAACAATTTAGTAGCCTTTTTCATTCTGTTAGATGAAGCGATTGAGAGCATCAGGTTGCGGAATGAGAAAACTATCGAAAACTGACCAATCGCAAGAACCCAGTCGTGGCGGATCAGGCCGTAGATGATTATCATGACCGACCCGATGACAGCCATCACCCAATGCCCTGTGGGAAGGATAGACGCCTTGCGACGGTAACTGTAGACAAGCTGGTAGACAGAGCGGAGCTCGTAGACGGCCTGGCCGGCAACCCCGAAAAGGAGTAGCTTCATCGGCACATACTCATTGTGGATGAATGTCTCGGTGAAAGTAGGCAAGTCCCTGACTATCAATGCCAAAATAACCAACGGAAAGACAGCCTGGAGAACTATCACGAAACGGGGCACCTTCTTGTAAAGGCCGAGGATGCTGATGTTCCACATGTAGATGTAATAGCCCACACTTTCCCCGAATATGATTGAGAAATCCTTCCTAAGCCAACCGTAGAGGTACAGTACAACAGCTCCCACGCTGCTGAGGACCCAATATATTCCCGGAGATTCCACTCGCTTGGATTTCTCCGACATGTACCACTGGATCAGGATCCGGAGGCCATAAATGCCCATTCCGGCCAGTCCCAACAGATATACCCATACAGGACTGTCCATGCCTATTCGGGATTAGGAGTTCCGTAGAAATGGAGGAACACCATTTCAGCCGTTTCTTTCTGGAAAGGACGGGTGAGGGAACGCATCATGGGCACTGGGAAATCACTCTTATCCAAGACAATCATCCCATCCAGACTGTTATTGAATGAGGGGTCTACATTGAAGCAGGCCACTTTTGCTCCGCAGCTGAAATATTTCCTGAGCAGCACCGGAAGCCGGAATTTTCCGTCAGAAAGGGTTCCGAGAAGTCTGTCGAAGGCATCGATATCACCCTTAGGGATTCTCGCCAAAAGGCCTTCAGGATTGACTCGCAGGAAATCCGGCTGGAAAGGATTCGGTGCCGTTGCGAAATTATCCGCGTCAGGCAGACGGAAGTCTCTCTCTAAGAAATAGATAGCCAAGCTCTTGTAAAAGTCCGGAAGGGCATCGCTGATGCTCACGGTCCCGACGCAGTAGAAAGACTCGGGATCTGTCGCCATCGCTACGGCAAGACCGGAAAGCATTAATTTCAAAGGAAGCACCTCTCGCTGGTACTTAAGGGCCACAAAGGACCTGCCAAGTTCCATGCCGTGGGAAAGAATACTGTCCGCACCCGGACCGAATCTCAACAAACTCGCTGTGTACAGACCCTCCTTCCCCTTATTTGGGATGATTCTTGAGCCGTACCCTACCCGGTAGGCCCCAACGATTTCTCCATTAGGAACACTCCACAAGATCAGATGCTTGTAATGCCCGTCAAAAGAATCTGTGTCAAGCGGTTTGCCGGTTCCTTCACCCACCGCGCGGAATGTCTCTTCCCTCAAGCGGTAAAGCTCCCGCATGGCATCAGGAGCGTCCGTGGCGTCGAGGAGGAACCCTTTGTATTCCCCCGCCTGGAATAGACATTTATCCTCAAGTTTGGACATCTGAGCCCGAACTAATTCAGGATCGACAGGCTCGGCAATAGGAGACATCTCCTGCACCGTATTGTTACTATCAGAAGAAACGCATTGGGCCTCAAGGGCATAAGTCCGGTTGCGGAGATATTCCCCAAGAGACGGGATGTCCATTTCAGCAATCTCGGACGCGGGAATCGGCTTGCCTATGCGCACCTTGACGAGGGTTCCGTTCTTACAGGTCAACTCATGGACCAGCCTGACAGTCCTTAGCCTCGGATGAATCTTACCAAGGATATGGAACAACTTGGTGTTGGTTCCGTCAAAGAATATAGGAATGACAGGCAACCCGGAGTTTTTTATCAGCTTGGTGATATTCTCTGGCCATGGTTTGTCTTCAATCACTCGCTTTCCGCTGACCGCTGTCCTCCTTCCCTTCTTCTGGTAGGTTGACACTTCACCTGTAGGGAACAGCCCAAGGGCACCTCCTGAAGAGATATGGCTGAGAGCCGTTCGTATCCCGGTGATGCTTTTCGCCCCACCGGTCGAGAAATTATCCACAGGAATGAACCATTTCGTCAGATTGGCGACCTTCGCCAGAAGGAAAGTGGTCAGAATCTTGAAATCCTTTCTGCGTGGACCTATTATAGCGTTGAGAATCAGTCCGTCCGCTCCGCCGAACGGATGGTTCGAGACTGTCAGGAAACCGCCTTCTGAAGGGATATTACCCAACTGATCCTCCGGGACCTCATACGAGATACCGAATCTTCTCAAGACTTCCTCGGAGAATTCATGGCCCTGGAGATCAGCCACATAAGGGTACACTTTGTTAAGCTTTCCGATACCCAGGATCCCATACAGGACTCCGGCCACACACTTCCCCACCAGGCCTTTCAGCCCCAAAGCCTGACGCAGGCCCTCCTTGCTAATTAATAACTTTTTACCCATCAGGTCAGAAAAAATCGTTTAAAGATACGGATTTTTTCCAAATCTTGTGTCAGGGAAGGTGTCTTGGATCTGGGAACGGCATCATGGGCGATGGAAAGAAATCATTGGCCGGGACCTTACCCGGTAAAAATGACGCCACCTCTATGGGGAAACCGAGAAAGACTGATAGGCTCAATTCGCCAACCAAGAGTCTCCCATTCAATATTCAGGTCGTATTCATCACCCTGACGTTCTGGATCAAAGTGTTCAAGAGTCTCAAGTTCCCGTTCTATGGTATCCCTAGGAGGTGGAATGACACAAGCATCCAAAACAATCGGTCCTTTACCTCCCAAGGCATCCTTGAGTATTCCGATATATCTTAGTTTAGCCCGCTCCCTTAATATAGAGTCGTACATTTCTTCAACCTTGTCAAGAAGAGAGGATTCTATCTCTTCCATATTTCCCGTTGAAGCCAGGAACAGTCTGAAGATTGTCTTATATGCTTCCAACTGGTCATTCCTCTCTAACGGATACTCAGTTAATTCTTTCAATGGAATCCATACCTGGTCACGTAAGCTAAAATGATTGTCAGACAGACGTATAACAAGGTCTCCGTCATCTACAACCTCACTGTTTTTAACGAGGCCGTCCACCCTGTCGGCCTCACTTGCATAACGGCATGGGATACATAAGGTATCACTATCTTCTGTCTTTTGCAGCAAGACATCCACCCGTCCCTTCCGGATGCGGTAGCGATAGTATTCAATACGAATCTTTTTCATGATCCTATATAATTAATCCTTTTTTGATGATCCTCCTCCGAAGATGACTGTCAGAAGCATTATGATCCCGGCGGCAATGGCAGCTGAGCCAAGATCCACATTCAGTTTCTCTTTGGCCCACCTTGAAGCAGAATTCCAGATCTTTTTGATCGGAAAGAATTCCTTCCCTGGGAACATTAGTCCGAGAATCCATGCTATAATCCACCAGAATAGGAGAACAAGCAAAATGACCGGTCCCAAAAGCAAAAGCATCATAATCACCCAGAAATAGGTGAAAACATCCAACAATGCCCCCAGGCAGCCATTCATGGCATTGACGCTGTCGGAATATTCAACTGTTTCATGGGCATCATTTTCGCTTGATGCCTTCGAATAATCGCCGCCGACCGGCTCTATTCTTACCAAAGACCCAGTTTCCACAGGTTCAATGACTTTATCGTGATAATCCGGTAAAGCGATCCCCAACACCAGGCTAAGCTCATTAAGATCACGCACAAGCACTTGGCGAGGCTTGCTCCCGTCCTGAGGGCCGACTATTCCAACCGCCTCGAGTTGGTCCATCACACGGCCAGCCTTGGCGTAACCCATTCCAAGACGACGCTGCAAATCAGACATACTCGCCTGTTGCGATATAACAACATGCCTAGCCGCCTCCTCGAATCGCTCATCAAGACTACGGAGCAAAGAATAATCACTATTATCAAGCATTATCTAATCTCCACACAGTTAAAGCACTATCTATATTTCTGAAGTAATAATGATTAACCATGTCTATAATTATATACCCCGGCCAGGGACAGTTATTATAGCTTTGAGAACCAAGACCTCCTAAAAAGAAATACTCTGGCATTGCGTTTCCTCCTCGAACCGTTCGAGCCAATGGAGCATCCCAATCAAAGAAGTTGGTCCAATTGCCACCGAAAGCATGTCCTGGCTGAATCAAAGCGATTGCCTTAGGAGTAATCTTATTCGCCAGATAAAGGCCTGAATATGCCGCAACTCCCTCCGCTCCCAAAAAGAGAAGAGAAAAACGATCAGGACCATGCGACTTGTCATATTCATCATCCCGCTCCAAAACGCCCCAATGCGCAAAAGGTTTCCAATCGCCCTTATACCGAAGATACTCTTCTCTGTCTATAGAATCTGGCAAAGGAATATGTTTATCCGCTCCGACATCGCATGGTGCCAACTGACGATGAGCCACAAGATGATATCCGCGGAATCTGTCCAGATTCTCAACCAACCTATCTTCCCCCGTAAAATAATCCGCATAAACGAAACTACAAATTCGCAGGTTGGAATGATGTAGATTACAATATCGGATCAACTCACCATCGATATCGCAAGCCGGATAAAAAAGTGATTCTTGAAGCAAACTAGTTAGAGGGAATACTCCATGTTCTATCTTGCTAATGCTAAACCCTAATAATTCACTGACCGTCATATAACCATTAGCTAAATCTTATTCGTCTTTCAAAACTATTTCGTCAATGTAATGCAGCCAACCTGGGTAGTTCTTGTTTATGGTCGCCAAAACAAACTTATCTTTAGTATAATGGCATCTTAAGAACTCATACTCTCCATATAGTTTATTATCATACACCACACGGTCCATCATTATTTGTTCATCCGCGAAATGGGTATCAGGATTCTGAATGTTATCATAAATGAACTTCAATTTGCTCAGATCAAATTCGTCATCGATATCAAACTCAATCGAACGCTCGCCCTCACCTTCCAAACTCTCTATCAACACCAGTTGCTCTTCCAAACCATATTTACGAAGGAAAGAGTCAAACAGGCACATATGGGGGGTGCAATCATCTAGCTCGAGATAATCATAGAAATCCGCCTCCTCACCTAAACTGTCCAAAATCTCTTTCTCACATTTATCCGCATAATCATTCCAGAACTCAGCGCCTTTAAGCATTTGTTCTCCCGCATCATTACCGGCGGTTACCATTAAGATTTCGTTGCCTTCATTAAAATCTTCCGGATCCTCCCCCGCTTCATCACATATCCGATTTAAATATCGGAGAGTAGGGCACAGCGATTGCGCATTGATCATAGAATCCCCATTTACAAAAGCACTCGCGTGAGAACTCTCACTCTCAATTATCTCACCATCAACTTCAATGCTCATACGCAGGTTAAACGGTTCATCATACCACCAAGGGTCAGCATCGCAACCTCGTTCATCTTCGAGTTCCTCGACGAAATCCCTAAGAGCAGAGTAATCATTCTGCTCAAACAATTGTTTAACTTTCTCCTGTTCTTCCTTTTCCAGATGG
>ONSC01000060.1 GCA_900320365.1 uncultured Bacteroidales bacterium
GAGTTTGAAGTCCCTACCACGACAGGAACTATCCGTATGGTGGATTACGCGTCAGTTGACTGCTGGGAAGGATCCCATGTCCAGACCTGGCTCCCTGTTTTGAAGTAAATTCCTGAATATGGTAAAGATATATTGCAAGAACACCGGTACCTCGAAGGAGTTTGTCGAGGGCGCGTACCTTAAGGACATAGCTTCCGAGTTTGAGTTCGACAAACCCTATGACATTCTGGCCGCCCTTGTCAACAATGTGGCTCAGGGGCTCCGCTTCAAGGTCTATCATAGTCTTGATGTCCAGTTCCTTGACTACCGCACCTACACTGGCCGCAACTTCTATTGCCGTTCCCTTTGCTTTCTGCTGTATAAAGCCGTCAAAGATTTGTTCCCTGACAGCAAGTTGACAATACGCAGGCCTATCTCCAAAGGCTATTACTGCTCTGTGGATAAAGGTGACGGGACGACGATTGAGGCGGCAGATGTGGATGCCGTTAGGGCCAGGATGAGGGAGATTGTGGATCAGGATGTGCCTTTCAGACGCCATGAGGCAAGGGTTGAGGATGCCATCAAGACTTTCACCGCCATTGGCGCAACGGATAAGGTCAAGCTGTTGGAGACCTGCGGGGATGTCTATATCACATATTACACACTCGGAGGGACAGCGGACTACTACTACGATGAGCTTGTCCCGAGCGCTGGCTACCTGAAAGCATGGGACGTGAGTTTTTACCGTGGGGGAATATTGCTCCGGGTCCCGGACAGACATCACCCTGAGGATCTCGCTCCTTTCAGAGAGCAGCCCAAGACATTTGATGTGTTCATCGAGTCTCATCGCTGGAACAATATAATGCAGCTCGGCAATGTCGGGGACGTGAACGAATCTATTCAAAGTGGCAAGGCGTCTGACCTTATCCAGATAGCCGAGGCATTGCAGGAGAAAAAGATAGTCCAGATAGCAGAGGAGATTGAGAGGCGCCACTCGGACCCTTCCGACCCTTTAAGGTTGGTTTTGATCACAGGCCCGACAAGTAGCGGAAAATCCACATTCTGCAAGCGTTTGAGCATACAGCTCAAAGCTTGTGGGCTCCATCCCATCTCATTCTCCACGGATGACTATTTCGTCAATCGCCTTGACACTCCAAGGCTTCCTGACGGTTCTTTTGACTTCGACAACTTCGACACTGTGGATCATGATTATCTCCAGAAGGATTTGCTCAAACTGCTTGCCGGAGAAGAGGTTGAGGTGCCTGAGTTCAATTTTGTCACCGGATTGAGGGAGTTTAACGGAAAGAAGCTGAAGCTGGCTGACAGATCCATCCTCCTTATCGAGGGCATCCACGCCCTGAACCCGAAACTCACTGATAAAGTGCCGGATAACGAGAAGTTCAAGATATTCATAAACACTATCACATCCATCTCTCTGGACTCCCACAATTGCATACCGACGAGTGATAACCGTCTGTTGCGTCGTATTGTGAGGGACTTCCTCAAGGGGGCTTTCACCGCCCGTGAGACCATTTCCAACTGGCCTAATGTGCGGCGCTCCGAGGTTAAGTGGATTTATCCTTTCCAGGAAGAGGCGGATGTGCTCTTCAACTCGGCATACCTTGCTGAGTTCGCGGTTCTGAGGACCCAGGCGGAGAGAATCCTGGCCACGGTTCCTAAGAATTGTAAGGAATACAGTGAGGCTCACAGACTATTGATGTTCCTGCATTATTTCGTGCCGGTCTCCGATAGGGAGATTCCTCTGAACTCGCTCATGCGAGGCTTCATTGGAGGCGGAAGTTTTTGATATTCATTAAAATAAGTAATAGTTATGGTTCTGCCTTACAACCAAAGGACCGGGAATGAGTCCATTGTCTATTTCACCCGTGACTTGTCTTCTAGGGGCTTGATCAAGGCTTATGAGAAAGTGTGCGGGAATATCTCTGGAAGGGTCGGTGTGAAACTACACACCGGGGAGAAGAAAGGTCCAAACATTATCCCACGCGGATGGGTCAAGAAGCTTATTGAGAAGGACCTCCCTGGAGCCTCCATCATCGAGACCAATACATATTACGAAGGGGACCGCTATACCACCGAGCTACACAAGGAGACCCTGAATGTCAACGGCTGGACATTCTGTCCGGTTGATATCCTCGATGAGGAAGGCACTGTCAATCTTCCTATAATCGGAGGCAAATGGTTCAAAGAGATGTCTGTGGGAAGCCATTTGCTTAATTACGACTCATTGGTGGCTCTCACACATTTCAAAGGCCACACCAATGGAGGGTTCGGCGGCAGCGACAAGAATATCGGCATAGGTTGCGCTGACGGCAGGATAGGGAAGGCGTGGATCCACACTACTCCTGGGCAGCCTGAACAATGGGATATCATCGAGGAGGAGTTCATGGAGAGGATGACAGAGTCCACCAAGGCTACTATCGACCATTTCGGTAAGAAGGTGACATATGTCAATGTGATGAGGAATATGTCCGTTTCCTGCGATTGCGAGGGCCTTGAGGCAGAGCCTGTCGTGACTCCGAATGTCGGCATTCTTTCCTCCACCGATATTCTCGCCATCGACCAGGCTTGCATCGACATAGTCTACGCCATGACCGAGAAGCAGCATCACGATCTTGTGGAGAGGATAGAGTCTCGCCATGGTCTGAGGCAGCTTTCTTATATGAAGGAACTCGGGATGGGCAATGACAAGTACATCCTCATAGACTTGGACAACGGGGGCAGGCGTATGACGGTGAAAGAGGCCGTCAAGGGCTTGAAGCCTTTTGTGCTCCACGGCAAATGATTGCCATGAGGTTCCTGGCTCCGGTGGTGGCGGTTGTGTTATTATCGTCCGTCGCCGGTTCTGTGACATGTTCTGGCAAGCATAGTCATGTGCGACCCATAAAGCCTGTCGCTGAGCCACTTCCGCTCAGCAAGGTCCGTATTGTGGGGAATAATCGCCTGACCTCCAACAGGGATCTTGACATACGAGCGATTCTTTCTTGGGACGTGCGGAAATTCCTGTACAATTATCTTGATACATACGGCCTTGACACTTCCGGTTGCCCAATGCCGGAGGGTTGGGACTCTGTGGACACCAAGCTTAAAGGCCATGGGACCGGCCATTATATGTCAGCTCTGGCGCTGGCTTACTCCGGCAGTGATGACCCGGCGCTCAGGGACAGTCTTCTGGACAGGATAAGGACAGTGGTTGCCTGTCTACGGGAATGCCAGGAAAGGACTTTTGTATATGACTCCGCCCTTGGTCGCTACCGTGAGGCTAGAGATTACGCTCCCGAGGAGGAACTCCGGGATATGAAAGGTACCTGGGAGGCTTTCGACGAGTATAAGAAGCATTATTCTGAATATGGCTACGGCTATCTCAACGCCATTCCTGCGGCGCATTGCGCTCTTGTTGAGATGTACAGGCCATACAATAACTCGGACTGGGTGTGGGCGCCATATTATGTCGTACACAAGCAGCTCGCCGGATTGATTGACATAGCGTCACTCGTGGATGACAAAGCTGTCGCCAGAAAGGCGTTGAAGATTGCTGAGGATATGGGCTTGTGGGTCTGGAACCGGCTGAAATACAGGACTTTCGTCGATTCCGCCGGTACTCCCGAATCCCGCCGTTCCGTGCCTGGGAACCGATATGAGATGTGGAACATGTACATCGCCGGGGAAGTTGGCGGAATGGAGGAGTCTCTCTCAAGGCTGTCGATGATGGTAGGTGACAGGGTGTCGAAGGAGCGTCTTCTAGAGGCCGCTGGATTCTTTGACAGTCCGGCGTTTTTCGAGCCTCTCTCCCGTAATGAGGACTCTATCCATGGCCGTCACGCCAACCAGCATATCCCCATGGTTATCGGGGCATTGATGAATTACCGCGCGGGGGGATCCAGGGAATACTACGATATCGCCCGCAATTTCTGGGACTTTGTCCAGGACCGATATATTTACGCCACAGGAGGCGTGGGAGACTCTGAGATGTTCAGGGAACCATATACCCAGATGGGCAGCATGGTCTCTAGCCTTACTCCTGAGATTAATGAGACTTGCTGCGCCTACAATCTGGCCAAACTCACCAGGGACCTGAACTGCCTCGATCCGGATGATGCCCGCTATATGGATTATTATGAGCGGGTTCTGTACAACCAGATAGTCGGATCAATCCATCCTTCTGAATACAAGGTGACTTACCAATACGCGGTTGGGCTTAACGCCTCAAAGCCGTGGGGAAACCGGACTCCCCAGGAGTCATGTTGCGGAGGGACAGGGGCGGAGAATCATGTCAAGTATCAGGAAGCGGCATATTTTGTCTCTAAGAACACTATCTGGATTGGCTTGTATCTGCCATCCGAGGCGGTGTGGGACCGTCGTGGGGTATCCTTAACCCAGGAGTGCGAGTGGCCATCCGAGAGATCTGTGATACGTGTCAAAAAGGGGCGCGGGAGGTTCTCCATGAAACTACGGGTGCCATATTGGGCAGTCGAGGGCTTCGACATCAAACTTAATGGCCGTTCTTTGGCTGCCAATTATGTTCCAGGGAGCTATTTTGAGATTTCTCGCCGCCGATGGACCAGACGCGATTCCGTCGAAATCATAATGCCGTATATCCAGCGCGTTGAATATGGCCCGGATTCAGTCTCGCTACCTGGTTCTGACAAGCCAGAGCGTCTCGGAGTCCTGATGCGAGGTCCATTGGTGATGGCCGCCGTCGGCATCAAGGAATGGGGCGAGGCTGTTCTTCGCATTGGTCCTGATGGCCAGCCCGATGTTTCCGGTCTAAACCTCATTCCCGACTTTCAAGCCGACACCTCCGTCACTCATTACCTTCGAGTTTTATCCGATTAATTTTTTTTACATTCGCGTTAGTATAAATCCAATCTAATGAAACAGATAAGCACTGATAAGGCACCGGCCGCGATAGGACCGTACAGCCAGGCGATCGCTCATAATGGTATGATATTCGTCTCGGGACAGCTTCCAATCGACCCTGCGACTGGTGTTTTTCCTGACGGTGGTGTCGAGGCTCAGACTAGGCAGTCTCTCACTAATGTGAAATCTATTCTCGAACAGGCCGGCTCCGGGATGGATAAGGTCATCAAGACAACAGTATTACTTGCGGACATGGGTGATTTCGCCGCCATGAACGGCGTGTATGCTGAGTTCTTCTCCCAGCCTTTTCCCGCCCGTTGCGCCTTCGCTGTAAAGACCCTTCCAAAAGGTGCGCTCGTGGAGATTGAGTGCGTCGCCGCGGAATGATCAAGACAATTCTTGGCAGGGTGGGGCGGTACAAGATGGCCGCCTTGCTTACCCCGGTCTGGACCACGGCCGAGGTGATTATGGGCGTGCTTATTCCGTACGTCACGGCATCCCTTATTGACAAGGGAATCAGCGCGGGGAATATGCCCGAGGTGTACAGGTACGGTGGTTTGATGCTTTTGATGGCGTTTTTCAGCACGCTTTTCGGAATACTTGCCGCCCGTTTCGCGGCTTATTCATCGACAGGACTAGCGGCCAACCTGCGGGAGGCGATGTACACCAACATTCAAAGGTTCTCTTTCTCTGATATCGATAAATACTCCACAGCAGGCTTGGTCACGAGGATGACAACGGATGTGAGCAATATTCAGGGAGCCTTCCAGATGCTGCTACGTATTAGTTTCCGGGCCCCTCTGAACCTGATATTCAGCCTTTTCATGTGTTTCTTCATCAACGGGAGGCTGAGTGTCATATTCCTCATCGCGATGGTGATCCTTAGCACCTGCCTTTTCCTCTTGATTAAGCGCGCTTCTAAACTCTTCGTCAAGATATTTGAGAAATATGACGGCCTGAATGGAGTTATTCAGGAGAATATATCCGGAATCAGGGTGGTGAAGGCTTTTGTCAGGGAAGATCATGAGCTCAGCAAGTTTGATAAGGCCGCGCTATCTCTCTACAACCTCAATGTGAAGGCAGAGAGCCTCATGGCGCTCAATCATCCGGTGATGAACCTTGTGGTGTACGGCTGCATCATCGCTCTGTCTTGGTTCGGCGCTCATTACATAGTCGGCGGCACACTCACGACAGGTCAGCTGACTTCCCTTTTCGCCTACATCATGACTCTGATGACGTCATTGATGATGCTCTCCATGATTTTCGTCCAGCTGACACAGAGCGCCGCGAGTGGCAAGAGGGTGGCGGATGTCATCAACGAGGAACCGGACATGTACGACCCTGAGAATCCTGTCAAGGAAGTTAAGGACGGAAGCATAGATTTCAAAGATGTATATTTCGCCTACACTAAAGGTGGCGATTATGCGTTGGAAGATATTGATTTCCACATCAATGCTGGGGAGACTATCGGCGTGATTGGCGGCACCGGCAGCGGTAAGTCGAGCCTGGTTTTCCTTATTTCCAGGCTATATGATGTCTCTTCAGGAAGTGTCAAGGTTGGAGGAATTGATGTGCGGGAATATGAGATGGAAGCTCTGAGGAATCAGGTCGCTGTCGTGCTACAGAAGAGCACTCTTTTCTCAGGTACGATATTGGACAACCTCCGCTGGGGTCGTGAGGACGCCACGCTTGAGGAATGCGAGGAAGCTTGCCGTCAGGCATGTGCTGATGAGTTCATCTCACAGATGCCTGACGGTTATAATACCTACATTGAGCAGGGAGGCACGAATGTCTCCGGAGGCCAGCGTCAAAGACTATGTATAGCCAGGGCGCTTCTCAAGCGTCCCAAGGTGCTGATTTTGGACGATTCCACATCGGCTGTTGACACCGCCACTGATTCCCACATACGTCAGGCGATATCCGGAAAGATCGAGGGCTTGACAAAGATCATCATATCCCAAAGAATTCTCAGTATTAAGGATGCCGACAGGATCATTGTCATGGATGATGGTAGGGTGGTGGCGTTTGATACCCATGAGAACCTGCTGAATACCTGTGAGATATACAAGGCTATCCATGAGATGCAGACCTCTGGTGGTGAGGCTGATTTTGACGAGAAAAAGGAGGTGGCGGCATGAGTTCGAACAAAATGAGAGTGGGAGTCAGGGAGCCGCACATGTCCCGTGAGGACCTCAAGAAGAGTCTCGGCAAAGGCTCCACCGTCTGGAGGCTGTTCAGTTTCATATTCAAGAACTACAAGATCCGGTTCGGGGTCGTGCTGGTCTGTATTGTGATCTCGGCGCTGGCTACTCTTGCCTCTTCGCTATTCACAAAGACTCTAATTGACGACTATATCACGCCTTTGCTCGCGCAGGCTGTTCCGGATTTCTCTCCTTTGGCTATTGCTTTGGTCAAACTTACCGCCGCATTGCTGCTGGGAGTCGCCGCTTCTTATTCCTACAATCTGATCATGATCTTTGTGGGGCAGGGAACGATGCTGAAACTCCGTCAGAGCCTCTTCTCCCACATGGAAGATCTGCCGTTGAGCTATTTTGATTCCCATTCCCACGGTGACATCATGTCGATCTATACCAATGACGTCGACACCTTACGTCAAGTGATAGGGAATACCGTTCCCAACTTGTTCCAATCGTTGATCACTTTGGTGTCCACCTTCGTGTCAATGGTTGTCCTGTCTATGCCACTCACTCTTGTTTCCATCTTGATGGCCATCCTGACCGTGAGGGTGACTACAGGCCTCGGGAAGATCTCCAGAGCCCATTTCGTGGAACGTCAGAAGGCCTTGGGGGCTGTCAATGGCTTCATTGAGGAAATGGTTTCAGGGCAGAGGGTGGTTAAGGTCTATTGCCATGAGAAGAAGGCGATAGATGATTTTTCTGTCTTGAACGAGCGCCTTCGCTCCAGCGCCTATAACGCCAACAAGATAGGCAGCATGGTGATGCCGATCAACGGTAACATCGGTAATCTCGGATATGTCCTCACGGCCGTGGTTGGCGCCCTGATCGCGATAGGTGGTCTGACTGCCTGGTATATGTCCGGAATAGGAGGATCTGTCCTTACCCTCGGCACCTTGGTGGCGTTCTTGTCTCTCCAGAAGAACTTCACGAGGCCGATTTCCAGTATCTCCAACGAGATTAACTCAATAGCCATGGCATCTGCCGGAACTGACAGGGTCTACAGCCTCTTGGATGAGCCACAAGAGATAGATAATGGTAAAGTCACCCTCGTCAACACTACCGTCTCCCCAGACGGCTCGCTCGTCGAATCGCCCATCCGCACCGGCACATGGGCCTGGAAGGCCCCTGGCATGGTGTCGCTGTCGTCAGGCTCTGACGACAATGACTTAGGATCGGCCTCCGGGCATAGGGCGTACTCAGCCGCAGCGAAGCGAGGATGGACGCGCCCGGGCCCGGACGGCCGTCCGGCCACATTGGTGCCTCTGCGGGGACAGGTGAGTCTGAAGGATGTGGATTTCAGTTATGTGGAGGGGAAGCAGGTGTTGTATGACATCACGCTGACCGCATATCCTGGCCAGAAAATCGCCTTTGTGGGTGGCACAGGCGCAGGCAAGACCACCATCACCAACCTCATCAATCGCTTCTATGAGATCCAGGAAGGCACCATCACATACGATGGTTTTGACATAAGGGATATCGACAAAGACTCCCTGAGGCGAAGCCTGGGAATAGTCCTGCAGGAGACTCGTCTCTTCTCAGCCTCGGTGCTAGATAACATCCGTTATGGCCGTCTGGACGCTACGGATGAGGAGTGTCGGGAAGCTGCCAAACTGGTATATGCCGACTCCTTCATCCGCCGTCTCCCGCAAGGCTACGACACCATTCTCGCCGCTGACGGAGGCAACCTGTCGCAAGGCGAGAGGCAGCTGTTGGCTATCGCCAGGGCAGCGGTGGCCAATCCGCCCGTGCTGATTCTCGATGAGGCCACATCCTCCATTGACACCCGTACCGAGAAACTGATCCAGAAGGGGATGGACTCGCTTATGAAAGGCCGTACCACATTCGTGATCGCCCATCGCCTGTCCACCGTCCAGAACGCCAACTACATCATGGTTATGGACCACGGACACATCATCGAGCGGGGACGTCACGACGAGTTACTCGCCCAGAAAGGCAAGTATTATGAGTTGTATACTGGAAATCAGATTATTACTTAATTTTGCTGTTATATAAAACGAACATGACGTTATTTAAAAAACCTTGGAAGCTGACGGACGGATTCCTGTTCGGCGGCGTTATCGTCCTGGTGGGCTTGATTCTTCAGCTGGCCCTGGGACCCGTGAATTGGGGGCTGATAAGTTCCCCGGTCAATCTTATTCTCTTGGTGTTATTCTTGGCTTTTGTGGTCGCGGCCTTCTTACTTAAGAAGCGGTCAGGCTTCTTCGCCTGGCTGGGTTCCCCAGCCGCCGCTGTTCCATCCATTGCCTGGACATTGGGATTGACCATTGTCATGGGACTGACAGCTCAAGTTCCTTCAAAAGGCTGGCTTGGGAACATGATATCTTTCTGGCCATTTGTACTTTGTTACATCTGGCTGACAGTGGTTGTTGGTCTTGTCGCTCTCAACCACATGACCCGCCTGGGTCGTTCTTGGAGGGAAATCCCTGCGGTACTTAATCATTTGGGCCTGTTCGTGACCCTCGTATGCGCCACCCTGGGCAGCGTCGATAAAAAGGAACTTATGATGACGTTGCATGAGGGAGAGACAGTGTCCACTGCCGAGACCGAGGATGGAACCTCTTATGATACAGGTATTTCGGTACGCCTGGATGACTTCACGATGGAGACTTGGCCAAATGGGATGCCTAAGCGTTTCGCCTCTGATGTGGTTGTGAAAGGAAAGTCCGGTAAGGAGACATCCGCTGTCATCGAGGTCAACAAGCCTTTGAAGGTAGATGGCTGGAAGATGTACCAATACGGCTATGACGAAGAAGCTGGAGTTGAGGGCAAGATGAGCATCCTTCAGATGGTTAAAGACCCTTGGCTGCCTCTGGTGTATCTTGGGATATTCACAATGATCGCCGGGGCGTTCCTCATGATGATTGTAGGTTTCAGAAGGGAGGACGTGAAATGAGTTGGGACAGTTTTATTTATTTCGCCGCTGCGGCGGTTATCCTCTGGGCTTTGGGTGCGGCGCAAGCTTGGTTCGGCAAAAGAACGTCGGCAATTATCAATTATAGTCTCGGAATATTGGTATTCTTCTCCTTTATCCTGGCGATGTGGATAAGCCTGGAGCGGCCGCCGCTCCGGACGATGGGGGAGACCAGGCTTTGGTATTCGTTCTTCCTCGCTGTGGCGGGAATGATCGTCTACAGCCGCTGGAAATACAAATGGATACTCTCTTTCAGCACGATAATGTCGCTTGTGTTTATAATCGTCAACCTGCTGAAGCCTGAGATCCATTCGAAAAACTTGATGCCGGCGCTCCAGAGCCCTTGGTTCGCTCCTCATGTGATTGTCTATATGTTCTCTTATGGAATGCTCGGAGCCGCCACCCTGATGGCTTTGTATGTCCTAGTGTTCAGGAAAGAGAAGACGACAGCGGAGGACATATCCACTGCTGATAACCTTGTGGCCACCGGCATGGCGTTCTTGACTTTCGGAATGTTGTTCGGAGCCTTGTGGGCGCAGGAAGCCTGGGGAACATATTGGGCATGGGATCCGAAGGAGACATGGGCGGCTATCACTTGGATGGCTTATCTGCTATATGTCCACTTCAGGATAGCCAGACCCAAGGATTGGGCGAACGCTATGTGGATACTGATCCTAGCGTTTATCTGCCTGCAGATATGCTGGTGGGGCATCAACTACCTTCCCTCAGCCCACGCCACTTCGGTGCACGTCTACTGATCTTCCGGACGGTCTGACCAGTCGTGATTGACATCGTAGCCGTGAGAGCGTATTGATCGGCTTGATCCGACGTATTCGTTATTCGCGGCCTCATCAAGGATTCTGCGACGTGTTTTCTTGAACAACCAGAAGCAGAAGGCTATCAGAACTAATGTTATAAGCAGGGACAAAGCCTCGTTGAGCTCGCTGAAGAAACACAGCGTGTCATACACACCGTGAAGGATCACCGGATAAAGCCACATCTTGATGGCGGCACCTTCGTGTTCCTTACCACGGAAGTGATACTGGGAGTAGTAATATCCCATAGTCACAGCGAAAGCGAAATGCCCGGGAACGGCGAATAGGGCCCTTGAGAAAGCCACATCCACCCACGCCGCCCCGGCGCTTATGACATAAATGATGTTCTCGAAAGCGGCGAAACCCAAACCCACGGTTGTGGCGTAGACAATGCCGTCATAACGCTCATCAAACTCCTGACAATTGCGCAGCAGTAGCCAGAGCATCAAGAGCTTAGCTGATTCCTCCGGAATGGCTGCCCCGAAAAACGCGATTCTCACAGCCTCACCCAAGGTGGTTGGCTCTGTCGTGTAGAAGCCCATGTTGAGCAGGGGTCCGGAGATGAGGGTCGAGGCGAGGGCAGCCAGGCCGCCATAGCAGAAACCTTTGAATATCAGCCTTGTAGGCTCCGGTTCCGTGTCCTTATGGTAAACGTACCACATGAGGATCAAAGCCGGGGCAATGGCGGCGAAGGTCAGCATCAACATATCACTTGTTCTTTAGGTACTCGTCAATCGCCTTAGCGGCCTTTCTGCCGGCGCCCATAGCCAGGATAACTGTTGCCGCACCAGTCACAGCGTCACCTCCAGCGAATATTCCCTCGCGGGTGGTGCGTCCATCCTCGTCGGCCACGAGTCCACCCCTACGGGTCGCCTCAAGACCATCTGTGGTCTTGACAATCAGTGGATTCGGAGCGGTTCCTAATGCCATGATGACAGTCTCGGTCGGGATCTCGAACTCGGATCCTGGAATCGGGACAGGGGAGCGGCGGCCACTTTCGTCCGGCTCGCCCAGTTCCATGCGGATACATTTCAGGGCCCTAACCCATCCGTTCTCGTCCGCGAGAATCTCGACAGGATTGGTAAGCATCTGGAAATCAATTCCTTCCTCTTTGGCGTGATGGACTTCCTCCTTTCTTGCGGGAAGCTCCACCTCGGTACGGCGGTAGATGATGGACGTGTCAGCTCCAAGCCTCAGGGCGGTCCTGGCGGCATCCATAGCCACATTGCCTCCTCCTACTACGCAGCACTTCTTCCCTGCAT
>ONSC01000142.1:0-2493 GCA_900320365.1 uncultured Bacteroidales bacterium
CGAGGACCTCAGACATAAGCAAGTCGTTCTGCTGCTCAGCCGTCTTCCTTACATCGAAATCAAGCGAACGGATCTCCTCAAGGGTCGAAACGAAGGGAACATTCTGGGATTTTGCCACCAGGGCGTCGGTCGGGGATATCGCCGTATCATCGTCCCGGAACACGTCGAGGGAGATTTCCAATACGACGGGGTCTTTAATCCAGCCCGCATCCGAAGCCTGCTCGAGGCAAATCGGAGCTTTGAAGAAGGAAAGATGGACCAGGTCGCCAAGCCCTTTCTTAATCCTCCTTTTTCGGGAGATTCTGTCGCCACACGACTTCTCGGGATCAATCTCCTTCTCATTGAGAAGATCAAGGCTCAACAGGCCGTACTTCTTGATGGACGCCCAGTTCTCCCTGTCCGTTATGTGATACAAACGGTCTATGCCTTTTTCCCTTAACGCCTGAAGGACATCCTCCGCATCATATCTTTTCATACATACAAGGATTTCGAATATTCGATGAAAACCTCCCGGAAAACCTTGTCTTGATTGCCCTGTGAAAGCGAACCGATTATCGAAAGGTATGCATCCGTGCAGACGCCGACGACCCAGGATACAATCGTGTAGTCTTCCGGATCCTCCTGCTCGGACTTAATGACATTCATTGCATAGCCCGCTATCGTCCGAGCGTCCTCCGGCAAGGAATCCAAACCAAGGAGGTGCGTTTGGATAAGCCCAGCAGAATACTTTAGGTAAGCATCCAAATAATGATCTGCGTGCTCCATCCGGTGCATTTTGAAGATGGACATGTAATAGTTGGCGCGTGATCGAATAATACCTGACTCCGGACGTCTTGATTTAAATTTGTCACGGATATCGTCTTCTACGTGGCTGATCGAATGGAGGGTTGATTCTCGGAGTTCCCTCCAATTCCCCTTATGCTCGTGGTAATAATCCTCGTTCACCTCCTCCAGCCCGCCGTCCATCGGGACATATATGCCGTCGTCGACCTTAAGAACAATGACGCCGTTGACCATGAGCACCTCACCCACGATATCGTAGGTGGGATAGAAATCGTACTTTTCCCATTCCTCCCGGTTGGCCGGAGTCCCTTCTACGGTGGTGCCAGTGTACTGAAGGCATTTACCGGGGTGTATGACTTTAGCGTATCTCATGTGGAGGGCAAGCTAACAATTCACAAATATACTACATACTTTTGGGGAACTGAAGATATTTTGCGGGAAAACGAGGACAACGAAACATCTTTTCGTTCAATGAGATGAATTTTCAACAGCTTTCTTTCTACGATGAATTTTGTTTATCTTTGTATAATCTATCATTATAGCACCTCAACACATGGATCTTTACAGGGCCAACATACATTATATTGCCGATTCATACGAGATATACGAAGGCGGGAAGCGGCTTGATGCAGGTGTCTGCAATGTCGACATACGTGGTATCGCCAAGCAGGGCGAAATAAAATTCGTCCTGACAGGAGCAGAATCATTCCCCCTGGCGAGTGTTTTCCTTTTCCCCTTTTCTTCGCCGGAGGCGGAGTTGCTGCCGGACAGGATAGCATACATGAAAATGTTCGTTCCTGACGGGAGGAATGAACCGATGGTCTGCCATCTTTTCTTGAAAGGAGATGAACTTGATTATATCCGCTTCGCTGTCATGGGAATGAACGGATTCAAACTTTTCGAGTTCAGGGGAAGGCTGCTTGAGGATGACAATGTCGAAGACATCTCAATGAATGTGAAATCTGCGGAAACTGTCATCTCGGAGTTGAGACGTACGGGATCGCTCTCTCCGCAGGGACTGCTCGACTGGGGAGTGGATCTATACAACGCGAACAGCGATGTTAAGACTCCAGAGAACATAAAAGCTATCATCGAGGCATTCAAGTTGTTTGTTGAAGCTTACAAGTTGGAGAGGGGCCGAATGGCAGACGAAAAAGAGGAGTTTGATGACGAAGACAATGATGAGGAAGAGAATGACGATAGTTTCTCGTTTGCCCTGCCGGTTATCCTGAAGTTTATCGCTCTCTGTAACTATAAACTTAATAACATGACTCAGGCGGGTAAGGTAGCCGAACGTGGCCTAGAGGAGTTGGAGAAGGCCCAGGACAATTCTTTCATTACGTTCGACCCGAACAGTCTCGGGAAGAACACCATGGAAGAAATTATTGACTTGGTCCAGAAGGAGGGACAATATGAACCTCTGGACGAATACGATGACACTTTCGACGAAACCGAGATGAACTTCGATTACGCTGAGGGGATGCTTCTTTTCCTTGAGGATGACGACAGCATGGCGGAAGAGATATCCGCTGACAACTTCAGATCACTGATCAAGCGGATAAACTTTAGCGGAGATATGCTTTGGAAGTCCTTGAAGGGGAGTGATTCGACTATCACCCTCTTCCAGATTCTTGATGCTACCCGCGACACCCTCTACTACTGCTGGGAGAAGCTCGGATTCGGTCATCATTCCGATTTTTGGAAAGAAGG
>ONSC01000142.1:2518-8386 GCA_900320365.1 uncultured Bacteroidales bacterium
GGAAAGAAGGGGATTCGATGATGTCATACATGTTCTTAGAACTTGACCCTAGGAAGTATGTCCAGAATCTTCTGAATTTCTACTTACAGTCATCGCCTTTCCGTTCGTTGGACAGAAAGGACATTATCAGAAGGGGAATCGTTGCATTTTGCAAGGAGACACTGACGCGTTTATAGATAGAGCGTGAAGATGCAAGCGACACTGAAGGGTATAAATACGATAGGAGGTCCGGATAACCTTTTGCTGGTGTGCCCGAGGCTCCCGATGCATTTCACGGCCGACCTGATTTCCGTGCAGGAGTTCGGCGGATCCTTCAGCAAGCCCGGGAAAACCAGTACTTCCATCATCATTGAAGAAAACCGGGATGGGTGTCCGGGATATAGAGTCGAGGCGGGGGAAGGTTATGTCGTATCCGTTGTCAATGACGCATCCGGCATGGTCCAGATAGGCCCCCTTCCGATGATGATCGAGGAAATATCTACGGACTGCATTTCCTTGCAGGGGTTCCAGTGCACGAAAGAGTCCCTTTATGGTTCCACCGAAGTGGACAACTCATATATCGGACTTAGCGTTTTATTTGACAACCATCTGCCCCAAAGATGTGTTCTTTCACGGAATGAAACCCAGAAAAACTACATGTACTATACAGAAGACAAAAACCATCATGTCAAAATGATGACTGAACTGGATTCCATAAAAGCAGCTGTAGAGTCCTGCAGTGGTCTGTTTGAGGCAGGACCGGATGCTCTGCACTCGGCATTGGAGACCCTGAGCGAAAGGCTGAAGGCGTACGGCCCGTTCAGAGCGGTGCACGCGATGAACGATAAGACGCTCCTTGCCGAGTGTCTCATCATGAACATCATCTTGGATATTACAGTTCTGGACAAAAAAACATCCGCAGAGCTTGCGCTATATTGCCTCAATGACAGTCTGCGTGATGAAGAACATAAGCTCCATGATGACAATGTGGCCGCATACCTGGATCTTTTCAACCTGATGTTCCATGGCGCCGATTTCTTGAATGACTTGCTGAAAGCGTCGATTCACAAAGGCGATGTTCCATCCGACTGTATCGATGAACTCGAGACGGAGCGGATTTCGGAAACCGTGATCGACGAGATTGCATTCATGTGTGCGCACCAGGTCTCTCCGTATGTCCGGAATGACCGGTTCGACGTTCTGGAACCCATGGAACTTAATTACTTCAACCGAGTAATTCTGCGAGGAGGTAGCCAAGAGTGGTACATGAACAAGGGTATTAAGTCATTGCTCGAGTTTCTCGCTTCAGAAGTAGAAAGGAAACACACCGCATCGTTAATGAAATGAAACCAGGCAGTACTATAAAGAAAGGCGGGCTGGACGGCTCATCACAGACAACACCAATTACCAATCCTTGGGGCCAAGAGCCGACGGAGATGGAAGTTCTCGACGGGATGGAGGTCTTCACCATCAAGACCCCCACGGAGTGTCCCTATGACTTCAGCAATCGCCCAGAGGTATGCCAGTTAGCTCTCCAATTCAACTGGGCATACAACCAGGGAGGAGACGTGGACCGCGCCTTCCAGGCGCTGTATAACTACGTGATAACGCATACCGGGGTAGTCTTGCGTGAACTGTCTCCAGACGATTGCTTTTGCGTGGGGATGGCATTTGCAACAATAGCTCTTGAGATTGAGACTGTCGACGGGCAGCGCTCCGTTAATTCGGTCGCTTCTGAGAATTCGTTTTACTGCCTAATGAAGTATTTCAAGTGCACTGACGACAAGATAGTGATTCCGACCTTGTTCTCGCTGCTATATGGTCCTGAGGATCTTTTAGGAGACGCACTGACTAATTGCCATCTTCGCCAGTTCAAGAATGCCCCATCACACGGGGCCTTCCTCGGGAAATGGTATGATTTCGATTCGCCTGAGTTTCGAAGGAGTGCCATTAGCTATCGCCTGGCGATGTGCATGGTTCTCATGGACCAGGTCTACGACTGGGACACTAGAAACTATACCATTAATTCCTTGGGAAGACCTCACGCCTGCTGGCCTTCACGAGAACAGCTGTCGCAGTTCTACGATGAGTTCATCGAGTCCCCTTTTATTGCCATGAATTACGAGGTCCCGGGAAACAGATATCTGGACGGGGTCTTCGAAGAATGCGAGAGAATCCTAAAGATGAACTGACGGATGCTTGGGACAACCCTCATAAGGAAATGGCGTATCCGGGAGAGCACATCACGCTCTTCCGAGGCTAACCTGAAGGCAATAGCCGACGGGGCCGATTTCTGTTTTTGCTTCCGCGGGCTGACCATTATGCGCAGATACTATGGCCATGAGAACGAGACCTTGGCCACCTATGGGGAATTCCCTGACCATCCCGCCAATACAGTCATAACTAGGAACGGGGACAACATTTTGGTTCATTTCAACATGTTGGGGCATCTCCGTTCATGCGGATACATAGATACGGACAAGATGATATCCGGACAGTTCAAGTACAGAACTGATAGCGGCGCCGAAATCCTTGAACTGCAACCGAGCCTGAAAACAGGCAACGTGTCGACTTTTTCAGTCACGAAAAAAGACGGGGATATAATAGCGTGCATGATTTTCAACCCCGACGGACTGAATGGGGACTATTATAATGTCTTTGTATTCACATCCCCAGATTAATTGTTCACGAACCATCATATTCATGTCATTATGGGAACCTTCGATTTCTTGAAACCATCACGGAGCAATCATCAGGCTGAATTCAAGCCTTTTACATTCTATTCCGACAGGCATCAGCGCTATGAGAACGGTCAGCCCGTTTACGGCCTACAGCAGTGCGGAAGGACATTCACAGTCGAAAAAAACGTCAACGGATGCGATGGGTATATTATTGAGCCCGGGGTGGGGTACATCGTGCGAGCGACCAACGAGGACACGGGACGCGACCAGTTTGCACCGAAACCGATGAAGATCGTTAGCCAGTCAGCGGAGAAGGTGGAGCTGAGGGGATATTTGACCAAGGCAAGAACGCCTTTCGGATATGTCGACTTCGACGTGTCAGACTATGGGTTTGTCGTGTACTATAGGGACGGTCACATTGACAAGTGCGTCTTCCACATGTATGACCGCAACGTATACATCGAATACATGGGGTCTGAACAGAAGCCGGGGTTGTCAATGAAAACGGACAAGTACTCGAAGATCATTGATGAGGCCACGTTCAACCCCTTCAAGATCACGACAGACCCGCGCTTGAACGCAAACTTGAAGCTTCCCGAGATGACATCTGTTTTCAGGAGAGAACTGGAGGACTTGTTTGACAAGTTGAGCGGAATCGACGGCGGAGCCAAAATGTGGGGTAATATGCTGGCCGGCTATGCATTCAGTATGATTGAGTCATACTATAAGAATGCGGGGTATGTTCCAAAGGTAATAATGGACCAGATTCTTGAACAGATATTCAATGCCCTGAGGACTTCTAGATATGCTTCCCGCTTTTCAAGCGTCACGCTGATCGACCTGAAGGATAAGATGTATCACGACCTGACGACAAAGTAGCGTTAAGGATTACGGTATACTTAACACCCTGCTGTCAGTTCTGGATTTCGACGAATTGATAGCAGGGGGATTTCTTCAATACATTTCGCAGTTCGTCCTCCTTCCCGGCATCGAGAAGCGAGAACACTTTGCAAATGTTATCCGCAAGGGGCAATGTAGTATCGTATGCGCTTTCCAGTAGCCGTTTCGTAGCATTGTCGACAATGACCTTGAATTGTTTCCCCTTGACTATCTCCCAGAATTCCTCCTCGCTCAGGCGGCAAATCTGGTAGTTCTTGTCCGCACACTGTATTGAGCAGCAATAGACGGAACGGCCCGGGGTCTTCAGATACAGCCCCGATAGATCATTGAAGCAGAAATTCCTTGACGGAGAGCCGTTCACACGGAATGAATGCCGATCGGGACATCCAATCCGGGAGAACCAGACGGATTCTGATGCGGCGAAGAGGGGAGTGTCCATCGAACCAGTGCGTTGAGTGTCGTTGATCATAACAAATAGGCTGAGAATGCAGCGGGCACATTCATCCACTGCTTTTCCCAACGACAAAGGTACGGTGTCTAGGCGAAAACAATCTTCGTGATACTTCTACCGGAAACTATTGAAGAAGGACTCCAGGCAGAAGAGCACCAATTTGATCCCGATTGGATAGTTCACGATGTCCTTGCTGATGATCAGAGTGTTCTTGTATTCCCTCAACAGTTCTTCATCAAGGAGCTCTTCTTTCAACTGCTCCGCCTTGGCATCTTTGAATATTGGGAGGTGGGGAAGGTATCTTTCTTCAAATCTCTTGGCCGAAACCACGCTGGATTTCGCATCCGCGTTCCTTTGTTCTGCCTTTGTGCCATGCATCACCCTGTTCCTGTTCTTTATCAGCTGATCAAGGATGTACAGCAGCCCGGTATCCTTTTGCTTCAGGTACTGCAGGTAAATGGAAGCCTGTTTCTCAAACTGCGAGAATCCGTCGCTCTTCTTCTTTGAGAACGTAACATGCTCTTCCTGGACATATAGCATGTTGTTTATCGGGTCCGGATGGATATTCTTTACAGTCTCTATCGCCATTTCGTCCATCGTCTTCATCGACATAGAGAGCATCTCGTTTTCTCCTTCCTTCAGATTTAGGATGTATTTTGAGAGGATTTCAAAGACCTGGAACAAGGAAATGAAGGCGTACTGGAACTGCTCGTCAGTAGTGGCTACGTCGACAAGGTTGAACGCCATCTGGACTTGGAAACCGCATTCGTCGAACAGACCGTTTCCCGAGCCGACCTCGCCTTCTGAAGGGAAATAAGTATTCCAGAATGTGTACAGGCCCTTGAGATAATCGCGCTTGAAGCAGTTGATAGCTTCCTCCCTGAACGACATCAGGCTCTTCTTCGAAAAACTCTCAGAGAATTTGAACGACGGCGACTCCTTGATGTAATACCCGTTCGCACCGGCATTTACATCTAGCAGGCGTTTGAAGTTCCACGCCTTGTTCGAGGCAGTGAACATGATGACCTGCCTTCCCCTGTTCTCGTTCTTTATCCTTTTCAGTACCTTCATCCCGGAGAAGGATGAAGTGTCATAAATGTCCTCCTCCTTGTCGCCTCCCAGGCGGAGATCGAGCAAATATAGGTCGTAATCGCCATAATCAATCATATGTCTGGCCGAGGGGGAGAAATCTTCGAAATTGAGGATCTCTTTTTCAGCGATGACATCGACTTCGGCATCCTGAAAAAACTGCCTAATAACCAGGCTCCACCCAGCATCCGCCATGTCGTCGATAAGAAGAATCTTGCGCCCCTTGGACATGATGGGAAGGGGATTGTCAAGATTCACCCTCTTTTCAGGTATGGCAAGGGTCTGGATGTCGTCGACTGTACACGCGAGAATGTACTTGAAATACAAGTCCTTCTGCTTCTTGACCAGCTCCGGGCACTCTCTCCCTTCATATCTTTTTCCATTGAGCAGTCTGTACACTACACCTGCACCCCATTGATTAGCTAAACCGTGTCTTTCGTTCATCGAAGAGAGTGGGGGAGAGATGGTTATCTTATTAAGAAAACAACTTTGATAGTCTTCGAGGCGCATCCTGCTCACGTTGCCGATGCACTCCAGAAGACTCGATGCGGGGGAGAGATAGACGTTTGAAGTCAGAAATATCTGAGAGTTTTGATTCAGTTTGAGCAACGAATCCATCGCAAGTTCAGAAATGAACACGATTGGTGAAAGCGAGTTCAACCCGAGAATGTCGAGCGACAGGCGGATATGCATCGACAAATCAAGACAGAAGGCCAAATCAGACTCCGTATCAAGGACAATGGACTCTATGTCCTTTCCCTGAAAACG
>ONSC01000080.1 GCA_900320365.1 uncultured Bacteroidales bacterium
ATTCAGTGTAAGGGGCGGAGGTGTGGACCAGAACCTGATTCTGATGGATGGGGCTCCCGTATACAATTGCGGTCACTTTCTCGGTTTCCTTTCGATGTTCAACAGTGACGCCATCCGTGGAGCGGAGCTCTATAAAGGCGACTTCCCGGCGATGTACGGAGGAAGGATATCCTCGATTCTGGACATAAGCGGAAAGGATGGAAACAACCGCGAGTTTGGTGGGAACGCATCAATAGGCCTGATAACATCAAAGATAATAGTTGAAGGTCCGATCATTCCTGAAAAATTGTCTTTCATGGCCGCCGGGAGAAGGACTTATCTCGACCTCTTCTTTCCTCTGCTCGGGGACAATCTTCCAGAGAACACGAAGATGTACTTTTACGACTTGAACGCTAAACTGACCTGGATAGCTGGGAAGAATGACAGGCTTTATCTCGGTGCGTTTGACGGCAAGGATATGTTCGGCCTAGGGATGGAGGAGTTCGACATGGGCAAGATGGATTTCGGCTTCGCCAATCACACCCAATCATTAAGGTGGAACCATGTCTATGGGCATAATATAACCTCCGATGTGACCCTTTACAACTCCATCTACAGGAACACTCTTTCCGGGGATATGAGCGAGGCCATGTTCGACTACGTCCAAAGCATCAGGGAGACCGGACTCAAGGCGGGATGGACATGGTACGCCAATCCCCGCAACACTATTCAGGCTGGATTTGGAATGGCATATTACTCAATCGCTCCCGGTGAGTGTAAACCACGTGGAGGGACAACTATAGTCAACAATATCGTGATGCCGCCGACATACGCCGTACAGCCGTCGGCCTACATCCAGAATGAGCAGAAACTATGGAACCTTACGGTCCGCTACGGACTGAGGTTCTCCTCTTTCACTACCCTTGGCGGGACCACCCAGAAGTACTTTGACCCTGTCACCCATGAGTTGACATCTGTGTCCGAAATACCAAAAGGTGATCGGATCAAAACCTACAACGGGCTTGAGCCTAGAGTATCAGCCTCACTGCCACTCGGTAAGAACTGGTCTGTCAAAGGAGCATATTCCCGCTCGTACCAGTACCTTCAGCAGGCAAGAATCAGCATCACAGGAAGTCCGGTCGACACTTGGTTCTCAGCCTCCCCTAACACCAAACCCCAGCGCTCTGACCAGTTCTCCCTAGGTTTGAATGCCCTTTTCGCCGACGAGGCCCTGGAGGCGTCTGTAGAAGGTTTCCACAAGACTGGGAAGAACGTGATTGATTTTGTGGAGAATCCCGGAATAGTCATCGATAACGAGGACAGGGAGGGCCTCCTGAGAAGCGGAAGCTCAACCTCTTATGGAGTTGAGACGATGCTCAAATACGAGTTTGACAAATGGAACGGTTGGATCTCCTACACATGGTCAAGGGCTCTATATGACATTCCCGAGCTGAACGGAGGGGAAAAATACCTCTCCCCTCTCAACCATGAGCATGCGGTCAATTTTGTGTTGACATACGACTTCAGCAAAAAGATATCAGCTTCAACCGAATGGGTGTTCTACAGCGGCTCGCCGACCACTTACCCAGTCGGAAGGTATTCACACATGGGCACTTGGGTGCCTGTCTTCTCCGAAAGGAACAGCGATAGGCTCCCGGATTATCACAGGATGGATCTCTCTCTGACATACCGGACCGCGGGAAGGGCGGCCGGGAAACGATGGAGCGGTGAGTGGAATCTCTCCTTCTATAATGCGTATTCACGCCACAACGCCTGGAGCATCGCTTTCAATTATGACAGGATGGACAACACAGCCAAAGCGATTAAGGTCTATCTTTTCACAGTCATTCCTTCGGTCTCATACAACATAAAATTCTAGCAATGAAGCGTTTAAGCATATTATATATTCTCGTCGCCATCATGGCGGTCTCTTGCTCTGAGGAGACAGACCTACGCTCCAAAGATGAGCATTATGAGCGTCTCGCGGTTGAGGCTCTCATCACAGATCAGGCTGACAGGCCGCAAAGAGTTCTCCTCAATAAAACAATCCCATACTTCGAGGAAGCCTCCCCCAGCGGAGTCTCAGGCGCTTTAGTGACAGTCAGCGATGGTAAGGAAGAGATCCGTTTCACAGAGAAGGAAACCGGTGTCTATGAGGCTCCAGAAGGCTATCATGGAGAGCAAGGAGGAAAGTATCATCTTAGGATAGCGGTTCCCGATGGAGATGTCTATGAGGCAGAGGCGACGATGCCACATAACGGTTACCGGCTTGATGCTATAGATTATGCCTTTGCCGGAAACAAAACCATGGGGTTGGACAGCCTCTGGACTATCGCCATTTGGGGCAAGGACATGGAAACCACTGATTACTACTATGTCACGGCAGGAGTCAATGGGGCGTTTTACCCATTTGAGATGGCCGAAGTAACGGATGATAAATACTTCAGCGGCAATGTCATAAATGGCTTCCCTATAGCTACATTGATGCAATATTCCATCATGAGAAAGCTCTATGGAGACTGTGCGAAATACCTTGAGACAGGCGATGTGGTGACCTTGGAGGCCATGACCCTGAGCAAGGATTACTTCGACTATCTGATGGCGGTTCTGCTAAACGGCACTGTATCCGCCATCCCGCTATTCTCACCCCAACCCGCCAATTGCCCGACGAATATAAAAGGAGGCGACGGGACTGCGGTCGGCTATTTCGCCGCATGTCCCGTCGTCTCCGCAAGTGTCACAGTAGACGATCCCTTCAGGCCATATTACAAGAAAGCCTTTACAGAGTAGTCCTCGTTATCTCGAATAGTTCCCCGTCCTTCCGCTTTTCCAGTTGGACGATAAAGCCTTTCTCTTCCAACTCCTTACCTGTGAGAGTGGCCACCTTCTTCCTGTCCGGACCCTGAAAAACATCATACTTGCTTTCTGGGTTCAGGTCCCGTACAGTCACTGTCCGTGAAGACTCAGCGGCATTCTCACGGAATACACCCACGATTCCTCCACTCTGAGTGTCAACATTAATGCGGGCGAAACCGTCCCAAAAGCCTGCGGCAGGCTCCCCGAACCCAGGCAGATCCTGTCTGAAAGACATGAAATGGTGCTGGTCCTCCAAGTTCTTCAGCCAATCAGTCCACGAACGGAATTCTTTTCTTTCCTCGTCGCTCAATTTCCTGGGATCTCCCAGCATGATAGGAAGTGTTCCCGCCAGCGACTTCAATGCCAGGATATGATCCTCTCTATCCATCATCAAATTGCCTATGACGAGAGAAGTGGCAGGCAATGCAGGGGATCTTCCCCAAGCCAGATTCCGAACCCTCAAATTAGAGTTGCTTGACCATCCATTAACGTTACTGAGCCAGTTCCCATCAGCATGCTTGGCGATTCCGTAGTCCATGAGCTGAATCTTCCCTGCCGTCTCGAATGTGCAGTCAATAAACAAATCGGGAGCCTTTTCGTGCAACTCATCAAAGAGAGACATCGCCCGACTGTAGATGACATCATAGGACTCCTCATGATCCCGGTGGAAGGGATGGTCTGTGGCATAACACCCTGTTTGTTCATCATCAAACACGTATGCGCTAGTCACAATGGCAAGGTCCAATTTCAGATAAGCCAGTCCGAAATCATTCACAAAATGAAGAATCAAGTCACGGATGTAATCGTACCAGTCCGTTCCCATACAGGCAGTACGGTTATTGGAGCTGGAGGTGTGGAGATCAGAGATATTCCCATTCTTGTCGCGGATAATCCATTGAGGTTTGTCTGCCACAACCTCACTGTTGGCATCCAGCCGAGCCAAGCTTATCCACAGTCCAGGCTTCATACCTAATGACTTGATGTAGTCGAACGTGGGTTTAAGTCCACCTTTGAATTTGATGGTATCCACAGCCCAGTCAGCAACCTTCTCACCATCTTTCACATCCGAGCTCCCGTGTCCCATCTGCCAGCCATCGTCGATTATGAATTCCTGAGCCCCGCATTCCGCTGCCGCTTTCGCCACTTGCCTCACTAACTCGTCGTTAATGTTTCGAGTGAAAGGGACCCATGTGTTATACACGAACATCGGTTTACGCTTGATTTGCTCGACGCGTGTTCCCATATGGAGCCTTGTGTATTTTTGCACAGCAGTGTTGACGATACGCTGAGGATCGAATTCTCCGTTTCCGTAGATTGCGGTGAATACAGGCTGGCTAGTCCAACTCTGCCCTCTCTTCAGCCACCGGCGGAATGGGTATGCCGAGCCAGGCTTAGTGACGCCAGACTCTAACTTGCGACCATCCTGGAACACTTCGGTACGTTTCACTATACCCACAGCCTCGTTTCCCACAGCTATCCCGTAACCTTCCTCGTTCGCATGGACAATAACAAGCGGATCATCCCAAGCACCATAGAAGGAGCCCAAGTTCTGGTATCTCCCGTATTTCCCCATCACCCAGGAGTTGATGGGGCTTTGGGTAAGGTTCAAGTTTTCCACGCTGACTCCTTCCAGTTTCACATCCTCGAACCCAAGATTCTTCACAGTCAGCGTCTTGCTAACCAACGGGATATCAGGGAAAGTCAGGTATGAGAGTTCCACTAAAAGAGTCTTTTTATGATCCGTGAAGGAAAGGATCTGTCCTTTCCCCCCACTCGCCGTGACAGTGTCCCTTAACTGAAAGCCAATCCATTGATTATCACCTGAATACAACACATCATTTACCAAGAATGAGAACTCCTGGGATGGTCTTATCAAACTCCCGGAATCCCTGAGTTTATATTCAGTTCCAATGACATGTCCTCCGGCGCAAGAGACAGTACGGTCAATCACTCCGTTGCTGACTCTCATCACGACATCCTTCTCCGCCAGCATCGCCTGGCAGATAAGGGACATCAGACAAACAAAAACAAGACTCTTCCTCACGTGATACCAGTAATACTACTTTTTGAATTTGAAGCGGATGTCCATAGGGACCTTCTCGAGGCTGAGATTCATCAGGTCAGCTTGGAAGTCGGAGTCACGGTGAGAATACTTATCCTCGAAAGACATGGCGTATTCAATGTCACCGGTAGCTTGCGTCCTGAGGATCAAAGCTGAGAGCTGGCCTAGAGCGGCCTCCATTTTCTCATAATTGATGCTATAACGTCCATCAGGATGGCGGTCGAAAGCTTCTTTTTCCTTCAAGTAGTTGAACACCATTGTGTTGGCACGTCCAAGAGCGGAACCCTCTCCGAAACGCTCCGAACGGACCAGAGAGGTAAAGAAGGTGGCGAGGGCATCTTCCGTCGTGAACAAACGGTCCATGGCGATATGGTTCTGGAGCTTGCACACGAGGTACATTCCCACGGCGTTACCCTTCATCTCCTCAAAAGTGAGCGCAGAACTTCCGAGAGCCTCCTCAACCGTCCCCTTGCCATTGATTGTCTCCTTGACTCCAAGACCATGGGCTACCTCACGGAAGACTATATTCCAGAAGAATGCGTCCTGGGAAAGATGAGCCTTCGCGGCTTGATCGAGAAGGATATCACCGGTGGGAGATATCACATAATTGAATTTCTGACGGATAACATTCTCTAGAAGGATCGTGCGTGTACCCTTATCCTTCTGGATATCGGCGTCATATGGAAGATTCAAAGCGATGACTTTGATGCCGGCGTTGGCTTTCCCCGCATAATATATCGCATCACATGAGAAAATGTCAGACCCTGCCCCTGGCTGGAAAGACTTGTACATATCCTCGACGGGAAGCATCCTCTGGAACTCCTCAAGACGGGAAGCGTACTTCATCAACTGCTCAGTCCTTGCCTCATTCTTAAGAAGGACGAAAGCCTCATAAGAGCGCTTGATTCCCAATAGCTGGTCGTCAGCGGCCTCATTAGGGCCGATCACAAGATCCATCTTGCTATCCTCCATCTCAAGCCATGCCTTGCCGCTTTCGTAATACTCGTCTTTCTTGAGAGCCTCAGCCTTGCGGAGAAGGTATTCCTTGACACTAGGCTTGATAGTGATGTCAGCCGCCGCAGACAGATAGTTCGCTATCTTGTCGATATGCTCTTTGTAAGCGTCATGGTACCAGACAACCTTAAGTGAACCATCCTCGTCCCTACGGATAAGGGTGTATGGGCTGAATTTAGCCGAGTCCTCAAGGGCCTCAAACTCCTCCGGGGTCATGTCTGCCGGATAAAAGCCCGCCCCAGGGAGCCTGTCTTCATACCCCTCAACGAAAGAGCGACCGTCAACACGGTCCCAAGGCCCGTAATTGATCGTGGCGAACTCTTTCTGCTTTGGATCATCAATACCACCAAGCAGAGCGTTCTTGTCACCAAAATACTGCTTCCAGTAAATCGCATCAATCTCATCCGCCGCGAAACGGTAGAGATTGAGAACTTCCTTACCATTATCGGTGATACCGTTGAGGTTCGGTGCGGGGATTGTCACTAAGGCATAATCAGACACCTTCCTGGTGAATGGAGATTTCGGGCCCTTGCCGCATGCCGTGGCAAGGAGCACGACGGCAAAGATTAGGAACAGGTTTCTTTTCATATTCTCAATTTTATAATATTATCATTATCAACACCTGGGCGGCAACCACCCTGAGGAACATGGTCAGAGGGTACACAGTGGCGTAATTCACAGCTATTTTCCCACCATACAGTTGCTCAGAGAATGAGAGCAACGCAGGATCGGTCGTGCCTCCTGACAACAATCCGCAAACCTTGAAGAAGTCCATCTTCAAAACGGCCCTCGCCACAAAAGATATTATGGTCATTGGGAGGAGTGTGATTATCAATCCGTACAGGATCCAGATATATCCTCCCCCTAAAAGGCTGGATACGAATGTCTCTCCGGCCCCGAGACCGACAGCCGCCATAAAGAGTGATATTCCTATTTCACGAATCATCAGGTTGGCGCTGAGGGCTGTGTATGTCGTGATACGCAACTTCGGACCAAAATGGCCAAGCAGAATGGCGACAATCAGTGGACCTCCAGCGAGACCCAACTTAAGAGGTTGCGGCATCCAAGGAAAACGGATCGGAATCATTCCCACAAGCACACCTAAAGCTATTCCGAAGAATATCGGGACGAGATTCGGCTTCTGAAGCGTCTCAGGAGCATTTCCGACAAGCTTTGCCAGCTGGTCTATGGAATCCTCCATTCCCACGACTTGAATGCTGTCTCCGACCTGGAGAATGATATCGGGATCAGCCTGGAGCTGAACTCCGGAACGCAGTATCCTGGTCACCGTAACGCCATATTTCTGTCGGATGTCCAGTTTCCTGAGGCTTGACCCGGTGATGGCGGATTTGGTGATGGACAGGCGTTTGTTTATCAATTTCGAATCAGGGGTGATCCACTCATTCATGTCCACCACGCACTCTTCTCCGAAGATGATAGGAACCTTTCCTTTATGATGCACATCAGTTACTATCAGCAACTTGTCACCTTCTTCAAGAGGGATATCCATATCTGGAACAGACACTTTGCCATCCCTCATCATCCGGCTTATCACAAGATGCTCACTATTCACGGTGCCAATGATCTCATGAAGAGACTTGCCGAAGACAGCTGGATTCTCCACCCTGCATGCCAGACGGAAAGCTTTGGAATCGCTTTCCTCACCCCGCTCAGACTTTTCTTTCTCCTTCTCAAGATCCACCTTGAAAACGGACTTACTTAATATCACGACCGCAATAGCTCCTAGAACACCGAGCGGGTAAGCAACAGCATAGGCTGAAGCTATACCGGCTGAAGCCGCGGCCGCACTTTCCGGGGACCCTCCAGTGGCGATCGTGGCGTCAACAAGCGTCTGTTGAGCCGCTCCCAAGCCGGGAGTGTTGGTAACGGCAGCGGACATGATACCAGTCATGATACCAAGATCCTCACCCGTGATAAGATGAATAATAAAAGTAGTGGCAACCGCCAACAGGACAAGCCCGATAGCGAGCAGATTCATCGGAAGGCCATCCTTCTTGAAAGACCGGAAAAAACCAGGGCCTACCTGGAGTCCAATCGCGAAGACGAATAGAATAAGCCCGAAATCCTTGATGAAAGACAGCATCGTGGGATTGATACGCAGACCAAGATGGCCTAGCAGGATGCCCATGAAAAGGATCCACGTCGTTCCTAAGGATATTCCTTTAAACTTGAAACGCCCTAGATACAAGCCTGAGGCAATCACAAGAGCCAAAACTAATATGGCACCAGCCGTGCCTCCCTGCGTGAACAACTTAATCATACCGGGCGCGAATTTACTCAAAAATGGGTGATATTAGCACATTGATATGTAGGGATTTGTTGGTTATCCGGCGATTTATCATTATTTTTACGGAAATCAAATAACCATCATGAGACAATCAACAATCATTCTCGCTGCCGCAATAGCTTTATTATTCAGCGGCGTGGCATCAGCGCAGCAAAAAGCGGATCCGAAGGGAGGCATATCCCCTGAGATGCTTAAGGAAATCCGCACAGGATATGAGGGGACAGCCTCTGACAAGGCCATCAAAAACGCCCTCAACTCAACCGGGATAAGCATTCTGGCCGCGAATTCGGAGAACATAGCCATGATCGACACCCATTTTTCCGACATGGTCAAGACAAAGGGAATCACCGACCAGAAATCCTCCGGACGATGCTGGCTATTCTCTGGTCTCAATGTTTTGAGGGCCAGGATGATTGACAAATACGACCTCGGTGCTTTCACTTTCTCCCAGAATTACTGCTTCTTCTACGATCAGCTTGAGAAAGCGAACTTGTTCCTCCAGGGTGTCATTGACACAAAGGACAAGGGCTTCGATGACCGTGAGGTTGACTGGCTATTCAGCAACCCTATCGGAGACGGCGGTCAGTTCACTGGTGTCGCCAACCTGATCATGAAATACGGCGTGGTTCCTTCCGATGTCATGCCCGAGACCTTTAACGCCAACAGCACAGGCCAGATGCGCACACAGATAGCCACCAAGCTCCGCGAGGATGGTCTTAAGCTCAGGGATGCCAAAGCAAAGGACTGCCAGGCACTCAAGACCCAGATGCTAAAGGAGATATATCGCATGCTCGTCCTTTGCCTCGGAGAGCCTCCGCAGGAGTTCGAGTACACCATGCGCGACTCAAAGGACAAGGTCATCAGCACGAAGAAATACACTCCCCTGTCTTTCTATAACGAATGGGTGGGAGTCGACCACAACAACAGCTATGTCATGCTCATGAATGACCCTTCCAGGGAATATGGCAAAGTATATGAGATAGCATATGACCGCCATGTCTACGACGGGCAGAACTGGGTTTACCTCAATGTCCCTATCGAGACCATAAAAGATATCGCCATCGCCTCGATCAAGGACAATACAGCGATGTACTTCTCCTGCGACGTGGGCAAGTTCAGCGACAGGAAGAAAGGAACCCTCGACCTTGCCAACTTCGACTATGGCTCACTTTTCGGAACAACTTTCCCCATGGATAAGAAGCAGAGGATCATGACTCACGCCAGTGGCTCCTCCCACGCCATGACCCTTATCGCTGTCGACATCAAGAACGGGAAGCCCGTCAAGTGGATGGTTGAGAACAGCTGGGGCGCCGCCAGCGGCTACAAAGGCAACCTGATCATGACCGACGAGTGGTTCAATGAATACATGTTCCGTCTTGTGGTCGAGAAGAAATATGTCCCCGAGAGCCTGAAGGCCCAGCTCGCCCAGAAGCCTATCCTACTCCCCGCGTGGGATCCCATGTTCATGCCTGAAGAATAGAACCCAACATCCCCGATGCCTCGTAAAATATTCTTCATCGACGGACACGCTCTCGTGTTCAAGATGTATTACGCCTTCCTCCGGAGGCCCATGGTCAACTCCAAAGGAGCGGACATGTCCATCCTTTACGGGTTCACGAAATATGTCCTGGAGCTTATTGAACGAGAGCAGCCAGATTACCTGGCTGTTGCTTTCGACCCCCCGGGGGGGACATTCAGGAACAAGATGTTCCCGGAGTACAAGGCCAACCGGACAGAGACCCCACAACTTGTGATCGACGCTCTCGAGCCCCTTCAAGGGCTCTGCGAGGCCATGAATATACCCACATTGATGATAATGGGGTACGAGGCTGATGATGTGATCGGGTCAATGGCCAAAAGATGCGCCCGGGAAGGCCTTGACGTCTACATGGTCACCCCGGACAAGGATTACGGCCAGCTTATCGATGAGCATATATGGCAGTACAAGCCAGGTAAGGCGGGAGGTGACAACGAGATTCTCGGAGTGAAGGAGATTATTGAGAAATACGGGATACAAT
>ONSC01000017.1 GCA_900320365.1 uncultured Bacteroidales bacterium
GTTGGCGACATCATCGTCGATAGGAACTCCTAGGAATATGATCCTGTCCATCATCAGACGGCTGAACACATCCATTGAAGCCACGTTCAGCTTCCTTTCCTCAATGATAGTGGGGTTGATGTAAGCGTCAACCGCCCTACCGTAGCGATCCAAGGTCAGGGAACTCAGTCCCTGGCCCTTGACCGCGTATTTCTTAAACTCTTCGTTCATAATTACTTCAATTCACGGAATTTAGCTTCGGAGATCTTCTTGTTTTGAAGTGAGATAGTCCCCTTGACGGCTGCTATGACCTTCTCATTCTCGACACTCTCCTCGATGTTGCGGATCTGGCGCTCATCCTTGAGGATATTCATGGCGGCGTCAGTGATGAACTGCTCGGGAACATTGCCCATCCCATACATGGCGTACTGGTAAGAGGCGTAAGCCTTTGCCGCGTCGAGCATATCCTTGTCCTCAATCTTGAGATCGAATTTCTTCATGAGGTAACCACGTACGAGCTGCCAGCGGAAATCACCGAGGAAGGAATCGAACTCCCTGTCCACATCCTCCTTGGAGAATTTCTCCTTATTGCTCTCATAAAGCCACCTCTTGAGGAAAGCCTCAGGGACCTGGACACCAGCCTTGTCGACAAAGTACTTGCGAATGTCACGGGAAAGCTTGTAGTCAGCCTCCTGCTTATACTCGTTCTCAAGCCTTTCAGCTATCTTGGCGTCAAACTCCTCGGGAGTCTTCACAACGTCTTTGCCGAACACTTTATCATAAGTCTCCTGATTCTCAGAAGCGGGCACGAAAGTCTTTACATTCACCACTGTAGCCTCCCACTTGGGATCCATCTCGGCAAGCTCCTCCTTCTTCATCTTAAGCATGGAGGCGCGGTCTGTCTCATTTGTGAAAGCCTTGTTGACATCGACCTTGATCTTATCGTCGACCTTGGCTCCGACAAACTTCTTCTTGGCGGTTCCCTCAACCTTGTTCACGGCGACGTAAACACCCTCGACGACTTTATCACCCTGCTTGAAATCGACAACGACATAGTCGTCCTCTCCGGCCTCAGCACCTTCCTCAAGCTGACCGTACTGCCTGAGAATATTCTCCTTCATCTTGGCTTTCGCCTCCTCGGTGACAGTTATCTTGTAATAAGGCAGCTTGTCTTCCTTGGAAACCTCAAAATCAATCTTGGGAGAAAGACCGAGATCAAACTTGAACTCGAAATCAGCACCATCGACCCACTCATTCTCCTTCTGGGACTCACTTCCGATAGGCTCGCCGAGAATGTGAAGATCGTTGTCTTTGATGAACTTGTCAAGTTGCTCAGAGACTATGGAGTTGATAGTCTCGTAAAGAGCCTGGTCACCATAGATTTTCTTCACCAGCTGAGCAGGGACCATTCCTTTGCGGAAACCCTTGAAGTCGGCGCTTCTTCTATAGGCGGCCAGTCTTTTCTTCTCCTGCTCAGCGTAATCCTCTCCCTTGAGGTTGATAGTGACTTCGATGTTAAGGTCATCGACCTGATTCTTAATTACTTCCATAATATAATTTTTAAATTTTAATATTCATTGTCAATTAGTCCTGGTAGGATAAACGACCCTCTCGTGGTACATCTGGGAAAGGTATCCCTTCAGGACTTCCTTGACCAGGTTGAGTTGCCTGATCGAGATATCGGCCTCGTCCAATTGGCCAATTATGATCTTGCCTTCGACAATATTCTCGACAAACTCGGAGAACGTCTCGGGTGAATTGTCTTTCAAAGTGCGGGCGGCAGCCTCTATACTGTCGCAAAGCATGAGGATGACCTGTTCCTTTGAACGCGGTTTGACTCCTTTATAGAAGAAGCAATCAGCGTCGGTGGGATCCCCACCCTCATTGAGATACTTGTTGTAGAAATATCTGGTGTTGGAAGTGCCGTGATGGGTCCTTATGAAATCAATTATGAGCTCAGGGAGATTATTTTCCCTAGCGAGCTCGACACCATCCGGAACATGCTTGATGATCGCCGCGGCGCTTTCTTTAGGAGACAGGCCGTCGTGGTAATGAGGCCCATTGCCGGAAAGGCTGTCATTCTCTATGAAGCACGTCGGATTCAACATCTTGCCGATATCATGGTATAAAGCGCCGGCGCGTACCAACAACGAGTTAGCTTCAATGGCCCTGGCGGCGGCGTCAGCCATATTCATCACCTGCAATGAATGCTGGAAAGTGCCGGGAGCCTTCCTCTCCAGCTCCCTGAGAAGAGGATTGTTCGTGTCGCAGAGCTCACGCAGACGTGAGTTGGACACCAATCCGAACATCTTCTCGAAGAGATAGATAAGGGGATATCCGGCGACATTGAGCATCGAACCGATGAACATGAACAATAGAGCCTGGTAAGGATCGTCACTGACCATACCGATGAAACGGAAGGCGAAGTAGGTGACCAAGAGGCTGATAAAGACGATCACCGCAGTGATGAACTGCTGCCAGCCTTGGTTGAAGAACTTGAAGGCGAAAACAGCGACGACGCTCGCGACCGTGAACATCACGAAAAGCGGGACCCCGTTGGCAGGGAATATGAGAAGAGGCATGAACGAGACCACGCAAATGGGCAGGTTCATCTTGTTCTTGAAGAACGCCTCGAGATAAAGGGCCGTGAGAGTGAACGGCACCATGTACATGAACTTCGGAGCGAACTTGTTGACGATCATTGTCGTCAAAACGGCTATCAAGAAGACCAGCACAAGATACCAGAACCTCCTGGTGTCACTGAAAATCCTCTTGTTGAGGAAATAGATGACAAGGAAGAAGAGCAAAGTGAGCACGAGAGCCAACAAGGCGTTACCGAGCCAGAAAAGGATCTTGGGGCCGCCATAACCCATATTATTCTCATACTCAACCTTGTAGGAATCAAGGATTTGGGCTATTTCTGAGGTTACGATCTCCCCTTCCGATACAATCAGCTGCCCAGCGCTGACAAAGCCTTGGGTTGTCGAGAGACGGGGGGAAGATTCTGAATTGACCAAGTCGGTTGTCCTTGAATCGTACTCGAGGTTAGGGGTTATAAGATCATATACACGAGTTGCCCTAAGCACAGAATCAACATTGAACTTGGTATGTTTCGCAGAGACATCAGACAACAACTTAGCCCTGGCATCCGCCTCCTTATACACCTCTGAGGCAGGTCTTTTCGCCGCTCTCTTGTCTTTCTGGATATACACCACGGCTGATGTTGGATCCTCGCCTTTATCAAGCTTGACCCCCTCGTCAGTGACGACTCCGTGGGAATATATATTCTCAAGGGAGGAGACGACTTGAGGACGTATCGAGGAATAACCGCCGAGATCCAATGAGCCGGCCGCTTTCAAGCTGTTATCCACGACATCCTTGCGATAGCGGTAGTAAGGGATCACCACCGACTTGTTCTTGCTCCTCTCCTCGCGGATCTGCTCCTCGGTCTTGAGAATCGGGAAATCGAATTGCGCCAGAAGCGTCTCATGGGTCCATGGAGAGCCCTTCCTGTAGTCATAAGCGAACTTCGCGCTCCTCGGGAACACAAGCGTGAGGATCACAAAGATCAGGACCAGGGGCACCACAACCCTGTAGTTAATATTCACTTCCGGCTTTTTCATGTCTTTTCTATTTGAATGGGCTCCCGGTCTCTTTGGCTATGTAGCCATAGGTGAGTTTATCCGTCAACCGGGGGAACAAGTTATGAGCCAGCACTGTAGCCTTCCCTAAACCAGTAAGGACGACTTGAGATTTCCTTTTCTCCAGGCCTTTCGCCAAATGGAGGGCGCAGTCCTCGGCACTCATAAGTTTTTCCTCCTTTAAAGGTGTCTCTCCCTGAGGAGTTCCATCTGCCGTGAGAGCCGCCTTGCGCACATTGGACTCGGTATACCCCGGAGCGAAGACCAGCACATTAAGGCCATCCTTAAGATGCTCAATCCTGATCGTGTCCAGGAAACCCCTGACAGCATATTTAGAAGCCGAGTAACCAGTCCTGGCGGGCAGAGCCGAGAAACCGGCGATTGAGATAACTCCCACGACCTGCCCTTTCGACTCAAGAAGATAAGGCAAGGCATATTTGGTGCACTGCACTGTGCCCCAGAAGTTGACATCCATCAAGGAGCGGATGACACTAAGGTCCAAATCCTTGAACATCGCCCTCATGGATATACCGGCATTATTGACCAAAATGTCGATCCTGCCGAATCTCTCCATGGTCTTCTCGACCAGACCCTTGCAATCTTCCTCCCTCGTGACATCGGTCTTCACACATAGGACCCTGTCTGGATCAGGACATACGGAAGGGGCCAACTCCACGAGCTTGTCGTAAGACCTGGCGGCCATCACCACCTTCGCTCCACGGGACGCGAACAAGCGGGCAGAAGCCAACCCGATTCCCGAGCTGGCTCCCGTCACGATAATGACCTTATCCTGGAAATAACCCATAACTATTTGACTGTCATGGCGGCTATATCGTCACCGTCATAAAGACCGGCGTCAAGCTTAGCCTTTATCTCCTTGAAGACTTTAAGGGTGTACTCCACATCCTCCATAGTGTGAGCGGCGGTGGAAACGATCCTGAAGATGATCATACCCTTAGGAATGACAGGGTAAATGACCATGGAACAGAAGATGCGATAGTTCTCCCTGAGATCCTTCGCCATCTTGGTGGCCTGAGCGATACCACCCTTGATGTGGACAGGGGTCACGCAAGCCTGGGCCTCACCTATGTCAAAACCTTCGGCCTTGAAACCTTCCTGGATAGCCCTGGTGATCTTCCAACACTTTGCCCTGAGCTCGTCACCTTCCGGAGAATCAATTATTTCCATTCTCTTGATGTTTCCGAGCACGAGAGGCATAGGCAGAGACTTGGCGTACATCTGCGAACGCATATTCGCCCTGAGGAAATTGATGATGGAATGAGGACCAGCCACGAAACCACCGATCGAGGCCATACTCTTAGCGAAGGCCCCAATATAAAGATCGATACCGTCCATCACACCGAAATGCTCAGAGGTTCCCCTTCCGTGCTCGCCAAGCAGGCCAAAGCCATGGGCGTCATCGATAAGGATGCGGAATTTATATTTCTTTTTCAGAGCGACGATCTCATCCAACTTGCCAAGGGCACCGGTCATACCGTAGACACCCTCAGTGATCAGAAGGACACCACCGCCATTCTCATCAGCCTCCGCACAAGCCCTGGCGAGAACCTTCTCGCAATCAACCATGTTATTGTGGCGATACTTGTACTTGCTGCCAATGTGGAGCCTGATTCCGTCCAGCAGGCAGGCGTGGCACTCGGCATCATAAACGATGACATCATGACGAGCTGTCAAAGCATCGATGGTGGACACGATTCCCTGATAACCGAAGTTGTAGAGGAAGGCATCCTCCTTCTTCTCGAAATCAGCGAAAATCTTCTCGAGCTTCTCGTGGTAGCGAGTGTGGCCGGACATCATCCTGGCACCCATGGGGTAAGCGAGTCCCCAGTCAGCCGCCGCCTGAGCGTCAGCCTTCCTGACCTCGGGATGATTGGCCAAGCCGAGATAGTTGTTGAGGGACCAATTCAACACGGGAATACCGTTGAAGGTCATGTGAGGGCCAAGTTCCCCTTCGAGACGGGGATACATGTAATAACCGAAACCTTGTTCGAAATACTGGCCGATAGGGCCGCCGGAATCTCTTTCGATCCTGTCAAAAATATCAAGCATGTTATATCGCTTTAAGCGTCAATATTAGCGTAATGAGCATTCTCTTCAATAAACTGCCTTCTTGGCGGGACATCATCTCCCATGAGCATGGAGAATGTCCTCTCAGCCTCGGCGGCGTTCTCGATGGTGATCTGGCGGAGACGTCTCTTGGAGGGATCCATGGTGGTGTCCCAAAGTTGCTCGTCACTCATCTCTCCAAGACCTTTGTACCTCTGGACAGTCACGCCTTTCTCAGAGCCTTTGCCTAGCCTGGCAGTAGCCTCATAACGCTGATCATCAGTCCAGCAATACACTTCCTCCTTGCCCTTCTTGACAAGGTAGAGCGGAGGAGTGGCGAGATAGACGTATCCGTTCTTGATGAGGTCGAACATGTAGCGGAAGAAGAATGTCAGGATCAGGCAGGCGATGTGGCTGCCGTCGACATCAGCATCAGTCATGATGATGACCTTATGGTAGCGCAATCTGCTGAGGTCCATTCTCTTGACTCCATCCTCATCCTCCTGGGCGACAGTCACGCCAAGGGCGGTGTAGATGTTCCTGATCTCCTCGCTGTCAAAAGCGCGGTCTCCGGCCGCTTTCTCGACATTGAGGATCTTACCCCTCAACGGGAGGATGGCCTGGATGCGACGATCCCTACCCTGCTTGGCGGTACCACCTGCGGAATCTCCCTCAACAAGGAAGAGCTCGCACTTCTCAGGATCCCTCTCTGAGCAATCAGCCAACTTACCCGGCATTCCGGCACCTGTCAACGCCGACTTACGCTGAACCATGGCGCGGGCCTTGCGCGCGGCCTCACGGGCTGTCGCGGCCAGGACGATCTTCTCGATAATCATCTTGCCCTCCTTGGGGTGTTCCTCAAGGTACTGCTCCATGGCGGCGGAAGTAGCCTGGGACACCGCGGAAGTGGCCTCGGGATTGCCGAGTTTCGTCTTGGTCTGTCCCTCGAACTGAGGCTCAGCTACCTTGACGGAAACCACGGCCGTCAGACCCTCACGGAAATCCTCCGGGGCCAGGTCGCCCTTGAACTTGGAGAGGAGGTTGTTCTTCTCCGCATAGTTCTTCAAAGAACGGGAAAGGCCCATCTTGAAGCCTTGCAGATGCGTTCCACCCTCTATCGTGTTGATGTTATTGACATAGGAATAGATCTTCTCGGAGAAGCCGTTATTGTACGAGAGGGCGATGTCGATAGGAATCACCTTGTCGCTCTGAACACAGACTGCCTCGGGAATGAGTTGGTTCGCTCCGGCATCAAGGTAGTTGATGAACTCCTTGAGTCCTTCCTTGGAATAGAACTCATCCTTGCGGAAATCCTGCTTGCCGGTGGGCTTGGAATCACCGTTGGCATCTGTCTCAAAGACATCAACCATTTCCCTCTCATCGGTCAAGGTGATCTTTATCCCTTTGTTTAGGTAAGCGAGTTCCCTCATCCTGGCGGCGAGAGTCTCATACCTGTAAACAATTGTCTGGGTGAAGATGGTGGCGTCCGGATGGAAAGTGATGATAGTACCAGTGTCCTGGCATTCGCCGACAACCTCGACAGGACCGAGGGGCTTGCCTTTCGAATACTTCTGGACATGGACCTTGCCTTCCCTGTGGATCTCGGCCACCAGGCTGTCAGAGAGTGCGTTCACGCAGGAGACACCCACGCCATGAAGACCTCCGGAGACCTTGTAGCTATCCTTATTGAACTTTCCTCCAGCATGGAGGACAGTCATGACAACCTCAAGGGCGGAACGATGCTCCTTCGGATGCATTCCGGTGGGGATACCTCGTCCATTGTCAGTCACCCTGATCGAGTTGTCAGGAAGTATCGTGACATTGATCTCATCGCAATAGCCTGCCATTGCCTCGTCGATACCATTATCGACGACCTCATACACCAGATGGTGAAGTCCTCTCTCACCCACATCTCCGATGTACATCGAAGGTCTTTTCCTCACAGCCTCAAGGCCTTCCAACACCTGAATACTACTAGCGGAATACTGTTCCTCCGCCTTCTTCATCTCGTCGTTCTCTATCATTTTCCGAATAAAAAAAATGCCCGTTTTTGGGGGCCTCCCATAAAACGGACAAATATACGAAAAATTCTATAAATTTAAGGTGATTCCGGCCGTTATCCACAGGTCTTTCTCAGAGTAAAACGGCGACCTTTGTATTGTCTCACACAAAAGGTTCCCGGACTCAAGCCAGAAACCGAGTTTACGGTTGAACTGCCACCCGCCTAAAAGGCCGATATCGAACCACCCGGGGACTTTCACGTCAGACGATGGATTGTTCTCCTCAACATCATAAGGCAACAGCCGGCATTTCCCGAACCTGGCCCCGGAACCTCCAACACGGACTCCAGCATAGATTCTTGAGGTGATGTCATACATCGCCCTGAAGTCATAAGACACTTTAGGGAGGGCAAGGCCGAAATCGGAATCGAATTTCATACTCATATTCCTCAAGTGAAGAGCTCCGTCCAAACGGAAATCCCCGATCTTATAGTCAGCGAGGGCGTCAGCATAGAACATGTTATAGTCCGCATAAGACACTATGGGAAGGAAGGCGACAGGAAGGAGAGGGAGAGTATATGAATTATGACTTAAAAAGCCCAAACCACAATCCATCAATCCATTACCAACCATAGCGAATCCACCGGACACGCCTATCTGAAGCTTCTCGCTGGCTTTGCCCTCAATACCTATCCTGGCATTGACTTTCTCCACCGAGTTGTCCAATATCGGAGTCATCATCCTGGAAGGATTGATGAAATGATGCCTTGAAATGATAGAGGAATAAGTGTTCAATTTGTTACCTCCCGTGGCCTCGGCGAAGAGACTCAGCTTATCCGTGGCATTGAATCTCAGATGGACATCAGGGAAAATGACTCCCCCTTTATGCTGAAACATGTTCCAGCTCGCACCTGCAGGCTCATTGACTTTTCCTTTCAAGAGAACCTCGAACCTGACTCCGAGACTCAAATCCAATTTGCCATACGACATCCGGTATTTAGGGATCAAGGCCAGTCTTCCAGCATTGGTGCTGAATAGGTTTCCGTATGAAACAGTCTCGGCCTCGAACCCTAACAGAGCCGCTTTGGTAGCATCAAACACAGGGCCTGCCTCACCTTCGAGAGTGATAACGCTCTCTCTTAGCTTATTCTCAGACCAGCTGTCTCCTGCTATCCTGCCTCCGATTCTCAAATCATAGAAGACATATTTCTCATCGTCCCTGTTTGAGCGGATTCTCGCATTGAGGTCAACAGCGTTAAGCGAGCGCCTGAAAAGCGTGTCTTTCGCCATTATGCCCTCGTAGCCGGCGCCGAAGGTCACTATCGCCTTGGGAAGGCTGTAAGACCCTTCAATACCGAAAGAGTTGAGCATGTCATAGCCGGCGAAGGATGCCTGGGGAACCTTTATGATTTCCTGGATCCCATCTATAGGAGCGGCGGTTAAAGTGTTGTATTTCCCGAAATATGACCGGTGACCGGCGTACACACTCATTTGGAAAGGCCCGCTTTGTTCAGGGCTGAACACGACGTCAAGCTGAGGATGAAGGGAATAACCCGCTCCGGCCTTCAAATAGAGTTTCCGGCCCCTGTAAGCGTTCTTGTCGGGCTTCATCGCAAGCATGTAGGGCTTGAAATTATACGCCCCTTGATATGGCTTCTCGAAAACCTCATACCCGAAGTCCATGTCAAACCTCAAAAGGGAGTCCGGGATGGCCATTCCGATCTGAGGCTTGTGGACCTCAGAAGGATCGCCTTGATAGGTATTGGTCACCTCGACGGTAGGGTTGATATTATTCTGGGCGAAAGAGACCACGCTGAAAAGGGCCGCGGCCATCGCCAATATATTCTTTCTCATGTCCATCTCTCTTCTATTTCATCAGGTTATTGAGTTTTGAGAGTCTCATGCGGACGTTGTCAAGGACATCATCCTCGGTTCCGGTAGGCTGGTAACCGTTGAGCACGCTCTCGAAAGTAGCCTTGGCCTGCGCGAAGTTGTCTTGATCGGCAAAAGAGTCACCAAGGACAATGAAAGACTTCGCCAGCCAGTAATTCTGCCCGGCCGCCTTGGAAGAGAAGTCATAGACCTTTTTCTCGACGGTATCGTACTTGCCTTGGTCGTAGGCGTCTTGAATGAGCATAAATGCCGCTTCGGCACCCTCGTTCGTCGAAGGTTTAGCCGCGAGGGTATTGAATATCTCGAAAGCGCGGCTTCTCTCATTGGTTGACAGCAAGGACTTGGCCTTTATGTAGTCAGCCTCCCTCAACTCCGCCTCAGTGCTCTTTGAGTCAGCTTTCACCTTGTCCGCGCAGGAGATGGCCGATGTGAAATCGCCACCCTTGTATGCGGAACGGGTCATGCCGACCCTGGCAGTGTGCTTGTTCCCCTCAATCTTCGCAGCCCCGAGCAATGAGCTGAACCCGCCATAAGCGTCTTTATAACGCTGCATCTCATACGACAGGCGGGAGAAATTCAACATGGCAGCCTCAGTATAGGAAGATCCGGCTCCACCCTGAACCGCCTTCTTGTACCAATCACAGGCTTGTTCCTTCTTTCCGAGGTTGCGGTAGCACTCAGCGGTGTAGAAGACAGCCTTACCCGCGTCAGCGCCCGAAGGATAACGCTCAAGATAGTTCTGCAGGGAGGCCAGCGCCTTATTCCAGTTCTCAGACAGATACAACTGCTCAGCCGCCGCGAAATACATGCTTTCTTTCTCCCCGGCTGACTTGTCCTTTATGGCTCCCACCTTGTCAGCATAGTCGATGAACTCGTCAGTTCTTCCGTCAGTCTGGTAAATGGATTCGATAGCGGCCAAGGCGTCGCTGGCGTACTCAGTGCCAGGCATGTCTTCAACCACCCTCTTGTAGTAACCGAGAGCCTTGTCATACTCGGACATATTCCTGTAGATCATTCCGAGCTCAATGAGCGCCCGGGCGGCGATGGTCTTATCGTCCGTGTTGACCCTCAACTTGTCGAAAGCCTTCACAGCGGCATCGTTGTTCCCGGAAGCCACGTAAGCGCGTCCAAGCTCATACATGGCCTCTGAATAATACCCGGCGGAAGGATTGTACCTGAGAGCCCTCGAGAGCACATCCACTTTGCCTTTCTTGTCTCCCAACAAGCCGTAAGCGATTCCCGCCTTGTATGCCGGATAAAGATTGGATGAGTAGTCGAATCTTCTCATCGCGTCCTCGTATCCCTTGACTGCCGTCTTATAGTCTTTCCTTATGAAATCGCAGTCTGCCCGTCTCGAGGCCGCATCCTCGCCCTCAGAAGGATTCTTCTCCTGGAGATACTCGTCAAACCACTTGGCGGCATTGTCGTAGTCTCCCATACGGAAATAGCTGTAAGCCAAATCATAAGGAATCAGCTTTCCTTCCGGCTTACCGTCAAGGGCGGAATTGTTGTAAAGCTCCTGGAAAGTCTCGACCGCCTTGTCGTACTGGTCACCCCGGTAATATGACTCCCCGAGCCAATACCTGGTGAGTTGGTTGAAAGGTTCCCTCTTATCAGAATAATAACCTGCGGCCTTCAAAAGCGGCACAGCGTCCCTCCACGAGCCGTTCCCGATCAACTGGTTAGCCCTGAGGTAATTTGCCCTCATGTAGTTGGCTTTCTGGTTATTATCCAGGTTATCGATATTGGCGTAAGCGTCAACCGCGCCGGCATAGTCATGGTTGTAAAGAGAGGCCAAAGCCATATAGCTGTAGATCTGGTCGCCCTTGTCCTTCCCTGGGTATTTGGCGATATAATCGTCAAAGACCTTAGGATTGTGGTTCAAGTCGAAAGAGAGCTTCGCGTAATTGAAATGAGCGTCCTCTTGAATGTCCGGATTGTACCCAAGGCTGGAGGCGTCCCTGAAAGCGTCCAGCGCCGCCACCTTGTTTCCGGTCTGAATGTAGCTGTAGCCAAGCTGGTAATTGGCTATCTGCCCGATTGAGTCAGTCCGGCTCGACATCCTCGAGAAATTGTCAATAGCACCCTTGAAATCTCCATTTGAGTACAAGACCGTCCCGGCGTAGAACCAATCATCACGGTCCATGTCAATCCTGTCACTCTCGATCTTGTCATAGAACTCCTTAGCCTTGCCGGAGTCTCCTGTGGCGAGATAAGACTCGGAGATGATCCTGGCCAAATGGGACTTGCGGTCCGCAGGAACCTCATCATAGAGTTTGACTCCGTTCTTCAGGACATAGGCGTAATCCTTCTGCATGAAACGGCACTCGGTCATGTAGTAATTGGATATGTCCGTGAACCTGGCGTCCTTCCCGGCCTTCTCAAACCAATTGTAAGCCTCCTTGAAGTCTTTCCGGGTATAGTCAATATAGCCCATCGAATACCTGGAGGGAGCCGTGTAGTCAGAGTAAGGCATCTTCTCACCTTTCTCAAAAATGTCCCTCGCCCTGTCCAAATCGCCTTCCTCAAAAAGGGCGTAGCCATGCTTGAACATGAACTCCGCCACCTGGGATTTTCCGAGGTTCTTAGGCTCGATCAGGTCGAATTCCCCTACAGCCGCGCTATAATCCTCGCGGTCAAACAGGTTCAAGCCATTGTAGAAGCGGATCTGGGGGACAAGTTTCGAGTAAGGATAAGCCCCGATGTAATTTGCCACCATCGTCTCGTAGCCTTTCTCCTGGAGGCGTACGGCGCACAGAGTCCTGTACCCCTCGGCCATCACATCACCTGTCGATGAGGAGATCTGGTCGAAAATGGTTCCCGCCCTCTCGAACATTCCGTGCTCATAGAGGTCTAGGGCATGGCGGTAACTGTCAGTCGTCCGGTCCTGAGCCCGTAGGGATAATCCCCCGAGAAGAACCGTAGCGGATAGCAGCGCCGCGGTAAGTTTTCTTTTCATAACGATATCTTGCGAAAGTTTATAGTTCAAATCTACAATCCACAAATTTACTCATTATACTTAAAAAAAAGAAGTATATTTGTAGAATCATGGAAGATAAAACTTTGCAACCAACAAAAAACGAGCCGATTGTCTCTTTCAAGAAGGCAGACATACAAGGTGGGGATAACGTGGTGATCTACGGGTTGGACATGAATATCAACCCTGGCGATTTCGTGTATATTGTCGGAAAGGTCGGCACGGGAAAGACCTCCATCATTCGCACGATGATCGGGGAGAATCCCCTTCGCAAAGGATTCGGCGAGGTGTGCGGATACAAACTCAACGGTTTGAGGGAAAGGGATATACCCTATCTCCGCAGAAAGATCGGCGTGGTCTTCCAGGATTTCCAGTTACTCATGGACAGGACAGTGGAGGATAATCTGGAGTTTGTTTTGAGAGCCACTGGATGGAAAGACAGGAACGCGACAGACAAACGCATCAGGGAAGTCCTCGAGGATGTGGGGATGACCCACAAGGCTCACAAAATGCCTCACCAGCTTTCCGGTGGAGAGCAACAAAGGGTCGCGATAGCCAGGTCTCTTTTGAATAAACCAGGTTTGATAATAGCTGACGAGCCCACCGGCAACCTGGACAACGAGACGGCTGACGGGATTCTCCGCCTGCTCACCGGCATCAATAAAGAGGATGGCACAGCTATCGTCATGGTCACTCACAACCGGGGAATTTTCGAGAAATATCACGGAAGGATATTCGTTTGCAAGGACGAAAAGTGCGAAGAGAGTGTCAATGAAGAGGTTATCGATCTCGCCTTGACCATTTGAGATGAGGAGGAAAGAAAGATATTCCACAATCTTAGCCTGGTTCGAGGAGAATCAGCCAATGCCGGCGACCGAGCTCCACTACGACTCGCCATTCCATTTGCTGATAGCGGTAATCCTAAGCGCGCAGTGCACAGACAAAAGGGTCAATATGGTTGTGCCACCACTGTTTGAGCGCTCCCCTAAGCCCGAGGATCTCGCGGCCGCGACCTTTGAAGATGTGTTCCCTTTTGTCAAGAGCGTTTCATATCCCAACTCCAAGACAGAGCACCTGATAGCCATGGCGGGAAAATTAGTCTCCGATTATGGGTCCGAGGTTCCTTCAGACATTGACCAACTCATGTCCCTGCCCGGAGTGGGAAGGAAGACCGCCAACGTCATAGCCTCAATTGTTTACGACAAACCTGTCATAGCCGTGGACACCCATGTCTTCAGGGTTTCCAGAAGGTTGGGGCTTTCTGACGGAAAGACGGTGGATGCTGTAAGGAAGGATCTTGAGAAGAATATCCCCGAGAACCAGAGAGCCAAATCCCATCATTGGTTGATACTACATGGCCGCTACACCTGTGTGGCCAGAAAACCGAAATGCGGGGAATGCGGCTTGAGAGAATGGTGCCTGGAATACGAGATTAACAACAAACAAAATAAATCACTTTAATTATTTCGACATGAAGAGAATAGTATTAATCCGTCACGGCGAGAGCCAGTGGAACAAGGAGAACAGGTTCACAGGTTGGACCAATGTTGATTTGAGCGAGAAGGGCGTCCAGGAAGCTTTCGATGCTGGTAAGATCCTGAAAGAGAATGGTTTCACTTTTGAGGTTGCCTACACATCATACCTGAAGAGGGCTATCAAGACCCTCAACAACGTCCTTGATTCAATGGATCTTGACTGGATTCCCGTCAAGAAGACCTGGAGGCTCAACGAGAAGCATTACGGCATGCTCCAGGGCCTCAACAAGGCTGAGACCGCCCAGAAATACGGTGACGAGCAGGTGCTCATCTGGCGCCGTAGTTTCGACATCGCCCCTCATAACCTTCCGGAAGACGACCCTAACAGCGCCACCAGGGATCCCCGTTACGCAGCCGTTCCCGACGAGTACATCCCTCGCACCGAGGCATTGAAAGAATGCATAGAGAGGGTTATGCCTTATTGGGAGTGCGAGATATTCCCCGCCCTCAAGGAGCATGACAACATCGTCGTGGTCGCTCATGGCAACAGCCTCCGCGGAGTCGTTAAGCACCTCAAAGGAATCTCCGACACCGACATCGTGAAGCTGAACATCCCCACCGCGACTCCCTACGTGTTCGAGTTTGACGACAACCTGAAGCTTGTTAATGACTATTATCTCGCTGATCCCGAGGAACTAAAGCGCAAACAGGAAGCTGTCGCCAACCAAGGGAAAGCGAAATAATATTTCTCAGTCATGCCCGGAATCTCCAAACGCGGGATTGAGGTTCCCGCCTCACCGATAAGGAAGCTTACCCCCTTCGCCGACGCCGCCAAGGCTCAAGGCGTCAAGGTCTACCACCTCAACATAGGCCAGCCGGACCTGCCCACCCCGAAAAAGGCGCTTGACGCATTGAAGCGGATTGACAGGACCACCTTGGAATATAGCCCCAGCAATGGTATCAAACCATTAAGGGACAGGTTGGTCGGTTATTACGCCAAGTTCGGGATAAACGTTTCCGAGAAGGAGATAATAGTCACAAGCGGCGGATCGGAAGCCTTGCTGCTGACCTTCTTGACCTGCTTGGATCCGGGTGACGAGATTATAATGACCGAGCCGGGATATGCCAACTACATATCGTTCGCTGTCACGGCCGGTGTGACTATCAAAACAGTCACATCAAAGATCGAGGACGGCTTCGCCCTGCCTTCAGTGGAGGATTTCGAAAGAGCCATCACAGGCAGGACGAAGGCGATCCTGATCTGCAATCCCAACAACCCTACGGGATATCTTTACTCCGAGAAGGAGCTTTACAGGCTCAGGGACATAGTCTTGAGTCATAATCTCTTCCTCATCTCAGACGAGGTCTACAGGGAGTTCCGTTACACTGACGCCCCTTATCTCTCCGCTTTGTGTCTTTCTGGAATAGAGGACAATGTGATCGTTGTCGACTCTGTCTCGAAACGGTATTCAGAATGCGGGATCAGGGTCGGAATGATAGTGAGCCACAACAGCGTATTCATGAGTTCGGTGATGAAATTCTGCCAAGCGAGACTCAGCCCTCCCCTTCTGGGTCAGATAGTCGCTGAGGCTTCCATTGAAGGCACCGAGGAGTATTCCAGAGAATGCTTTGAGGAATACCGTGACAGGAGGGACTTCTTCATTGACGGACTCAACAAGATTCCGGGAGTGTATTCCCCGATGCCTAAAGGAGCCTTTTACACAGTTCTTTCCCTTCCGGTCGAGGATGCCGAGGATTTCTGCAAATGGTGCCTTGAGGAATTCCGCTACAAGGACGGAGACACTCCAGCCGGTTTCACTGGTGAGACTGTGATGATGGCCCCGGCGGCAGGTTTTTACAGCACCAAAGGACTGGGAAGAAACCAGGTCAGGATGGCTTATGTGTTGAAGAAGGACGACCTGGCCCGGGCGCTTCTTGTGCTGGAGAAAGCCCTGGAGGCATATAACGCCTGACAATCATAGATTCAGTGATATGAACCATGGATTCCTCCGGCCGCTGGCCATGGCGGCAATAGCGGTATTACTGAGCACCGGCTGCAAGGTCGGGGCCGGGAGTGGCTCCTCACTTACGGAACCCGGAGTGTCCTCTTCCCTTGCCGGAATGAGAAGGGAGCGGATTTCCGACGTGTCGTACAAAATCACCCTCTCAATTCCTTCAGAGAAAGATTCAGCCATCACAGGCAGGGAAACAATCTCTTTTCTTTCCGCTTCCAGAGGTAGTGTCCCGCTGGACTTCGCCCCTGCGGAGGGAGAGCATATTATCTTGAAGGCCAGAAAAGGGAGGAACACCTTCGACCTTGACTTCGTGTCCGACGACAGGTTCCTGAACCGGAACGAGGAATATCTATACAGCCTATTCGTTCCGGCCCACGCCAGGAGCGTATTCCCTTGTTTCGACCAGCCTGACATAAAGGCCAGGTTCACACTTTCCCTTGAGGTGCCGGAAGATTGGACCGCGGTCTCCAATACCGCAGCCGTCGACACCGTGCTGCTTGACGGGGGCAGGAAACGTATAGATTTCGCAGGTACAGAACCTATAAGCACCTACCTCTTCGCTTTCGTCGCGGGGAAATGGAGCAAGGCCACCTCCTACGAGGGAGGCAGGGACATGACTGTATATTACAGGGAAACCGACCCTGGGAAAGTCGCCCAGATTCCCGATATTTTCAGCGAGGTCAGAAAGGCGCTCGCTTGGATGGAGGATTACACCGGGATAAACATGCCTTTCAGCAAATATGACTTCGTGATAGTCCCCAACTTCCAGTTCGGAGGCATGGAACACCCCGGATCGATTCTCTATAACGAACGGACTATGTTCTTCGGGGAGAGGCCGACTCCGGACGAAAGGCTTGCCCGTATCAAACTGATTTCCCATGAGACAGCGCACCTGTGGTTCGGGGACCTTGTGACCATGCGTTGGTTCGACGAGGTATGGACCAAGGAGGTTTTCGCCAATCACCTGGCGGCCAAGATGGCGGAGCCCCTATTCCCAGGCATCAACCACGAGTTGAGTTGGCTGAAAGGCTATCTAGCCCTTGCCATGGACGAGGAGAGGACTGAAGGGGCCACAGCCATACGCCAAGAGCTTCCGAACCTTGCCGACGCCGGCCTTATTTACAACAACATGGTCTACGACAAGGCTCCGGTGATGATGCGGATGCTGGAGGAGCATATCGGTTCCGAGGCCTTCCAGGCTAGTTTAAAGACGTACCTGTCCAGATACTCTTATTCCTATGCCACATGGGATGACCTGGTGGCGATCCTTGATTCATCAAGCGAGAAGGACGTCAGGGCTTTCAGCCAGTCATGGGTAAACGACCGACGGGGCGGTGATATGGCCGGCACCTTGAAATCCTTCGAGGACGGAAGCCGTGACGCCGGCGAGGAGACCGCAAGGGAAGCCCGCATCTTGTCAGCTAAAGAGGACTACCTGGCAGGAAATTCCTCCGCCACTGACTATCTTGACTATCTTCTTGACGCTCTTGAGGTTGAGACCAATCCACTTATCGCCTCAACTATAGTATCAGCGATCAGGACCCCGCTTCTTGATCTTGATGGGGACAGATCAGAACCTGAGGCAAGGCTGCTGAAGATGGCCTCCAGCCATGCACTGGAGCCTTGCAGACTCCAACTGAAACGGCTTCTATCCTCATGCGGGACAAGTGATCCCGTAACGAAAGCGATTTATGACATCTGGGCCACGGAGAAAGACAAAGCCTTGACTGTCAATGACTACATCTCTTTAGCCTGCCAATTGGCAATCCGCTTGCCTGAAAAGGCTGAGGAAATCATCGGTATCCAAAAGAGCAGGCTGGATGGCAGCGACCCTTCAAGATCATTCAACAAAAATAATCTCGACCATCTAAACTTTGTGGCAAGGGCCGTTCTTCCAGATGTAGAGTCTCAAAATGCTGTGTTTGAGGAGCTTCTCACTCCCAAGGGGAGAGTTGTTGAGCCTTGGGCAGCCGAAGCGCTCGGATATCTCAACCATTTCCTAAGGGACTCATCCTCAGTAAAATACATAAGGCCAGCTCTCGACGCCCTGCTCGATGTCAAGGCCACGGGAGACATATTCTTCCCAGGTAACTGGTGCGGGGCTCTATTGGGAGGCCACACCTCTGCGCTGGCTCTCAAAGAGCTGGATTCTTTCCTTGAAGACAACCCTGATTATCCCCAGCTGCTAAAGAATAAGATCCTTGTCGCGGCATACGGATTGCAGCGGGCTAATGGCGTGAAGTCAATCAAATAGCGTTTCTAAACTCTAAGGGAAATGGCGAATCTTAAATCCCTGGCAAAAGACACGGCGATCTACGGTCTGAGCAGCATCATAGGAAGGTTCCTGAACTACCTTCTGGTCCCCATATATACATATGTCATAAACGCTTCCAGCGGTGGCTACGGCGTGGTCACCAACCTCTACGCCTACACTGCCCTGCTCCTGGTGATCCTGACATACGGGATGGAGACCACCTTCTTCAGGTTCTCCAACAAGGAAGGGGAAAACCCGGATAAAGTCTATTCCACGATTCTCACCGCGGTTCTGACCACATCGGTCTTGTTCATTGCCCTTGTGATCGGCTTTATCAGACCGATCTCGACCGCCATGGGTTACCCGGACCATCCTGACTACATCTGGACAATGGCTATGACGGTCGCGATAGATGCCTTCCAATGCATACCGTACTCTTACTTGCGGTACAAGAAGCGCCCGATCAAGTTCGCTGCCCTGAAGCTCGGATTCATATTCCTGAATATTTTCCTGAACCTCACCTACTTCGTGTTCCTGCCCAAATTGGGTCTTAATCCGTTCGGAATTTATGACAACGGCATTCAGGTCGGGTGGGTATTCTACATCAACCTATTCTGCACCGCGTTCATGACCCTGTTCTTCATAGAGGAACTTAAGGGCTTCAAGCATGGATTTGACTGGAGCCTTATGAAGCGGATGCTCTCATACAGCTGGCCGATCCTGGTGCTAGGTGTTGCCGGAAACCTGAATCAGACCGCATCGCAGATTATGTTCCCTAAAGTCTATAAGGGTCCTGACGGCGACGTACAATTGGGAATATACGGGGCTTGCATCAAAATCGCTATGATAATGGCGATGATAACCCAGGCTTTCCGATATGCCTATGAGCCTTTTGTATTCGGAAGTTCCTCAGAAAGAGACAGTAAAGAGACCTATGCCAAGGCGATGAAGTACTTCATTATCTTCACGTTACTGGCTTTCCTCTGCGTCATAGGCTTCATGGACATCCTCAAATACATAATCGGAGAGGACTACCGTGTCGGTCTGAAGGTTGTCCCGATTGTGATGGTGGCCGAGATCTTGATGGGGGTGTTCTTCAACCTCTCGTTCTGGTACAAATTGACTGACCAGACTCTCTGGGGAGCCTTGTTCGCCGGAATAGGCTGCCTGGTGCTATTCGCCATCAACATATTATTCATTCCGAAGATAGGCTATATGGCCTGCGCCTGGGCCGGAGTCGGAGGGTACGGCACCGCTACCCTTCTCTCATATTTCGTCGGCCAGAAGAAATACAAAATCGACTATCCGCTAGCGGACATCTTTATATACTGCCTCGCCGCGGCAGCGCTTTACGCGGGTATGGTCCTGGCCAACAACCACTTGAGCACCTGGGCAGCACTCGGAGTCAACATACTGCTAATCCTTGCCTTCTGCGCCCTCATCGCATGGCGTGACCTTCCGCTATCCTCCCTCCCCTTTATCGGAAAATATTTCCGGAAACATGTCTGATCCTGTCATTCTGAGCGGAGCGAGGAATCTTTGTTTTGTTCTCTCATAAATTATATATATATTTACGAAAAATATATATGATATGCAGGGAGCGACAACGAGAAAACTCATCGATATCAAAAACCCGACATTCAGGGTGTTGAGTATCAAAGCTAAAAAAAAGGGAGTGTCATTGAAGCGCTACATAGAAGACTTGTTGGAAGAAGACGCATCTCCCAAGGATAGGCCAGCACCAGAAGGAGTCACCGCTCAACGGGTTCTATCCCTTATAGGTATAGCTAAACCATCAATTCTTCCAGAAGACATTGATGATGAAAGACTTAACTATATCTTGTCCAAATGAGACCGAGAGTGTTTTTCGACACGAATATCATTCTTGACCTGATACAAGAGAGGCCAGGATTTGATGCCGTCGCTCGAATACTCCAAAAGCAAGAGAATGGTGATATACAGGTCTGTCTCTCTGTGCTCTCAATGGCTAATGTCGCATATGTTTTAAGGAAGACCCTCCCCCATTCTCTGATAGTACCTACTCTCAAACAGATATCCTCTGTCATGGAGATAATCCCTATGGACAACTCTCAATTCCAGCAAGCCCTTATGCTTAGTGGCCCCGACTTCGAGGATATCTTGCAACTCACATGCGCCACGGCTGGAGGATGCGATATCATCATTACCCATAACCCCAGGGATTTCCACGTTGGCAAAGGTCTGACGAAAGAGTTCCAGATGCCGGAAATACTAACCCCAGAAGAATACATCGCACTAACTTGAGATCACTGAATAAGGAGATACTTAGGCTCGCTCTGCCGAGCATCCTGGCAAACCTGACCGTTCCACTGGTAGGTCTGGTCGATATCGCCGTGGCAGGGCATCTGGACGCCTCAGCCGCCGCACTCATCGGCGGAGTCTCCATCGGCTCTCTCATGTTCGACATGATGTACTGGAACTTTGGTTTCCTGAGAGCCGGAACCGGAGGACTTACCGCCCAGGCTTACGGAAGGGAGGACTGGAGTGGCTGTCTGGATAATCTTAAACACGCCCTTATGGCAGCGCTCTTGTCAGCGCTCATCCTGATCGCGGTCCAGTGGCCTTTCCAAAAGCTGATGTTCCTCTTCGTTCAATGCTCAGATGAGGTCAAGAACCTGGCGCTCAAATACTTCTATATACGTGTCTGGGCCGCTCCAGCCACGTTGAGCCTGATGGTGATGAGGGGCTGGTTCATCGGGATGCAGGACACTTTCAGCTCGATGCTGACGGATCTCATGGTGAACGGGATGAATATAGTCGCCAGCATTCTTCTCGCTCTCGGCGTCCCTGGTACCTCTTTCACCGGCATCGGTTTCACCGGAATCGCATGGGGCACTTTTATCGCCCAATACAGCGGCCTTCTTACCGCCGCCATCATATTCCTGACCAAATTTAGATGGGTTTTGGTGCCAAACGGTTCCGTTAATCAGGTCGCCGATGGTGCCTTCGGCGGCTCGACCGCCTCGCTCCGCTCGGCCCCACCGCTCGCTTCGCAAAGCGAAGCTCCGGTCCCCCCTCTTAACGTGCCGAGGGTGGCAGTGGTCTCGCCATCCGAAGCACCATCGCCTCCCTATGGCGGCAATTCGCCTGAGCGACCGTCAATTCGTCAGTTCTTCAGCGTGAATGGAGACCTGTTTGTGCGATCGCTATGCCTGATGGGAGTATATCTGGCATTCTCCGCTATCTCCGCCCGCTTCGGCGACACCCTCCTGGCCATGAGTTCCATCATGATGAAACTCATGATGATATTCTCCTACTTCACCGATGGCTTCGCCTTCGCCGGAGAAGCCTTGACAGGACGGTTCTTCGGCCGCAAGGACAAGTACGCCGTCTCCAAAACCGTCAAATGGACCTTTATATGGAGCATGGGAATAGGCCTTTTCTTCGTGGTGATCTACGCCGCCGCAGGCACACCTATGTTCCGCCTTATGACCTCAGACAGCACGGTAGTCCAAGCTGCCAAAGCCTATCTTCCCTGGCTCGTCATCATGCCGCTTCTGGGCTGCCCAGCCTTCACCTGGGACGGAATTTATATTGGCGCCACCGCCACGAAAGAGATGCGGGACGCCAATATAGGCTGCCTTATCGCCTTTTTCATAGTCTGGTTCGGCGGGATCCTGCTCCTTCGCTCCACAGGCCTGCAAACGAGCCTCAGCGCCAAGGTCCACCTCCTCTTCGCCGCCTATTACACACACCTGATTTTCAGATCCCTCTATCAGACAATCAAATACAAGCCTTCCATCCTGGACAGGATGTGAGTCAGTATTTCAGGATCTTGAAGTCACCCTCCAGGCCATACTGGCGGAATATATACTGCGAGCAATCCAATTTGCCCGTCACGCTGTTCCAATGGCCAGGGCCGACCACACCGGTATGGCCGATATGGTGAGGTCCATACAAGTTGTGAAGTGATCCGATGATGCGGACTTCCACGTTGTTTTGACCTTCCTTCATGAGCCCCGACAGATCGGTTTCGAATGGTTTCCAACCAATTATGCCGGCTTTTTCCCCGTTGACAAGGACTTCCGCCACCGTACCGTGCAGATCATCCAAGACCAGACGGTAATGTCCAGAAGGATCATCGACAGTATAAGACCTTGAATACGAGACAGTCCAGGAATAGAATGGCATTCCTTGATCGCACCACCAGCCTTTACCCAACACTGACGGCGGCGCTATTTCCCATCCACTGGAGGAAGGGACAACAGAGAAGTCACCACAAATGAAAGCGTCTGAGATCTCAGCGAAAACGCTCATATGAGGGATGTGCAGATCGACCACATTCTTACCATCCTTGACGAGGGCGGATATGTCGAAGCAGCCCGTGCGGGCATCCAACGGATGGACGCCTTCCAACAGGGCTGGAGTCCCACCATTGACAGTCACTTCCCAAAGCCAGGGCTTCTCGCAGACAAGTTTAAGCGATGAATGATCCGTGCCGAGGACTATCCCAAAACTATACCGGACATGGATATCTCCAACGGTAAGGGTATCAGCATCAATAGCTTCCTGCTTATACTGAATAGCGCTCTCCCAGGGGCTACTCATACCGAACCTGGCATAAAGATCCCTGCACGCCTTCACAAAATAGTCATCCTTCCGGTAGAGTTCTCCATCGACGTAGATATCGCAGGCATCCAAGGTCAGGTAATTGTCAGTCAACCTCTTGACTTTCAACTCTGAATCTGGCTGAAGTACAAAGGGCTCAGTCACAGGCAGGGCGGGCCGTCCAGCGAGCGATACTTTCTTCCGTGAGGCGAAAAGTAGAAGATGTCCTGCAGGAGGCAGGGAGAAAGAAGCCTTGATCTCACCCTTTCCCGCAGGCACTGATGGATAAGAGTATTTCTCTCCAGTCATAGTGTCATATTCAATCAGGCATGATCCCTTGATTGTGAGCGTGCCCGATGAAGCCTCTGTCAACGAGGAATTGGCCAGGAATATCAGTTCGCCTTCACGGTAATCCCTGCGGTGGTGATAAAGTCCAGTACCTTCAAGGTCCTCGAAGACAACCCCGCCCTTAGGGACACCAGTCATCTTATCACCACGGTTCATCCATACCACTTTGCCACCCTGAGCCTCAAACCTGGCCAGCATTTCTTCGGTCTCCGGATATAGAACCTCAACTTGCTCAGGGATCACAACGACTGAATATGCTCTCTGCCCGACGATGAACTTCCTGTCCTTGACATCCCCCAAAGCCTTGATGATGTCCTCTGAGCCAAGGTCATATTCGTACTGGGCCTTCTCAAGGCCAGTCACAAAGGCTTGGAAACCGCTGCCTATCTGCCCAAGCTTAGGTTGACTATACCATTCGGAATAATATTGCCAGACGGTGTTGGTCGGCTCGATAACGAGGATGTCATTCAGCTGCTCGCCATGGCTTAGCATCAAGGAGAGACGTCCGACGTGATCATTAAGCAGCTTGTAGTCTTCACCCCAAGGGGAATATCTTGTGAAGTAGTCCGGATAATCCAGTTTCCTGGCTCCCTCAATAGTCACGTTGGAGTAATGCTGGTTCATGAAGTTGATGCCAAGCGCATATTCCCAGTCCGCCAAACGCTTCATATCCTCGAAGGTCAAGTCCCAGCCGGCTCCGCCATAGGTCTCGCTCAGGACCCTCGGACGGCCGCACTGGTTGGCGACACTCCTTACCTCCTTCACAGAACGGACATTGCCAAACTGGGCGCCGACAGAGTTCTCATCGAAGCCGTTGAATAACATGTCGATTGCAGGCATCTGATGGAACCGGTACATCGCCATGTTGTCAGGGCCTGGACGCAACCCTGGCCACTCATGCTCCCAATAGTGGCCGGTCCAGATCAGCCCGTGATTCTCGCAGTATTCTGAATACGGTATTGACCAATGCTCCTCGAAAAGGCGGAGCCTGGTCTGGGCATAATCCCGCCTAACCTTCTTCCAGTCACCGACTTCCGTCGCCAGCTTCGGAAGGTTGGGTAAGAGATCGTAGCCCCAGTCCTTCTTGAACTCATCAAACATCGCGGGTGTGAAGAAAGGGCAACGAGGCTCGTCGGTGAACATTCCGTGAAGGAGAGGTGCGAGATCCTTTTCGAATTCTTTCTCATAGCCGGCCGTGGTTATCTCCAGGAATTTCTCCGTCACTCCCGGATAGAGCAAATCAACATAAGGATATCCTCCATGCCATGCGGACATTCCTTCCACAACCTCAGCGCTTTCAGAGGTATAGAGGTAATACACTCCTGGCTTACCTCTATAGGCCTCCAGATTGGAAGAGATGTCAACGAAGTCATCGCCTTCCTGCCTCAGGAAATAAGAATAGGAGGACAGGTCTTCCGGCAGTGTCTCAAATTGGTGGGGCCTGATCCGGACGGTATGGTCCCATGACTCAGGCATTTCCCGCTGGACATGGCCGCCGGCGAAGCCGCTCGGATAGGAGTTCTCGTCGTAGATCCAGATGTCCAGATCAAGTTCCTTGGCCTTCTCGACAGCATATCGATACAGTTCAAACCATTCCTCGGAGAGATAATCAGTCTCAAGCCCTGGACGCGGATGGATGAAAGCGCCGCCAAATCCCTGTTCCTTGAAGAACCGCAGACCTGAATCAATGTCCTCATGATTGACCCGGGCGTTCCATGTCCACAGAGGCGCAGGCCGGAATTCCTTCCCAGGCTCGACGAAGGATTTCTCCGTTTCCTTGAAACTCATTGTCACCTGGCTCCCCTGCTCTTTACAAGAGCCGAAAACGGACGCTATCGTCAGAATGATTAGGAACTTTCTCATATTCAATGGTTTAAAGTTTATATGCGGGAAAAGTGTTAATCAAAGGCCAGGCCGGTGTAGCGGCGGATATAGAACTGGTCTATTGTTCCGGAACCCTTACGGGTGACGAGAAAGCGAACTATCTCAGCTATCTCCTCGGGTTGGATCAGTTCGGAAGGGTCGATGTCTGGACGCATCTTTTTCACCATCTCTGTAGCCACTCCGCCAGGGCTGATAAGATGTACCCTGATCCCGAAAGGCTGAACTTCCTTGGCGAACACCTTCGTGAACCCTGTCAGGGCGTGCTTCGATGAGGAATACACACTTTGGTTGATATATCCCTTGAAACCCACAACGGACGCGATGTTAATCACCATCGGTTTGGAAGACTTCTTCAAAGGCTCAAGGGCAGCCTGGCAAATGAAGAAAGGTGCCCTGGCGTTCACGGCGAAAACCTTGTCCCATTCTTCTGGAGTAACCTCAGTGAAAGGGCCCTTCTGTGGTACCCCGGCACAATTGACCAGTAGATCAAGCCCGCCGAAAGCGGAGACTGTCCGCTCAACTATATACTTGGCTGAGCCTGGATCGGACAAATCAGCCGTGATCAAAGACACCCGTGTGCCAGGAATAAGTGAAGCGGTTTCTTCCAAAGAAGCTTGATCCCGCCCCACAAGGGCGAGATCAAAGCCTAAATCCGCTAGTTCCAAAGCGATCGCGCGGCCGATGCCACGGGATGCGCCTGTAAGAAGAGCAATCATTTATTTCAAAGCTTTCTCAATAGTCTTGGCAATATCCTGCCAGTGAGCCTGTGTTGCCATATCAGAGGATTTGGCCTTGGCCGCCTTTTTCTGGATCTCGGTTAAAGTGCCGAGAATCAAAGCCTTACCATCTGTGTTCTCAGCGCCTCTGCGTGAGTCATCACACCAAGAAAGAAACAATATGAAAGAACATTCTCGTATTTTAGCTATTGACATTTTACGTGGGCTCACCATTGCCGGCATGATATTAGTAAACAACCCTGGAGGTGGCGAAGAAAACTGCTATGCCCCACTTCTGCATGCCGATTGGTTTGGGCTCACTCCCACCGACCTCGTTTTTCCATCGTTCATGTTCATCATGGGTATAACAACCTATCTGTCGCTAAGGAAATTCAATTTCTCGTGGTCGTGGCTGTGCGCCCGAAAAATTGCAAAGCGAGCTTTCTTGCTGTGGGCAATAGGTATCGCTATATCATGTTGTATCATGCTCTCACGAGGAGGCATCGATTGGGCACACCTTAGAATACTTGGTGTGCTGCCCCGACTTGGTATATGCTACGGACTGGCTGCAGCCATTGCTCTGTCAGTAAAGCACAAGTTCATTCCATGGCTCATAGTTATAATGTTTGCAGCCTACTACATAATACTTGAGCTTGGCAACGGATATGCTCACGACGCAACTAATATCATTGCCATCGTTGACGATGCCATCCTTGGCAACAATCATGTGTATAAATGGGAAACACCTGATCCCGAAGGCTTACTAAGCACAATACCAGCATTAGCTCATGTGCTCATTGGCTTCTGCGTGGGTAAGGTGCTTA
>ONSC01000187.1 GCA_900320365.1 uncultured Bacteroidales bacterium
GTCTACGTTACGGAGAAATACTCAACGGCTGCCCACTACGCATTCAACAAGCATCGTCCAGAGAACAGGGATTTCTATGTCTACACTGTCGAGATTCCAGACCGGACGTCTGACAACTGCCTGTCGTTGCTGAAGGGCGTTCCCGTTGCCGAATCTATAGTTAATCGTGTCGAAGCTAGACTCGGAGAGACCGTTCCTGAGGAGGCAACGGTGGAGGGCATCCCGTTCCGGAAATACCTCGCGAACAAGCTGACCGGCGAAGACAAGCCGGTTAAGAAGATGATTGACAAAGCAACCGTGGCAGGGGAGAAGGCTGCGTCCGAGTTTCTTAGCAGTCTTGGGGTGGAACTCATTGAATGGCCCTATAACTGGCAGAAACCCGAAGCAGAGAAGAATATGGCCGTCCTGGATGACAGAAACGTGCGAATCGTACGTATAGAGAGAGTGGAACTCGATCCAAAAGGGCATCAATTGATTGAAGGTTCACAACAAATCATCAAAGAGTTCTAGTATGAGACTTGAGGGATTCATCAAAGAGTATTATCCGGAGTGGTATGGCATCCAGGAGTACCCGGCCGACAAGACAGCGGCTTTTTGCAAGGTCGCTGAGGAGTGGGGCGTTTTGGGCAACTTCGCACCTACTCCCATAGTCGTGGATGGAGTCCCCTTCGACTGCACCGAAAAACTCTTCCAGGTGATGAAGTTCACGGACGAGGAGTCCCGGAAGATTATCTATGCCCAAAAGGGCCAACCCATCAAGATGAAAGCCAAGCATCAAGAGAAAGCTGGCATCGTCCGTGAGGACTGGGGTAGGATATTCATCGATGCGATGAAGTTCTGCCTTATGCGGAAATACACCCAAAGTGAGACCTTTAGAAAGGAACTAGAGCGCTCAAAAGGCCTATTCATTGTAGAGCAGCAGGCCAATCCCCGTCGCCCCGCCGGCGCTTATAGTGCCAAGTTGAGCGAAGACGGCACAATCTGGGCAGGCCCGAATATCATGGGACGGCTCTTGATGGAACTCCGCGACAATGGCAAACTGGAGTATAATCTCCCTGCCGATGCGATGAGTTTCTCGGATCTTCTCTGAAAGAATTGCAGTCGCCTCATGTATATATTAGAAAACACGAGGCAGTATGACAGACACCCAACAGACCCTTCAGGCAGTCATTGATCAGACCCTGTCGGCCGACCTTAATCCAATCAAGAACTTTCTTTTCGCCAACCCTGGCGAACCTCTCATCGCAACCGGATCAGGCGGTGCCGAGACGGCAGGGGATTTTGCGGCGCTTCTCTACGGTGCACGTGGGGGAGTGGCCACCAGCGTTTCCCCTTATACCCTTCATTCCTATAGCAATTTAGCTTTAAAGACAGCCAAAGTTTTGCTGATCAGCAAGGGTGGTCACAACAACGACATTGTCTTCGCAACCCGTCGCGCCCTTGATATCAACCCCGTCAAGGCAGCAGCGATCAACTTTTCCGATTCCGACCGGAATGAGGCTAGGAAACTCTTTTTGAAGGCAGGTTCCAACAAGTCTTTCGTCGTCCCGATGAAAGATGTCCATGATGGATTTGTGTCCACCGGGACATCGTTGTCATACTTTGCCATCTTCACCAAGATCTTCCAGCCAGATGTGGACCTTATAAAGTACAAGGCTATACCTGAAAAGCCCTTTACACTATGTCGTAACGATGGTACTACCCTTGCTCCAGATGACTTCAGGGGCGTTCATAGTTATATCGTCCTCCAGGGAAGCTGGGGACGTCCGGTGGCGAACAACTTGGAAGGCAAACTGGTAGAATGCGGCTTGGCACAAGCTGGAGTATACGACTATAGAAATTACTGTCACGGCCGTTTCATTTTCACATCCAATCATATGGAGGATTCGGCACTTGTCCTATTCGTGTCTCCACGCGAGAGAGACATCGTAGCTCGAACCCGATCTTATCTTCCTATGGCCTCAAAACTGATCATTATTGAGACCGAGTATGATGCTCCAGAGGCATCTTTGGATCTCCTGATTCGCAGCACGGAATTCTTCCATACCCTTTGCTTGGATACTGGTGTGGACCCGGAGAGTCCCCAAAACCCCGGACGAATCGACAAGCGGAAACCCATGTGGGTTCCGTTCATTTCAGAGATGAAACGAAACGGTCCGTTGGAGATTGGGTAATGGATGACGGATTGATTATCTCCAAGGGACTCCTCCGGATAAGGGAATATTTATTGTCTGATCTATACTCCGGGAATGATCCCGACGTCAATAAGTATGTTGATGAAATGGAGAGGACATGCCTTGATATCCTTTTCTCGGACGATACGGGTATGGGGGAATCGGCATTCCCCTCGCAGTGGAAACTCGCTAAATCCATACGTAGGGCAGGATATCCCTGCCGATGGATATGGTGGAACACGGAAGGACCCATACATGTGATTGCCTTCCCTAACCGATATTACACCCTGATTCCTCCTGAAGATGGTTTTTTGACGAGGGTTTCGATAGGGAAAGAGTCCCTAAACGGCCGTTCAACTGAGATAGCCGTGGAAGCGGAGGACTTCGTCACCCTGCTGGAACATTTTGATTCCGAGATTATCTCACGTATCCCAGCTGCCATAAAGCAATATGTCTTCATCCTGGAGAAAGAAATCGCCGCTTTAAGGATTAAGAAAGTGGCATCCCAAGCTTGCTCTTCAGCGATTGAATCCTGTTGATCATGCCTTTACTCCCAAGGTGGTCGTGGTCCAGTCCCCGACACCTTTCCGATACCTTTCGGAGGTTATGCGACACTTGCGCGTCGCATAACCATTTCCTTAGTGATTATGATGCTCTTGCTATTCTTGTTGTTCATGTCTGGAGCATCAAACATCACATCTCGCATAAAAGACTCCATTACGGATCGGAGACCACGGGCACCAGTCCCTAGTTCGAGAGCGCTATCTGCTATGATATTCAGTGCTTCGTCCGTAAAGGAGATATCTATACCATCCATATCCAGCAGCTGTTTATACTCATTGACTAGCGCGCCTTTTGGCTCTCTCAGAATGCGTACAAGCTCATCTCGTCCAAGTTTCTCCACATGGGAAATAATTGGGAAGCGACCAACGAACTCCGGGATCATCCCGTACTCACGGAGGTCCTGTGGGGTGACAGAATCAAGTAGGTTGCCACTTTGAAGATCCTTGCGGGAACAACCGAAGCCTATCCTACCACCGTCGCCGAGTCTTCGCGCGACAATCGTATCCAATCCCGTGAAAGCACCGGTCGCGATGAAAAGGATATCTGATGTGTCCACGTAAATTAGTGGCTGCTCCGGATGCTTGCGGCCACCGGCCGGAGGAACCCCGACGATATCGCCTTCGACGATTTTAAGGAGGGATTGCTGGACACACTCTCCACTGACGTCTCGCGTGATGGACAAGCCGGCTTCGCGGCTGGCGTTCTTGTCAATCTCGTCAAGAACGACAATCCCATGCTGTGCTTTATCCAAGTCGTACTTGCACATCCTCAACAGACCGCCTACGCAATCTTCCACATCTGACCCCACATAGCCGCTGGCAGTGATCTTGGTGCAATCCTGGATGTAACATGGAACATTCATGTATTCAGCGATGCATTGGGCAAGGAAGGTCTTTCCGCAACCGGTTCCTCCCAACAGGATGACGTTAG
>ONSC01000198.1 GCA_900320365.1 uncultured Bacteroidales bacterium
TTTCATCTTTAACAATTTCCCAATTCCAACCTTTAGATTCAATCATATTCATTCCTCCATTTAGGGAATTCCACACCTCGGTCAGTTTGTTCGGGAAAGAAATCGCTCTCGGCCCTTTGGACATACCTGGACTGGTCATACTGCTTATTCTGACTATTATATATATTAACACTTTCATCCATGACGCGAGGGGGTACGCCAAGATGGATCCCCTACCAAAAAAGGAAGATTAGCGATGCCTCTTCTTCCTGTCAGCGAACTGGAGAAGATCTCTCCGATATTCCAGAACAAGCTCGGAAACGCTTTCTTGGCATCTGTCAGGAAATTGCTGTCTGTCAGTAAATTGTCTGACATTTATGACGAGTTGGACCAGTATCGGGACGCGGATTTCGCAACCGCCCTTCTGGACCGGCTTGGAATCAGTCGCGAAATCGGTAGGGCTGACAGGCTACAAAACCTGCCTGAAGGACCATTTATAATTTATAACTGTGAGCAACCATCCCTACGGCGGGATCGACGGGATCGCTCTAGTCAGTATTATTGGACACCTGAGGCCCGGTTTCAAGGTGATGGTCAATGAGTTCCTTAATCTGATTGAGCCATTGAGCCCAAATTGGATCGTCGTCAATCCAAAGAATAACGACAGCACTGGAGTGACTGGTAAGAATATCCGCGGAGTCAAGGAGGTGATCTCAACCCTGAGAGCAGGATATCCGGTCGGATTCTTCCCATCAGGAGCTGTCTCAGACCTTAAACTGAAGAACATGACTATCAGGGACAGGGAGTGGCAGGAGCCTCTCATACGCTTGATTCAAAAGGCCGAAGTCCCAATCGTCCCTATCCGTTTCTATGATCGGAACTCATTGTTTTTCTACATTTTAGGTCTTATCAACTGGAAAATACGCCTCCTACGGCTTCCCCATGAGATTGTCAACAAGGGTGGAGCTGTGATTCGTGTCGGGATCGGAGATATGATCTCCGTCGAGGAACAAAGGCTGCATCCGGAGATAAACGATTTCGCTGAATGGTTGCGGAATCGAGTTTACGAAATGCCTTTTCCTGACAAATTGTAATATAAATAAGGTGTATTTTGATTTTTTTATTGCATTTCTGAAAAAAATAGTATATTTGCGTCTCTGAATTGGGGTATTAGCTCAGCTGGTAGAGCGCCAGGTTCGCAATCTGGAGGTCAGGAGTTCGATCCTCCTATGCTCCACTTGGGGGATAAAAGCATTTTATTACCCCCATTTTTTATTTTAAAAAGACACGTATGAGTTCTTTAAGAATCCAAGCTGTTAGCCTGATATCTTTGGGTATCTTGGCTATGGCTTTGTCATCCTGCCGCCCTACCAAACAGGCTGACGCGCTTATGACAGAGGAAGGCATCGTTGCCGGAGTCATCATCGAATACCGTTCCTCCATAGACAAAGCTTCTGTCACCTCTGACACATACAGCATTCCAGGAAGAAAGATAAACAGGTTCTTCGTGTCCAATTCCAATCCGTTCAAGAAAGAAAAGGACGAGAAAGACAAGCTGAGTGAAGGGGGACGATATGTCGTCCTTCTCCTGAGTGCTGGAGAGAACAAGCCTGATCCCAACGAGCCTATAGAGCTTATGACAGGTAATAAGCCACCTAAAGTCGAAGTGAGAGTCAAGCAGGTGGCTCCAGTCACCACCACATCCGGCAAGGTCATAAAGCCATGGGACAAGTCCCTCAAGCCCACCAACTACTATGTTGTTAACGGTGGACTCAGTAAATAAAGACAATACCATGTAGATAGAGACAACATACTATATATACCTTTTTAATAATCTTAATACAAACCAAAAGCATGAAACATTTTTTAGTCAGGGTCCTGATGACCTTGGCTCTACTCGGGAGCGGAGTCACCGCTTTCGCGCAGACCACGGTCAAAGGAACTGTCAAGGACGCCTCTGGTGAGGGAATCATCGGAGCCTCCGTCATCGTTCAAGGTACCCAGAACGGCACGATCGTCAATGCTGACGGTACCTTCGCCCTAGCTAATGTCAAAGCGGGAGACATCCTTGAGATCTCCTGCATTGGCTATGCGACCCAGGCCATCACCTGGAACGGCGGTAATGTCAATGTTGTTCTTGATGAAGACTCTGAGTTGCTCGAGGGAACGGTTGTCACCGCCCTCGGTATCACTCGCGAGAAAAAGACCCTGGGTTACGCTATCCAGGATGTCAAGGGATCGGCTCTCCTAGAGGCGCGCGAGGCTAACCTCGCCAACGCCCTCACAGGTAAAGTCGCAGGTGTCTCCATCGTCCGTTCTTCCAACGGTCCTGGAGCCTCCTCCCGTATCGTTCTCCGAGGCAACAACTCCCTCACCAGCCTGAACCAGCCACTCATCGTCATCGACGGTGTGCCGATGGACAACTTCACCGGTGCCGCCAACAATGACTTCTGGAACCCTTCAGCTGATATGGGTAGCGGTCTCCAGGACATCAACCCTGAGGATGTCGAGTCAATGACTGTCCTTAAGGGCGCCTCCGCCGCCGCTCTCTACGGATCACGCGCCGGTAACGGTGTCATCCTCATCACCACAAAGAAGGGTGCTCAGAACCCTGGACTCGGTATCACCGTGACCGGTACTGTCGCCCTCACCAATGAGTTCACCCGCCCCGGGATGCAGAACCGCTTCGGTCAGGGTTCCCTCGGAGTTTTCGACAACACCGACTCACAGAGCTGGGGTCCCGAGATCACCGGCCAAAGCGTGACCAAGTGGGACGGCACCACCGCCCCTCTTGAGGCCTTCGATAACGTCAAGGGCTTCTTCAACACCGGTGTCACCGAAACCGAGAACATCACCTTCTCCCAGAAGTATGGCCAGACTGGTATCTACTCTTCCTGGACCCGCACCAACGATGTGAGTCAGGTCCCTGGTGCCACTCTCAAACGTAACAACTTCATGTTACGTGGGACTTCCAACTTCGGAAAGGATGAGAGGTGGCATTTCGACGGAAAGATCCAGTTCATCCGTATCCAGGCCAACAACCGTCCTATCTCCGGATCCAACGTCAACGCCAACTACATGCTTAAGATGTACACCATGCCTATCTCCGTTGACATCCGCGACTTCAAGGACGCCGTCGACGCCAATGGTGAGATGTTCTTCTTCGGCAACAAGGACCGCATGGGCTCCAACCCTTGGTGGTATGCCAAGTACAGCACCAACCAGGATGTCCGTAACCGTTTCTTTGTCCGGCGCTTTTCCGTCAAATGTCCGCACGCTTCTGCGCGATTTTACCAGTTCTAATGTGTTCATTTTCATTCCTCCGT
>ONSC01000003.1 GCA_900320365.1 uncultured Bacteroidales bacterium
GTTAATATTATGGCCTTATAGTATCTCTCTTTAATGGAAATGATTTATCGTTTACTATCTGATTGATTACAGTTTTCTTGGTTAGGCGTCTCCTGACTTTGGATAATCAATTTCTTCACTTCGTTCAGTTCTTTGCTGATAAACCCGAGCTCTATGAGAATGATTCCCCATACGCAGGCTACTGCGCATGCCGATATTATAAGGATCAAAAGGCTCAAACCTTCATCATATACGGAGCCTTCCTCCACAACATAGCCATAAAAACGAATGGCACCTAAGATTCCTGCACAAAAAATAATAGCGCCGAAAAGAATGTTTATTATTGCACCTGTACTACGAATCGAGCTTCCTTTTTTACCCACCATCTTGCGGGGCAGGATGTTATCGCGAGTCGTAGAGTGGTGCTCCTCATCAAGCCAATTTCCGCAGTAACGGCATTTCTTCGCAGAAGCCATGATTTCTTCCCCGCAGTAGGGGCATTTTTTTTTCTCTTGTTCCATTTTAAGGTTGTTTTGTTGTTGTTATACAAGATATTCTTTGAGCGATTATGTTGGATGACGCATTTTGGGTTTTCTTATACCTGATGCGCAGGGAGCTTGGTTATTCTGTGGAACTTAAGAACACTTTCGATGTGGCAGAAGGGTTAGAGGACTGTGAGTAGTCATCTTCTGTAGCATATTTTGCCCATTCCCCTTGAAGGAAAGACGTGGAAAGGAGATCATCCTCATCGAATTCAAACTCGAATTTTTCCCTGTATTGATCAGAATACAAGGAAAGTATTACTACACTACCCATGCTAAAGTCCACCCAATCGCCTTTCAAAGGAATCATAGTCGAATTGCCCTTGCGGCGATAGCCACCGACTACATCGCAATATATGTCCCCTGTTCCGGGATATGAAATAGCCAATTCTATATTAAACGTATCCCCGTTTACTGTCAAAGTTCCCGTGAAATAACTGTGTGTCCACTTACCCTCAGGGGCGTATTCGCCTATGTACTCGGGATCTTTGAAATCCTCTGTTTGTTCTGCTGAAGGCTCTTCTATCCTGGGACGGATTCCTTTCCATTTGATTATTATTCCTACCGATATGGTAACCATAAGAACTGCAACAACTCCTGCGATGTATGTGGAAAATCTCTTGGTTTTTATTATCTCCGTGGAAAGAGATTCCCCGCAAATCGGACATATTATTGAAGCTTTAGGTATTATTTCCCCACAGTATGGACATTTTTTTGTTTTCATACGCAATAAATAAAGATGTTTGCATAATATATTATAACAAATGTGCACACTTCATGGTTATAAGTCAAGGTCATAACCGGGTCATTTTTTTTTGGGGGGGGTATTTTCTGTCGGATAGGCCTTCCATACGGTTTCAGGGAAATAATTGAATATCAGACGCTGCACAAAAGAGCGCTGGAAGGCCTGCCGAATAATGGGCAAGCCTGTGGGTTACCCTGTCGTAATAGTTGAGACAATCCTCAAGCCGGCCCGAAAGGAGAATATGGATGTGATTGTCCATCAGACAGTAAGCGATGTTCTTTACCCCCGAACCTGGCAGCAGCAGAGCCAGGGTGTTGACCCCGATAATGAAGTCCTTTTTCGAGCGGAAGAGGAGCTTGGTCTCTTGATGGGAAGATGAGAAGTGGTAACAACCACGTTGCCCGTTGAATGGGTCTTGGAAATCGAAGCGTTTCATGTTTGTTTTAAATCAAAGGTTGTCCAAAACAGCCTGGGAAGGTCCTGCGCCAAAGCAGGAATGTTTCCAAAGCAGGGCATTTATGTCTAGGGGGCTACCAGAAGAATATCAATCAGGGTCATAATCGGGTCATTTGGAGGGAGAGGTGGTGCTGCATAGAGGAAATGAGGATATTAATTCCTAATTTTGTGAAGAATGACCTTGTTATGATCCTTGCGGATAAGGAAATACTGTTGTCGAAGTGTTTGCGGTTGATTCTGGCAGTCGCGCTGCTTGGCTTTCCGGCTTGCACCCGGGACCTGCCTGATCCGGAGCGTTTTGTAAAAGTCGAGAATGGCGGAGGTGACGAGCCGACTCAGCCCGAGCAACCCGAGCAACCCCAACAGCCCGAGCAACCCCAACAGCCCGAGCAACCGCTCCAGCAAGAAGAGAACATCCCCGACTCAACTTTCCGGGCATGGTTGCTATGGAACTATGATTCCGACAAAGATGGCCACCTTGCTGATACTGAGGCCGAGGCTTTAACCAAGATTGAATTGTCAACAGATAATATCTCTACTCTTGAGGGAATCCATCGCTTCCCGAATCTGAATTATCTCCACGCCCAAGGGACAAGAAAAGACGAAAAGAATTATGGCAAACTTACGCAAGTCGATTTGACGGGCAACCCGAAGCTCCGGCATATTCACCTGATCCATAATCAAATTTCAAAACTGTACCTGGGTGAGCAACCTGACTTGGACTACTTGGGCCTGGACTACAACGAGGTAACAGAGATCGATGTAAAGTCATTCACTAAACTGACCCTGCTCCAGGTATCTTACAACAAACTTAAGACAATCGATGTCAGTGGCCTTAACGAGCTTGATGAGTTCCACTGTGCCGATAATCCTATAGAGACAATCACCCTTTCCAACGCCAAACTACGGTCTTTCCGTTGTTCCGGAACGTTGATTAAAGAACTTGATTTGTCAAAGTGTCCGAAAATGAACGACATAGATTGTACTGGCTGCCCAAACTTGACTAAGATAAAGTTGGCTAAAGGGCAAGTGATCGGGAATATCCGTAAAGACGATGACGTGAAAATTGAATACTATGAATGAGAACGCTCCTGAAATAGAATTCCTTCTTAAGGCGGTCGCCGAGAAGTTTGGAGGACCAGTCGCTTCTTCGAAAGACTTCGAGTCTTTGTCTTCAAAGATCGAAGAGAAGACAGGCCAGATTGTCTCCACCTCTACTCTTAAGAGGCTTTATGGATATATGTCCTTAAAACCTCAACCCCGAGTGACAACTCTTGATATTTTGTCAAAGTTCATCGGCAGGACTGGCTTCAGGGAACTCTGTATTGAACTCCAAGAGAGTTCGGCATTCCTAAGCGTGGAGACGGTGGCAAGTGAGTCTCTGGATCCGGGTCAAGAACTGACTGTCAGTTGGTTGCCAGATAGGGAGGTGCGTTTGAGACATATAGATGGGCAGAGTTTTGAGGTCCTCGATTCCGGGTCATCAAAGTTATGCGTCGGGGACAAGTTCACGGTCAAGGAGTTTATGAAGGGACAGCCTTTGTATATTTCCGGAATAATCCGGGATGGCAAGACCCTTCCTGAATATGTCGCCGGGCGAACGGCGGGAATAACTGATATTAAAGTCTATTGAGAACCGGCGTCATCAATCATCTCCGTAGCTTGGCGGAACAGCTCGTCGATGGTGTTGGCGTCGATGAAGTCAAGAGAGTCAACTTCTTCAACGTCAGCCTGGGGAGGTTGCTGAGATGCCCCGAGTCGCCAAGGCCTTATGAAAAGGATAGCTATCGCCGCCACCACAGCCACTATTGCTATAATGAATGGCAAGCCCAGATGATGTTTAGAGAGGGCGGCTTTAACCGCGGAGACATCCTGGAATCTTTCAGTCGGATTCTCGCGCGAGCATCGGTTGATGATCCGTTTCTCATAAGGAAGCAGCAAAGCGAGCACCTTTCCCAGCGACCAGATGTCCGCCCGGTTGTCGATAACGCCTCCGGCAAGGAGCTCTGGAGCGGCGAAACTCGCGGTTCCGGCTGGACCCTTGAGAATCGACCAAGAGCTTGCGTCCGAGAGACCGAAGTCGATGAGTTTGAGGTAGTTCCCGTTATGGGTGATGAGTATGTTCGAGGGCTTGAGATCCCGGTGGATGATTTGTTTGGAATGGAGATAACTCAAAGCGTCACAGAGTTGAAGAGCGATTTTTCTCGCGATTGTCCGGTCAGGTCGGCCACTGGAGAGGAATTCTGCCAATGTGACTCCATCCACCCATTCCATCTCGATGCAGTTGCCGAGCCCTTGGATATTCCTGAAATCATAGACCTCCCTGATGGCAGTGTGGGAGAGACTATAACTAATCTCGTATTCTTTCCTGAGGAGGGATTCATATCTTGCCTGTCCTCTGAAGGAAGGCTTGAGAGCTTTGAGAGCCCGGAATCGTCCATCTTTGTCTATGAGCCAGAGTTCACTCCAGCCTCTCTCGGAACTGTGGATGAGTATCGGATCCTTCGCTTCGCTCGGGATGACAGGAGTCTTGTCGGGAAAGAAAGTGGAGTCTTCTGGCATGATGCCAAAGGTAGTAAAAAATGATGAGAAACGGTCTTAAATACATGTTCATGGTGTGTTTGTGTATGCTGGTGGCTGGAACCGCCTCGCTGGCGCAGACCAACTGGGATTATGTGTTGGACCGCTATGAAAGCATCACAGTCCAGTGCAAATCTTTGAGGGACAAGGCAGCGGCTGGGGAAGTCGTGTCCCAGAAATCGGTGACAGCCCTGTTCGGGGAATTGGGGCGCTTGAGGAATATGCTTCAGCAGTCTTCTGGAAAAATGTCGAAGATTCAAAGGGAGCGGTTCGATGCCATTAGGGAGTCGTATGAAGGAAAAAAGATTCCTCGCTCCGACCTTCGACAAGCGCAGGACGGCGCTCAGAATCTGTCTGGCACGGCAAAGGAGGCGGCTTTCAATGAAGTACCTGTCTCAAAGGTGATGAGGGAGCATATTGAGCCGCTGCCGAAGGGGCGGGAGATTCTTCGCTTCGCTCAGAATGACAACCATGCTTCCCTGGAGAATGATAGCCGTGCCTTCTTGCGTAATGACAGTCGTGTCATCCTGAGTGGAGCCAATGGCGAAACGAAGGATCTGTCCGTTAAAAGAATTAATGTCATCCCCACAGTCTCTCTGGGGGATACTCGTCAAGGAGGATTATTCTTGGCAATGACCAGAGGGCGGTGGGGCGGCTATGTTTCCCTCAGAACTAACTTTGTATCACAGTTTTACGCTTACGATATCCTCTCTGACGGGACGACACCTGGAGAAGCCGTTTTCGAGGCGAAAGGAGGCCAGCGGATTGGAGAATATTCAGCGGCCGCAGGTGTTATCCATACTGTCACTCCTTGGATGGAACTTTACGCCGGAGCTGGTTATGGCAGTTCGACTCTCTGCTGGAATGATTCGCTTGGCGCTTGGGCTAAGGTTAATGATTATTCCGGGGCCGGACTTATGTTGGATGGTGGTGCCGTCTTCCATGTCGGAAAAATCAGTCTCCTCGGCGGTGTCTCATGGCTCACCACCCGCCCCGAAGCCGGGCCATTCATGCCTGTGTTCTCAGCAGGTGTGGGTATAGGCTTTTGAGAGGAGACTTTATCGCTAAAAATCGTATATTTGTAATTCGGCTATCAAGGCCGGATAATATTAAACACCAACAATATGCGAGAGATTAAGAAAGTCGCCGTTCTTACTTCCGGTGGGGATGCGCCGGGGATGAACGCATGCATAAGGGCCGTCACCAGGGCAGCCATATTCAATAACATGAAGGTCGTCGGGGTCTACAGAGGTTACGAGGGCCTGATCAACGAGGAGTTCAAAGAATTCACCTCCTCTTCGGTCTCCAACACAATCCAGAGGGGAGGCACAATCCTCAAGACCGCCCGCAGCAAGGCTTTCATGGAGCCAGAGGGAAGGAAGAGAGCCTATGAGAATATGGTGAAGCATGAGATCGACGCATTGATTGTCATAGGTGGAAACGGTTCACTGACAGGCGCTCAGCAGTTTGCCCGGGAATATGACATCCCGATCATTGGCTTGCCTGGAACCATCGACAACGACCTTTACGGCACAGACCACACTATCGGATACGACACGGCACTCAACACCATTGTTGAGTGCGTTGACAAGATTCGTGACACCGCCAATTCCCACGACCGGATATTCTTTGTCGAGGTTATGGGACGTGACGCCGGTTTCCTGGCGCAGAACAGCGCCATAGCCTCAGGCGCCGAGGCCGCCATTATTCCTGAGGACAAGACCGATGTCGACCAGTTGGCCGAGTTCATCGGCAGAGGAATGCGCAAGAGCAAGAACAGCTCGATAGTCCTGGTCTCAGAGTCCAAGAAGGACGGCCACGGAGGAGCGATGTACTACGCTGAGCGTGTGCGTAACGAATTTCCCCAATTCAATGTACAGGTCACTATCCTGGGACACTTGCAGAGGGGAGGTACCCCCAGCGCATACGATCGTATTCTGGCCTCCCGCCTTGGTTACGCCTCTATCGAGGCCTTGATGGAGGGCCAGCGCAACATCATGGTCGGAATCTCCAACGACGAGATCGTCTATGTTCCCATCCAGAGGGCTGTCAAGATGGACAAACCCATCAATAAGGAGCTCATAGACGTCCTGTCTGTGTTGTCATTGTAAGGGACAATGAGGTCATATTCAATTATTTCCCTGTTGTTATCCCTTTGGGCTCCTTTCTCATTGGCGGCTCAGGGGGATAAATCAAACCTCCCGTGGGCGGACATCTCCGGCCAAAAGCAAAGACAGGTTGTTGTGGCCGCCGGTACACCGGACCTTTACAACGGCCATCCGACGACTGTGCTTATGGACGATCAAAAGACAATGATATGTACTTGGTCGAACGGTCACGGCGGGAAGGCGGCATTTATTGGCTTCAGCTATGATGGAGGGCTTACATGGCATAACCAACCCGCTCCCAAGGAATGGGAGGGCATGGTCAATTGCCCCAGCATCTATAAACTCACTGACAAGAAGGGAGTACAGAGACTCTTCGTGTTCGCCCAGGTTGAGACCGGTCATACCTACAGGGATATGGCATATTCTGTCAGCGAGGATGGAGGAAGGACCTGGAGCAAGATAAATGTGCTTGACAAGCCCTGTATAATGGCCTTCACCAGCATAATCCGGCTCAATAACGGTGATTATCTAGGAATGTATCATCGGGGCAATTCGGATCAGGACAGGGCACCTCTAAAGATTTGGCAAGCGGTTTCCCATGACGGAGGGTTGACTTGGGACGAGTCCACTCTAGTGGGCGAATATCCCGGGAGATCGCCTTGCGAGCCTTGCGTTTTCCGTTCCCCTGACGGGAAGACGCTCATTTGTCTGGCTCGTGAAAACCAGCGGAAGGGATGCTCGCTGTTTATGGGCTCCAAGGACGAGGGAGCGACCTGGACTACAATGAGAGAAGCTCCTTGGGGACTGACCGGTGATAGGCATATGGTTCGTTACCTGCCTGATGGAAGGATCATTTCCGTTTTCAGGGATATGGCTCCCAACAGTCCCACAAAAGGCCATTTCGTAGCTTGGGTGGGAACCTACAGGGATGCCACGGACGGTCTATCAGGCCAATACAGGGTCAAGTTACTCCACAGTTTTGCCGGTCCTGATTGCGGCTATCCTGGGCTTGAGCTGCTTCCGGATGGGACCATAGTCGCCACAACTTATATAAAATACCATCCCGGAGAGGAGAAACATTCGGTTGTCTCCGTCCGATTCACAATAAAGGAACTTGATGATTTGTTTAAGTAGAAATAACTGAATATGAGGAAAATCGTTATTTTGATTGGGGCTCTTCTTGTCCTGGCCGCTTGTGGCTCTGAGAAAGAGCCTGTCGTTAATTACAAATTATGGCTCGATTGGCCGGAGAGGCAGCTTCCGGATTTCTCCACTCTTGGGGAGCCAGACATCACGGGAGTCAAGAACAACTTTGACCTGGTCGACATTGACGAGACACTGAATCATTACGCCCTTCTCCTGGAGACAACCCTGAAAGTAAAGAATGAGGAGGAATATACCTTTAAAGCGTCTACCGATGACGGTTCCAGGTTTTATATTGACGGTGAACTGCTATATGATAACGATGGAGCCCACGGACCGATCACAAAGGTTGTCACCAAGAAACTCTCCAAAGGCAGTCATGACCTGAAACTGGAATATTTTGATTGCGACAAGGGTCAGTCCATCAATTTCTTATATTCCACCCCGACGATAAACTGGAGGGAGATCAACGACAGACTGCTTGAAGAGGAAGACAAAGCCACGGACAAGGATGATTTCGTGAAACCGCAGATTGATGAGGCGCTCGCGAGATTCAACGCATGGAAAGGGGATGACCCGGTCATGGCGTTCCCGATTGTGACGGATGTCCACACCTGTGGCCGTTTCACCTACAAGCATATTGGCCATGCGGTCAAAGTCGCTGAGGCTTTCGGCTGTGACTTCATTGAGAATTTCGGAGATATCGGCCTGAACGCTTATCCTGCCACGGAGAATTCAGTTTACGCGAGAGAGATTGTCGACAACGTCAAGACTCAGATGATGAAATATGACGGAGTCTGGCTCTATACCCCCGGCAATCATGACTGGGATGCCGGAGAGGGCAAGTTCTTCACGGATGAAGACTTGACAGGCTTCTTCCAGAAACCTTGGCAAGACAAGGCGGGGGAAGCCCTCCACTTGACTCCAGGCAAGACATACGGATGGTATGATGTGCCTAAGAAAGGTGTCAGGGTGATATTCCTGAACAGCCAGGGCACCGGGACGCAAAACGGCTCCTACTATTATTTCGACGACGATCAGATGGAGTGGTTAAAGGAGACCTTGGGCAAGACCCCGGTCGCCAAGCCAGTTCTTGTGACAGCGCATTACATGCCTCATCCTTTGGGTCGCTGGACCAATTCCAATCCAAACGAGGAGACTCTGGCGAGCAACCAGCGGGTGATGGATATCCTCTCAGACTTCGCGTCAAAAGGCACTTTGATAGGATTGGTGACAGGAGACGCTCATGTCAATATGTACACGAAAGAGAATGGGGTAAACTATTTCATATCCCAAGGCTACGGCTGGGTGGTTCCAGACCTCATGCTTCCGGGCACGACACACGCCTTCTTTGACTACAAGACCAACCTGTGCATCGATGTATTCGCCGTCAAACCTTTCAAGAGGGAAGTCCATACGTTCAGGGTAGGAGCAGGCGGAGAGGATTTTGATTGTTCCTTTGGGTATTGATTCTTTCCACTTTAGAGAGAAATTCACTAAATTTGACAAAATTTGTCTGAAAATGTACAAGAGAGTTCTGCTTAAACTGAGTGGAGAGATATTAGGCGGGCCTGAAGGAAAAGGTCTGGAGCCGGAGTATCTTCGTAAATATGCCCGTGAGATCGCCCAGGCGGCCAAAGCGGGACTTCAGATCGGCGTGGTCAACGGGGGAGGAAACATCTTCCGTGGGCTCCAGGGACTTGATAAGGGGTTCGACAGGGTAGGGGGCGACCGGATGGGTATGCTTGCGACCGTGATCAACTCTCTGGCTCTCAGTCAGTTCATTGAAGATGAAGGAGTTCATGCTGAAGTTTTCACCGCGACCCCGATGGAGCCTTTTGTCAGGTACTACAACAGGGACAATGCAGTTAAGGTGCTTGAGGAAGGCGGAGTGGCGTTGATAGCCGGTGGGACTGGCAATCCGTTTTTCACCACAGACTCCGGTGCCGCGCTAAGGGCTCTTGAGATTCGCGCGGATGTGATGTTGAAAGGCACGAAAGTTGACGGGGTCTACACCGCCGATCCGAAGAAAGACCCCTCAGCCGTTAAGTATGAGGACATTACCTTCGAGGAAGCCATGGCAAAGCAGCTCAGGGTCCTTGACCAGACTGCCTATGCCCTTTGCAACGATGGGGATATGCCGATCATAGTATTCGACATCAATTCCCCTGGAGCATTGAAGAGGATCCTTGACGGTGAGAAGGTCGGCACATTGGTACATAAATAAAACAGATATAGCGATGTTATCAGAGAAAGCCAAAGAGATTCTGAAAGGTGTCGAGGCTAAGATGCAGGACACCGTTGACTTCCTTGAGGAAGACCTCAAGACCTACAGGGTGGGCAAAGCCAACCCTTCTATTCTCAACAATGTGACCGTGAACTATTACGGCACTGATACCCCTATATCCCAGGTGGCGTCCGTCAGTGTCCCTGATGCGAGGACCATCACCATCCAGCCATGGGAAAGAAGCCTTATCGCCGCTATTGAGAAGGCCATCATGGCCGCCAATCTCGGATTCACTCCCCAGAATAATGGCGAGATCATCCGTTGCCCTATTCCACCGCTCACGGAGGAGAGGCGTAAGGACTTGATCAAGAAGGCGAAGGCCGCTGGCGAAAACGCCAAGGTGGCTGTCAGGAATATCCGCAGGGAGGGAGTCGATGCTCTTAAGAAGGGCGAGAAGGCCGGAGATTTCTCAGAGGATGTGCAGAAAGAGGGAGAGGATGAGATCCAGAAGGTCACAGACGCCAAGGTGAAGTCCGTTGACGCTCTCGTCTCCGCCAAGGAGAAAGAGATCATGACAGTGTGACGACCGTAGCTATCCAAGGTTACCGTGGATGTTTCCACGAGCAAGCCGCTCGGGAGTTCTACTCTTCGAGAGGGGTAGACATCAGTATTGTCGAAGGACCTACTTTCGAGAGCCTTTTCGAGGCGATGTCGGAGGGGAAGGCCAGTGCCGCTGTGATGGCGATTGAGAATACCATTTCCGGAGGATTGCTTCCCAATTTTGAACTGTTGAGGTCCAATCCCTATAAGATAAAGGGAGAGGTCTATATTCCTATCCATCAGAATCTTATGGCCATTCCAGGTCAAGCCGTGGAGGACATCCGTGAGGTCAGGACCCATTATATGGCTATAAACCAGACCAGACGTTACTTTGAGAGGAACTGTCCGTGGATAAAGATGGTTGAGTCAGAGGATACCGCCAAAAGCGCCATCGAGATAGCCCAGCAGGGGCTGAAAGGCGTCGGCGCTGTGGCCTCAGAACTGGCCGCTGAACAGAATGGGTTGGAGATACTGGCGAAAGGAATCGAGACATATAAGCAGAATTTCACCCGCTTTCTCATACTCGACGACTCGATCACCATTCCCAGGAGCATGGCCGATAAGGCATCCCTTTGCTTCACACTTCCTCATAAGCCTGGCTCGCTGGCGCAGGTTCTGACGATTCTCTCTTTCTACGATATGAACCTGACGAGAATCCAGTCACTTCCTATCCCCGGGAAAGAGTGGCAATACTTTTTCTACGCCGATATAAGGTTCTCTTCTTACACCCGTTATCGGCAGGCGCTAAAGGCCGCTAGACCATTAATGGCTGATTTTTACATATTAGGAGAATATAAATCATATTATAAAGCGAACAAATCATGATTATCCAACCCGCTGAAAGGACCAAGGGAGTCCAGGAGTATTATTTTTCCCGCAAGCAGAAAGACCTAGACGCTGTCTCCGCCGAGAGAGCTGAGAAAGGTCTTGGTAAACTCATTAACCTTGGGATAGGCGCTCCTGACGGAATGCCTCCTCAGGTGGCTATCGACGCCTTGGCGAAGGTCGCGGCTTTGCCGGATAGCCATAGATACCAGAATTATAAAGGTTTACCAGTGTTACGTCAGGCTTTCGCCGATTGGTATGCCCGTTATTATGGCGTAACTCTCAATCCCAATGGCGGGATTCAGCCACTGGTCGGGTCGAAGGAAGGTATCCTGCTGATCACTCTGGCTTTCGTCAATCCTGGAGATAAGGTCCTTGTCCCGGATCCTGGATATCCCACCTATTCGTCCACGGTCCGTCTCGCAGGTGGGCAGATATTGCCTTATAACCTCAAGGCTGAGAACGGTTGGTTCCCTGATTTCGACGAGCTTGAGAGCATGGATCTCCAGGGTGTCAAGTTGATGTGGGTGAATTATCCGAATATGCCTACCGGAGCTTCCGCCACACCGGAACTCTATCAGAAGTTCGTGGATTTCGCCAAGAAGCATAATATCCTGTTGGTCAATGATAACCCTTATTCGTTCATATTGACCGATAAGCCTATCTCGATTCTCGCCGCTGAAGGGGCATGGGACTGCTGTCTCGAGTTGAATTCCTTGAGCAAGGCCCACAACATGAGTGGTTGGAGAGTCGGTATGGTGGCAGGAGACCCTGAGATGGTCAATGAGATATTGAAGGTGAAGAGCCAGATGGATTCCGGAATGTTCAAGGCCATGCAGCTTGCCGCTGTCGAGGCTTTGGCAGAGGGAGAGGACTGGTTTGAGAGGCTTAACGCCGAGTACAGGCGTCGCCGCGTGGTGGCCGGACAGATATTCGAGGCTCTAGGAGTCAAGTATAACCCGAATTCCACCGGTCTTTTCCTTTGGGGAAAAGTTCCCGGTCAGGCAAGTGAGTCAATGAGTGCGGGAGAGCTGCTCTCCGAGGAGATTCTCCATTCTTGTGGAGTCTTCATGGCACCTGGATATATATTCGGGAAAAACGGGGAAGGCTACATCCGTATCTCACTATGCGCCCCTGTTCCCACTCTTGAGGAAGGCCTCGCCCGAGTTAAGGAATATTTGGGAAATCGCTGATTAAAGATGGTTCTAGGAGTTATTGGACTGGGCCTCATAGGGGGCTCAATGGCTATTGACCTTAAAAGGAGAGGCTACGCGCATAAAGTGCTGGGAGTCGAGTCCGAGCCTGTCAACGCGGAGGCTGCTTTGCGTATCGGCCTCTGCGACGAGGTCGTCTCTTTTGAGGACTGTGTCAGGCGGGCTGATATCATCGTTATCGCTGTCCCGGTCGGTACCGCCGTCAAGATGCTCCCTCAGGTTCTGGATATATTCTCGGAGGAAGGCAATGACGGAAAGATTGTCATTGACACCTGTTCCACCAAGAGCCAGATAGTCAGGGTGGCCCATTATCATCAGATGCGGGGCCGCTTTGTCGCCACGCATCCGATGGCTGGTACTGAGTACTCAGGTCCATGGGCCGCCATGCCCAACCTTTTCGACGGCAGGGCTTGTATATTCGCCAATTCTGAGGAATCTGATCCCCAGGCTCTCAAGGTGGTTGAGGAGCTGTATGACGCTTTGAACATGCGTCCGATCTACATGAACGCGGACAACCATGACGTCCACACCGCCTATGTGTCACACATATCCCATGTCACCTCCTTTGCCTTGGCATTGACGGTCCTTGAGAAAGAGCAGGACGAGAAGCACATTTTCGACCTTGCCTCCGGAGGTTTCTCCTCCACGGTCCGTCTGGCTAAAAGCTCCTCTGACATGTGGGTGCCGATCCTGACCCAGAACCGGGACAATGTCCTGCGGGTCATAGACACTTACCTTGAGAAAATGAAAGATTTCCGGGATGCTATCGCTGATTATGATGAGGCCAGAATCGAGGAGTTGATTCAAGAGGCGAACCGGATTAAGAAGATTATTAGATAGTATATGGAACGAACACTTGACACCGTCCCCGTCTCGCAGTGGGGATTCTTCGACGAGAGCATTCCCCCAATTGTGATCGCCGGACCTTGCAGCGCCGAGTCTGAGCTGCAGATGATGATGACTGCGAAAGGCTTGCACGATTTTGGGATTCATGTGTTCCGGGCTGGAATCTGGAAACCTCGGACCCATCCAGGCTCTTTTGAGGGGGTTGGTGTCCAGGGCTTGAAGTGGCTGCGCAAGGTTAAGGATGAGTTCGGGATGAAGGTATGTACGGAAGTGGCGAACCAGAAACATGTCTATGAGTGCATGAAATATGGCGTCGACATGGTCTGGATTGGAGCCCGTACCACAGCTAATCCTTTCCTTGTCCAGGAAATAGCTGAGGCTCTGCAAGATACAGATATTCCTGTATTGGTCAAGAATCCAGTCAATCCGGATCTTGACCTTTGGATCGGAGCTCTTGAGAGATTAAACCGCTCCGGGATCAAGAAACTTGGTGTGATTCATCGGGGTTTTTCCACAACCCAGAAGATTCCTTATCGTAACCTTCCCGGCTGGCAGATCGCCGTTGAGTTGCGTACCCGCTATCCCCAGATTCCATTCTTCGCCGACCCGAGTCATATGGGTGGGTCTAGAAAGTATCTCAAAGAGCTGTCTCAGAGGGCGATGGACCTTGGATTGGACGGTCTCATGGTCGAGTCGCACTGCGATCCTTCATGTGCGCTCAGCGATGCCGCCCAGCAACTAGTCCCTGGGGATCTCAAGACTCTTCTCGAGAGCCTTGTCGTCCGTCAGAAGCAGACTAATGACAAGGAATACAACGAGAATATCGAGCAGCTCAGGGCCCGTATAGACGTTATAGACGAGAATTTGCTTATATCCCTGGCTTCCAGGATGGAGGTTTCCCGCAAGATAGGGGAGTTCAAGAAGGCGCATAACATCGCCATTGTCCAGGCCGCTCGTTGGGAGGACTTACTCTCAGACATGATTGCGAAGGGCCGGACTTATGGACTGACGGACAAGTTCATAACTGACGTGTTCAACGCCATCCACGAGGCATCGGTCGCCGAGCAGAACCGTATCCTGGAAGAATAAGCTTATTCACAAAAGGTTCATCATGTCCTCAACGCAGCGCCGTTTCTGCTCAAGGCCTGGGTGGACGTAAAGATTTAGGGTCGTGGTGATGTCGGCGTGACCTAGCAAGGAACTTAAAGTCTTGAAGTCGCATTTGCTCTCTATGCACCTGGTGGCGAAAGAGTGTCTCAGGCTGTGGACCTTTCTGGCAGGGATTCCGAGTTTGGAAGCTACTCTCTTGAAATGGTTTCTGAATGTCTGCGGATCCATCGGGCTTCTCGTTCCGGAGACGACATATTGTTCCGGATACGAATCCAGGTATACCTTATTTAATATACGTACGAGGTAATTGGAGATAGGAATTTCTCTTCTTGAGTCTTCTGTTTTCGGAACGCCAAGCGTCAGTTCCGATTTATGGTTTGAGAGGTCTTGGTGGTAAATCCTGTGGACAGTCCTGCGGATGTGAATGACACGCTGCCGGATGTCGACATCTTCCCACTTCAAGGCGCAAACCTCACCGATCCTAAGGCCGCAGCAAAGGCATATAAGCAATCCGATGTTAATCAATGACGGATTCTCCGAAAGCCAAGACAGCAGTTGCTTTTCCTCTTCGAGGAGCAGGACTCTAGGGGAGGTCTTTTCTTTCCTCTTCGGGAAGGTTATCTCGTATCTTCGCTCCGGCATCCAGCCTTGCTTCTCGCAATACCGGATAATCATCTTAAGGACAAGCACAATCCCTTTCACTGTGGAAGGACTGTTTCCCGCAGCCAATTCCTCATCCGCCAGCTGCTGGACAGACTCAGGGGATATGTCCCCCAAAGTCATGAATCTCGGCTCAAGGTGATGCCTCAAAGTCAGCGAATATGCCGCCAAAGACGTCGCTTTGACAAATCTCGCCTTGTCGGATTCCCATTGACGGCAAGCTTCTTTGAATGATTTCCTGGACATACACTATAAAATTTTAAATGTTTTACTAAACAAAAATCCATTTTCGGAGTTTTTTTTAATATATTTCAATTTGAAATAAAAATGCAAAAAATTCGAATATTTTTTAACTTAAAAAACTAAACAACTTCGAGTGCAAGGTAGATAAAACGATTTAAATTCAACTTCCGTCTATTTTTGCATTCATATTGAGGATGTTGCAATATTCCAATTTTATTCTTTTATTTGTACGTCGGTTTTTGCGTTTTTCGTCCGGGTTAGGGCATATTGTCCCATTCTGGCGCTTCCGCCGGCCGACATAAGTAGTCGAGATTATTCACTATTTATTCATCAAATATTAAGTTTAATTAAGGTTTAAGCTTATGGGTAAAAAATTATTTTCTGTGCTGCTGTGCCTGATTCTGGGCATGGGCGCATCGTTTGCCCAGACAGTCAACGTGACTGGAAAGGTCACGGACGCCGCAGGTCAAGGCCTGGTGGGCGCCTCGGTCTTCGTGGCCGGGACGACCAACGGTACCATGACTGACGCGTCGGGCAACTATTCCCTCTCTGTCCCGTCCAATGCGACGCTGACCTTCTCCTTCATCGGATTCACGGAGCAGCTGATCGCGGTTGGAGGACGCAAGGTGATCAACGTTATTCTCGAGGAGGATGCCAACCTCCTGAATGAGACCATCGTTGTCGCTTTCGGTACAACCACGAAGGAGGCCTTTACCGGATCCGCTTCGGTCGTCAAGTCCGAGGATCTGCAGAAGAGGTCCACGGCCAACGTGACCAACGCTCTCGTTGGTTCGGTCCCTGGACTTCAGATGAAAGGCGCCTCCGGTGCTCCTGGTGCCGGTTCCGGTTCCATCAACATCCGTGGTATCTCCTCCTTGCAGGCTAGCACCGATCCGCTCGTCATTGTCGACGGCGCTCCGTATCCGGCCAGCCTGACCAACATCCCCCAGAACGACATTGAGTCTGTGACCGTCCTTAAGGACGCCGCCTCAGCCGCTCTGTACGGTGCTCGTGGTGCCGCTGGTGTTATCCTCGTCACTACAAAGCGCAGCAAGAGCCGCGACGCCATCGTCAATGTTGACATGCGTGTTGGTGTCAATAGCCGTGGTGTTCAGGATCACGATGTCATCACCGAGCCCGGCCAGTTCTATGAGGCTTACTACACCAGCCTTTATAACTATTACAAGGACGGCCAGGGTTACTCTGAGGCCAGAGCCTTCCAGTCTGCTAACACAGACCTCCAGAAGCATCTCGGATACAACGTCTATACTCTTCCTGAGGGCCAGTACCTTATCGGTTCTAATGGTAAGCTCAATCCTAACGCCACTCTCGGCCGCAGCTACAAGTCTGGTAATGAGACTTATTACCTGCAGCCTGACAACTGGCGTGACCTTGCTTACAAGAACGCTCTCCGTCAGGACTACAACATCAGCGTGAGCGGTGGTAACGATCGCGGAAGCTACTATTCCTCAATCGGTTACCTTAATGAGGATGGTATCATCGAGTACTCGGGTTATCATCGTATCACCGCCCGCATCCGCGCTGACTACCAGGTCAAGAAGTGGATGAAGGTCGGCGCCAACGTCGGTTTCACCCAGTCTCATCAGGAGTCCAACCCTAACATGGGCGGTGGCTGGTCATCAACCAACTTGATGTACTACACCACTTACATCGCTCCTATCTATCCGGTTTACGTGCGCGTTCTTGACGCTTCCGGTAACCCGGTTATCCGCACCGATGAGTTCGGTCACGAGCAGTATGACTATGGTGTGGCTACCACGAACTATCCTGGAAACGGTCGTGGTTTCATGCAGACTGGTAACCCCTTCGGTTCTAACCGTTACAATAAGGTCTTCAATGATGGCCGCAACCTGACCGGTACCTTCAACGCTGACTTCGACATCACCGACCACCTCAAAGCGGTCGTCCAGTCCACAGTCAACTGGGGTAACACTCTCAGCACCAACTATGACAACCCTTACTATGGTCCTAAGGTCGGTGTCAACGGTGAGCTCTACAAGGGCATGTCCAACAACATGCGTTACAACCAGCTCCAGACCCTCACCTACGCCAATAGCTTCGGCAACCACAATGTCAACGTGATGTTTGGTCACGAGTACTATAAGACCCAGGGCAAGAGCATGGGCATCACCGCCCAGGGAGGTTTCTCTCCTGAGCTCCTTGAGGTCAACTCTTTCGCTAATGTCCTTTATTCCGGAACATCTTCCAGCACGAGCGACTACAACGTGGAAGGTTATTTCGTCAGCGCTCAGTATGACTTCGATAAGAAGTACTACCTCTCCGCTTCCTTCCGTCGTGACGCTTCTTCCACTTTCGCGGTGGATCACCGCTGGGGTAACTTCTGGTCAGTTGGAGGCGCTTGGATCATGAACAAGGAGCCTTGGATGGCTGGCGCCACATGGATTGACCAGTTGAAGCTCAAGGCTTCCATTGGACAGCAGGGTAACGATAGCATCACTTCCTTCGCTTACACGGACACCTATTCCTTGAGCAAGGCCAGCGATATCGCCATGTCTCCTGAGATCCGCTTGATCGGTAATCCTGAGATCACTTGGGAGACAACGACCAACTCCAATATCGGAGTTGAGTTCAGCTTCTGGAAGACCAGGTTCACTGGCGCTTTGGATGCTTACTACAAGAAGACCACTGACCTGCTCTTCTGGATCTCTGTTCCCGAGTCCGCAGGTTCCCGTGGATACTATGGTAATATCGGTGACATCGGTAACCGTGGTCTCGAGTTCACCTTCAATGTTGTTCCCGTCCGCACAAGGACAGTTGAGTGGAGCATCGGAGGAAACATCTCCACCAACTACGCTTGGATCATCAAGCTTCCTGAGTCAAAACTCGGAGAGTTCAACGGATACTACGAGAGCAGTTACTGGTGGACCCCTGGTGGAGTCATGCGTGACTACATGACCTATGAGTTCGCCGGACTGAACGAGAAAGGTGAGGCTACCTTCTGGTATGATGAGGACATGAGCCCTCTCGGCCACCCGGACAATCCTGATTTCGCCAACATCACCAACCGTCCTGGTCAGAAGCGTTCAGGTGTCACCACTGACACTGGTAAGGCTCAGCGCTATACCCACGGATCGATGCTTCCTAAGTTCTTCGGCGGTCTTAACACGGCCCTCCGTATCGGCAACTTCGACGTAAGCGCCACCTTCGACTACCAGTACGGTGGAGTTATCGCTGATAAGGTCTATTCCAAGTTGATGACTCCTCCCGCATCAGGTTCAGACGCTGGATACAACTACCATATGGATATTTTCAAGGCGTGGAGCCCTGAGAACCCTACCAGCAAGATTCCTCGTTGGCAGTATGCTGACAAGTATGCGACCGCTGGTGACACAGCTTTGACAAATGCCAGCTACATCAACTTCCAGTCGTTCTCTCTCGGTTACAACCTGCCTGTCACCAAGATGGGTATTGGTAAACTTATAAGCCGTATCCGCCTCTATGCGGTCGGTGAGAACCTTGGATATATCTCCGCCCGTAAGGGCTTCGACCCCCGTTCTTCATTCTCTGGTACCGGCAGCACCAACGTCTACTCACCGGTGCGCAGCATCTCGGGTGGAGTTCAGGTTACATTCTAATTTGAGGAGGATATGATTATGAAAAATATAGCTAAATTCTCTCTTATAGCTGTTTGCGCCGCCATACTTTCTGTCGGTTGCATCAAGGAGACCTTCCCTCAGACAAGTTATGTCACGACCGCCCAGGCTCAGGTTCCCGGAGCTTTCGACCGCTTCGTCGACGCTATCACCGCGACCCTTGCCGGATATCCTACCTACGGTGGAGGTACTGACGCTAATGACTTTGGTATCACCAGGTTCTTCATAGCTTGGGATTGCATGGGACAGGATCTTGTCCAGCCTAACCTTACCAACGGTTGGTTCAACCAGTTCTACACGATCCAGGCCCTTGGCCCGACATATGCCGCCAGCCAGTACGCTTGGACTCTCTACTATGGTCATATCAGGGCTTGCAACAACGTTCTTTCTTCCGCTGGTGAGGATCCAGACCCTGCTCTTCAGGCTGGAGTTGGAATAGCTTACTTCTACAGGGCTTATTGGTATCTTGACCTTGCCCAGATGTTCGCCAAGAAGCCTTATTACATTGACTCTGCCGCTGAGACCGTCCCTTATGTGGGCGAGGCCACCACGATTGATGACCTTTATCACAATCCTCGTCTCTCCAACAAGGACATGTTCGAGAAGATCCTTGCCGACCTCGACAAGGCTGAGACTTATCTCGCCGGTTACAACAGGCCTAACAAGTATCTCCCTGACGTGAGCTGCGTCTATGGTGTCAAAGCTAGGGCTTATCTCCTTATGGGTGAGTGGGCTAAGGCCCGCGAGTTCGCGAAGAAGGCACAGTCTGGCTACACTGTCATGTCCGCTAGCCAGTACACTGACTGGGAGACTGGATTCAATACTCCGAACGCATCTTGGATGCTCGGTGTGACCTTCAAGTCCGACAACCCTTGTATCCAGAACAACGATGCTGACTCCAGCTGGGGTTCATGGATGTTCATGGAGATCAATCCCGCCACCTCTGGTTGCGGTTACGCCGCCAACTACGGCCGTCCTATCCACATCGACCGTCACCTCTATGAGACTGTCCCTGAGACTGACTGCCGTAAGATGTGCTACGCTGATTTCGGTATTGATGAGATGGGAGAGGCCGAGGCTATCGCTGCCCTTGCCGCTTACACCAAGCATCCCGATTGGATTTACGCCACCAATGTAGGTAACGCTAACCCTAACGGTGGTACGAACTTCAAGTTCCGCACCGCTGGTGGAGAAGCCGGACGCGACAACCAGTACATTGGTTTCGTTGCCTCCGTTCCTCTCATGAGGGTTGAGGAAATGGTTCTTATCGAGGCTGAGGCCGCCGGTAGGATGAACGAGGCAGAGGGCATCGAACTCCTCACCGCTTTCGCCAAGACCCGTGACCCTCAATACGAGTACGGTACTCACAACGAGGCTTACTTCAACACCTCTACTTCCGCTTTCATCAACGAGATTTGGTGGCAGCGTAGGATCGAATTCTGGGGCGAAGGTCTTGCCACAAAGGACATCAAGCGTCTCCAGAAGGGTATCATCCGTAGCTATCCTGGCTCGAACCACTACAATAACTACCGTTACAATAAGGAGACTACCCCTGATTGGATGAACCTCTGCATCGTGCAGACTGAGGCCAACTACAATGTTGACTGCACCAACAACCCTGATCCGGATTATCCTAACGGTAATTCTCCCGAGGTTACTACATTCTAATTCAATCGAAAGAATATGAAAAGATTAGCATACATTTTCCTGGCGGTCTTCGCCATGTCAGCCCTTTCTTCCTGCAAGGATGAGGTCTTGTACGAACCGGGACCCCAGGCCGAGGGACCCCAATATTACTTCTCCACGGGCGAGACCACGTCTGTCAAGATTAATCAGAACACCAAGTCCGTTTCGGTCGATGTGTTCCGTATCGAGACCGCGTCCGCTGGTACAGTGACTGTCGGTGTCACCGATGAGTCCGGGCTGATTTCCCCGAGCAGCACCGCTACCGCTTCATTCAACGCTGGTAGCAACAAGGCCACTCTGACTTTCCCGATTGATCCGAGCAAGTTCACTTTCGCCAAGAATTATCCGGTGACTTACACCATCTCAACTGACACTACTCCTTATGGAATGTCACAGGTTCAGGTTACCTATAACTATCCTACTCCTGTCAAGTCTCTTGGCAAGGGTAAATCGACCGAGAGCTATTTGACCGGTGGTGAGTGGACCCCTGAGATTCTGCAGAGCGAATTGGATCCCAACGAGTTCCATATCAAGAACTTCATGGGTAGCAAATCCGCGACCCTGATTATTCATGTCGTCCAACCTGGCGAGACCTGGGGAGATAAGACATGGACCAAGACAGACCTTGTCTATTATGATGACACATGGAGTGGATTGACTTATGCCGATGTGGGAGGTGGTTCAGCTGATAAGATCAATGTCGACCATCCTTGTGGATTCAAGTCCACTGGCGCCGATGAGAACAACTGGGTGAACAACCGAGTCGCCATCTGGCAGGACAATGGCCTTCCCGCGATTGTAGAGATAGCTCCGTTCTACTACATGGATGGATTAGGCGGATGGAACAAGACTGCTGCTCCTACTATAACCATCGTTTTCCCTGGCTACGATCCTAAGGACTATGCCGTAGAGGCCACTTACGCCGGTATCTTCACAGACACTGAGGGTGTGGTATTCGGCGAAGCTGAGGTCACTTTAGGCGAGGATATCGAGGGTGGTGTCGCCATATTGATTCCTGGCGAAAGCGAGGAGGACATTGAGGCCGCCATCGAGACTCTGCAGGCTGGTGAGGATGAATCCATCGTCGCTTTCGAGGGAAGTACCGTCAGGGTACCTCTTCCTGAGGGCGCTCAGACCGGCAAGTACACCATCGTTGTTGGCGGTGTCGCCGAAGACGAGGTCCAGGAGGTTGCCGTGACTTCCTTCTACTATCAGGCCGGAGAGGTCACCCTTGACTGGGATTGGCTCGTAGGTGAGTGGAATGCTCAGGATACTGAGGGCGATCCTTACAAGATGACCGTTACCAAGAAGGATGAGACCACAGCTATCTTCACCGGTATCTGGGGTATGGAGGATGACGCCGTGATGGAGGGAACAGTCGACTTCGAAGCTAAGACTGTCACCTTCAAGGGCCCTATCTACATCGGTGATATCGCTGGAGGTAAGCTTTATATAGCCAACTTCAACGAGGAGACCGAGGAGTATGACGACGGTGAGTTCACCGCCACTCTCACTCCTGGCGGAATCACGATCTCAGGGCACGGCTACTACATTGTAGGTGGTTCCTATGAGGGCGACCAAGGAACAGACGTGACCAAGATGACCAAATAGAAAGTCACCTTAATACTTAAAGAAGGGATCCTGATTCAGGGTCCCTTCTTTATTAGTAATCAGTGTGAAACGCCCTAAGCGCACCCAGAAGGGCATTCTCGAAGACCGCTTTCTCATGCTCGGAAAGGAATCCGACCTCGATGGGAACTTGGAACATCCTGACTTTCAAGTCGTCAGGTATGTCTTTGAGGTCCAGAATCCTCTGGCAGTCTTTTTCCGTGGTGGCAACCACCGCTGTGGGATGCTCCTTGACCGCCCTCATGATTTTGCGGATGTCCGCTTTGGTGTATTTGTGGTGATCCTCGAAACGGAAGCGCCTGACTATCTTGTGCTCGTCGCTAAGGTACATCCTGAGGGGAGTGTCTTTAGCTATCCCTGAGAACAGGATGAGCTTCTGGGAATAAGCGTATCTTGGATCCGCCTCTTCAAATACTGGTTTGAGAGAGCTGTACCAAATCGTCGTGAACAGGAGAATCTTCTCCTTGCCGTTCTTGTCCGTCCCTTTGCAGGTCTGTGGGTCATAATCCGCGAGACCAAAAGCCTGTGCCCATTGGACTTTTTGTACGTCCTCCATGTAGGCTGGACACTTGGAGACTATGATGAGATCTGCTTCTGAGAGCCTCTCGGGCAGATCCCGGAGCCTTCCGAAAGGCAGCAGATGGTCTTTATGGACAGGTCTGTTGTAATCTACGAGAATGATGTTGAGATATGCCCTGAGTGACCTGTATTGGAAGGCGTCATCAAGCACTATCAGGTCGGCAGGGGCTATTTCGGCGTCGGCGCATCCACGCGCCCTTTTCTCGGTCTTCAACTTCTCCGGGTGACAGAGTATGTCACAACCCTTTACCCTGTGGCGGTCAACCGCGACAGTCACTCCAGGGAATTTCTTTTTTATTTGAAGGGGCTCGTCGCCATATTCCTTGACAGAACCCTCCCTTTTCACTATCTGGAACCCTCTGGTAGATCTGCGGTGTCCCCTGGAGAGGACGGCGATGTCCTCATAAGCCCAGTCATCGCTTTTCAGCAATGTCCTGAGAATCATCTCAGTGTGGGGTGTCTTGCCCGTGCCGCCAGCCGTGATATTGCCGACGCAGATTGTGGGAACATCGCAGGTTTTGACCTTGCGGATCCCATGGTCATAGCAGAAGTGCCTGAGTTTCAGGGTGAGATAGTATGGAAGAAGAATGATTCTATCAAGCATCGCGACACAAAGATACAAAAAAGGCACTATTTCTTTGTAACTCCATCGTCATTTTTCCTCGTTCCTACCCGCTTCGGTGCCCATTATTGTTATCTTCCACATACCTATGGTGCTCTTAAGGCGACATATTTGCCTTTTTTGTCGTCTTTCACCCACCACAGGTGCCTAACAAATGACAATAGAGCCCTGTTTGTCGCTTCTTGTCCACCTCAGATTATTCACCAGTCAAAGGTTAGAGTAGGTGGAAGATAAAAAACCGAAAAACGTGCGATTCTTTTTTTTACATATTGATTATTGTCTGATAATCCACTTATAATTGTGGTCAAAAATCGTTTAACATGACTAAGCTTGAAAAACTTCGGAATGAGTACAAGTCTTGGGGAAGGTGGTATTACCATTTGGTCCTCGATAGCCTTGGAGGAAGGAATCTGTTCTATGACCGTGAAGAATATGTCAATGGGATGAATATTGTCGCATTGGCCCAGTTCCTGACGAAGATGGGGGTCATTCAGTTTGATTGGATGAGGAATCATGGTCATTTCATCGTACTTGCCACGGGACTACAATGCTGCAATTTCTTTGATTATTCCCGCTACCGTTTGAATGCCAGGTTGATAAAAGATGACTATCCGCCCTTACCTGATGCCTGGTTCTTTAAGTTGATTCGCCTTGACACTTTTGACGAATTAGTTAATGCTGTCTCATATTCGGCCCGTAATTCTTACGATGCTATGGCAGATATCCTGCCCGGAGGATATTTATGTAGTAGTAATTACCTGATGTTCAGCAATATAAGGGATGTGATTGATTACAGGACTGTTGCAGAGATAGGAACCAGGGGAATGATAAGACTCCTCGGCTCCAACGTCAAGCTACCCTCGTCATACAAGGTTTGTAAATTAGGCTTTGTCCTGCCGGAGAGTTATCTATTAAAGACAGAAGACGGATCTATGACAAAGGTGCGGAGCCTTTATAAAGACTCAAAGGACTACGCTTACCATCTTTTCCGAGACTATGATACTTATCGTAGAGTCGCTTCCGACATAGGGGAAGAATGGATTCCTAATGGAAAAGATGCAAATGTTTTGATTCGTAATATAGTGGAAGTCAATTATGGGGTAAATGACATCAAGAGTCTGAACGCTGACAATCGCTGCGACTTGGCGGTTACTCTCGGGACCAGATATGGCTTGAAGGCAGAGGAGATCGCCTCTAGACTCAATCTCTCGTCTTCGATGGTCTCCAAGCTTTTATATTCCTATAAGAAAAAGAATAAGAATCCAGAGTGGAAGAAAAGGACGCTATAAAAAGACGATAAGACCCTTATCGTCTTTTATCAGCCACCCAAGGTGTCCCATAGGCGACGAATATGCCAAATATGTCGTTTTTTGACCACCAGGAGAGGTCAGGTAGCGTTATTTGTGTCCTGTTATTGGCAAGACCACATCAATGGTCATAGGCGCTGGTTGGGGGAGTGGGTGGGGTGTTGCCCCATCTTTCGGCGATATAATCGAGGATGTCCATAACCTTGTCGGGGTCGTTTTCCGTGACCAGACGCATCCTTGTCTCCTTGAAGTCGGGGAGGCCTTTGAAATAGCAGCTCAAGTGGCGGCGCATCTCGTAGACACCGACCGGCACTCCTTTGAGATCCACGGAGAGGCGGAAATGCCTTTTCGCCAGTTCCGCCCTTTCTCTTACCCCCAAGTCTGGCAGTTCTTCACCTGTCTGGAGCAAATGCTTGATTTCCTTGAATATCCAAGGACGACCGAAAGATGCCCTCGCCACCATGATTCCGTCGACGCCATATCGCTCAAAAGCATTTTTGGCCTTGACGGCGGAGTCTATATCACCATTACCTATTATGGGTATGGTCATTCTGGGATTGCGTTTGACTTCTCCGATCAAAGTCCAGTCGGCTTCTCCCTTGTACATCTGGCAACGGGTACGACCGTGTATGGTGAGTGCTTGAATTCCGCAATCTTGCAGACGTTCAGCTAGTTCCACGATGATTTTGCTCTTGTCATCCCATCCCAGACGGGTCTTTACGGTCACCGGTTTACTGACCGCCTCCACGATACGCCTGGTTATCATCACCATTTTGTCCGGATCCCGCATCATGCCTGAACCGGCTCCACGGGCGGCGATTTTGCTTACAGGGCAGCCAAAGTTGATGTCTATCAGGTCGCAACCATGACCTCCGACAATCTCATCCGCATGGTCGGCCATTTTGGCCGCCTCGACCATGGCGTCAGGGTCGCTACCGTATATCTGGATGCCGATAGGGGCCTCTTCTTCAAATGTCTTGAGTTTCGCGTAAGCCTTTTTCGCGTCCCGGATCAGGCCTTCGGCTGGTATGAACTCGGTGTAGACCATGTCCGCCCCTTGCTCCCGGCAAATACCCCTGAAGGATGCGTCTGTCACGTCCTCCATCGGAGCCAGAAGAACCGGCGTTTCCCCCAGATCGATGTTCCCTATCCTCATTTCAAATACGATAGGACACAAAATTACTATTTTTTCAAAAAAAATTGCTACCTTTGCGTCCCCTATGATGTGTAGGGATCGCAATTATTTATGTTAAACCATTAAAAATCAAGACAGTGGACACACTTAGCTACAAAACAGTCTCGCTCAACAAGGCGACTGTGAACAAGGAGTGGGTCGTCATTGATGCCACGGATCTTCCGCTTGGCCGTCTTGCTTCCAGGGTAGCTCTTATCCTCCGCGGTAAGAATAAGCCCGGCTTCACCCCTCACGTGGATTGCGGTGACAACGTCATCGTCATCAACGCCGAGAAGGTGGCCCTCAAGGGTGACAAGATGGACAACAGGGTCTACATTCGCTACACCGGTTATCCGGGTGGTCAGCGTTTCACGACTCCCAGGGAGATTCTCGCGAAAAGGCCCGCTGAACTGGTGAGGAGATCCGTCAAAGGAATGCTCCCCAAGACACGTCTTGGTGACAAGATTCTCGGCAATCTGCATGTTTATGTCGGCCCCGAGCATCCGCACCAGGCGCAGAATCCTAGAGAAATTAAGTTGAACGAAATCTAACAGAGCAAATGGAACAGAAAAACGCCCTTGGAAGACGTAAATCAGCCGTCGCTCGTGTTTATCTCGCTGCCGGTAAGGGTAACATCACGATCAATGATCGTCCTCTTGAGGAATACTTCAAGGAGGGCTCACTCCAGTACATCGTGAACCAGCCTTTCGCCGTCACGAAGACAGAAGGTCAGTTTGACGTGAAGGTGAACGTGGTCGGTGGTGGCACCAAAGGCCAGGCGGAAGCTATCAGGCTCGGTATTTCCCGCGCCTTGAGCGATCTCGACAGAGAGGCTTACCGTTCCGCCCTTAAGGCCGAAGGCTTCCTGACCCGTGACTCCCGCGAAGTCGAGAGGAAGAAGCCTGGTCAGCCTGGCGCACGTGCCCGCTTCCAGTTCAGCAAGCGTTAGTTTGCGGGAAGAGACAAACTGTTTTATGTTTTTCGCACAGTCCGGTACGACAAATCCGGCCCACACCATGGCAGGATGCCGAGACTGCGGAAAATCCCGGAGACCGGAGACACATCCGCTACTTGCGGGATTGAAGTAAAGAGTTACAAACAGAAAAAATTAATTTTTGAGAAAAATGCCACGCGTAAATTTCCAAGAACTTCTTGATGCAGGCGTTCATTTCGGTCACTTGGCCAGGAAATGGAACCCTAAGATGGCTCCCTACATCTTCGACCAGAAGAACGGGATCCACATCATCGACCTGCACAAGACCATCGTCAAGATAGACGAGGCTGCCGACGCGATGAAAGAGCTTGCTCGCTCCGGCCGCAAGATCCTCTTCGTAGCCACCAAGAAACAGGCTAAGGAGATAGTCGCTGAGAAGGCGACGGCAGTTAACATGCCATCTATTACCGAGCGCTGGGCGGGCGGTATGCTTACCAATTTCCCGACCATCCGCAAGGCTGTCAAGAAGATGAACACCATCGACAAGATGAAAGAGGACGGTACCTTCGATAAGCTCGCCAAGAGAGAGCGTCTTCAGATCAACCGTCAGAGGGAGAAGCTTGAGAAGAACCTCGGTTCCATCAGGGACATGAGCCGTCTTCCTTCCGCCCTTTTCGTTGTCGATATCCAGAAAGAGGCCAATGCCGTCAAGGAGGCCAACCGTCTGAACATTCCGGTATTCGCAATGGTTGACACTTGTTGCGATCCCACGCCCATTGATTATGTGATACCGGCCAATGATGACGCCACCAAGTCCATCGAGCTTGTGATGAACATCCTCTGCCAGGCCATCGAGGAAGGCCTCAGCGAGCGTAAGCTTGAGAAGGATAAGGAAGCCGCCGAGGAGACCGCTGAGGGAGAGGCTCTCGCCAATCCTACTGGCAAGAAGCTCCGTGCCCGCAAGAGCGCCAAGCCCGTCGACGTGACCGCTGAGGCTCCCGCTCCGGCTGCCGAGCCTGTCGAGGCCCCCGTCGCTGAAGAAGAACCCAAGGCTGAATAATCTTTAAAAAGTACGACTTATGGCTATTACCGCACAAGACGTAATGAAACTCCGGAAGATGACCTCCGCCGGTATGATGGATTGCAAGAACGCTCTCAACGAGGCTAACGGCAATTTCGAGGAGGCTGTCAAGATCATCCGTGAGAAGGGTAAGCTCGTGGCCGCCAAGAGGGCTGACCGCGAGACCACCGAGGGTGCTGTCCTTGTCCGTACAAACGGTGACAAGGCTATCCTGGTCTGCCTTGGCTGCGAGACTGATTTCGTCTCCGCCACTCCTGATTTCAAGGCTCTTGCCGCTGAGATCGCTGACGCCGCCATCGCCGCTTTCCCGGCCGATGCTGAGGCTCTTAAGGCTTGCGTTTGCTCCAACGGCCACACTGTCGAGGAGGAGATTTCCGCCCAGACAGGTAAGACCGGTGAGAAGCATGTTCTCGCATATTATGCCGCTCTCGAGGCTCCGTTCGTGGGACAGTATGTCCACTTCAACGGCAAGCTCGGTGCTATCGTTTCCTTCAACAAGGTTGTTCCCGAGGATCTTGGAAGGGCTATCGCCCAGCAGATCACCGCTATGAGCCCTGTTTCTGTCTCTGAGGCTGACTGCCCTAAGGAAGTCATTGACAACGAGCGTGCTGTCGCCATCCAGAAGACGAAGGACGAGCAGGTTCAGAAGGCTGTTGACGCCGCCCTTAAGAAGGTCGGTATCAACCCCGCGCACGTAGACAGCGAGGATCACATCGAGTCCAACACCGCCAAGGGTTGGATCACCCCTGAGCAGGCCGCCCAGGCACGTGAGATCATCGCCACTGTCAGCGCCGAGAAGGCCGCTAACCTCCCTGAGCAGATGGTTCAGAACATCGCCAACGGCCGTGTCCAGAAGTTCCTCAAGGAGAATACCCTTGAGAATCAGGATTTCGTCCAGTCAGATGAGAAGGTTTCTGTCGCCGACTATATCAAGTCCGTCGACAAGGATGCGAAAGTTGTCGCTTTCCGCCGCTACTCTCTGAACGACTAAGATCAACAGAATCCCGACCCTTAAGCAACGAGGGTCGGGATTTTTTTATTGCGACTAATCCCTGCTACACGCATTTCCTTTTGTTCTTTTGGGTAAGATTATTCGTCTTTTGGATAAAAACTCTTAATACGGTTTTCCATAATTTTGTATTCTACAATATTGCCAAAAAAAGTCCAATATAACAGTTCATATTAACCATTTACATCTGATGAAAAGAAAAATTTTCGCGACCTTGATCTGCGTCTTCGTGGCGATAGCCTCTTTCGCGCAGAACAGGGTTACTGGTGTTGTCAAGGACAACATCGGTCCTCTTGCGGGAGCAAGTGTGGTTGAGCAGGGTACCAGGAATGGTGTGGTTACCGACCAGAACGGTAACTTCACCATCACTGTGAAGCCCGGCGCCACCCTTGAGATCGCATGTCTTGGTTATGAGACACAACTTGTCCCTGTGGGTAACAGGAGTCAGTTCGACATTACCCTCGAAGAGGATAAGGAGATGCTCGACGAGGTGGTTGTCACAGCCCTTGGTATCGCCAAGGAGAGCAAGAAGCTCGGTTATTCCATCGCCACCATCAAGGCGGATGAGTTGGTGAGCAAAGGCTCGACCAACCTTGCCACCGCCCTTTACGGTAAGGCCTCCGGTGTCCGCATCCAGAACACCCAGGGTGGTGCCGTCGCCGGTGTGTCAATCACTGTCCGCGGTCTTTCCTCCATCAATGGAAACACCCAGCCTCTCGTCATCCTCAATGGTGTTCCGATCCGTAATGGTAACTCAGGCTCCTCAAACTCCACGAGCATGGATTACGGTAGCATCGGTATCGACGGCGGAGTCCGTGCCAACGGTCTCGTTGACATCAACCCTGAGGACATCGAGGAACTCACCATCCTTAAGGGTGCCGCCGCTACGGCTCTTTACGGTTCCGAGGCTGCTAACGGTGCTATCGTCATCACCAGCAAGAAGGCTAAGGGATCAGGTGTCACTATCGATTTCAACGCGAGCTATCAGCTCAATATGGTAGCCTATGTCCCTGACATCCAGACCAAATACGGCCCTGGTACCGGTTATGGCGACTGGACAAACGAGATGATCAGCAACAACGGTTTCCGCGTTGATGCCGCCACCGGGAAGCTTTATCCCGCCTACAGCAACTACCAGTGGGGTCCCGCTTACGACGGCAGGGAAGTCTTGTATGTCGATGGCTCGACTCGCGCGTATTCCCCCATCAGCTCCAAGCCTTGGACAGAGCTCTTCCGCAACGGTTCAGACCAGGTTTACAACTTCGCTATAAACCAGTCAAGCGACAACGCTACCACCAGGTTCTCTTACACTTATCTCAATGAGCTTCCGAACGCCCTGTCCGGATCGTTTGACAAGCACAATTTCAATGTTGTGGGAACCTTGAGGTATAACGACAATCTATTCCTTGACTACACCGCCAACTATATCACCCAGCACATCGTCAACCGTTCACAGGCTTCGATCAGCATCTATGGCGGTTACAACAACATGTTCGGTGCTTTCCTTGACGTTCCTCTTATCAAGAAGATGTACAAGACCAGCCTGGGTTACAAGAACAACGATATGGGTGTCGGTCCCACTCCCGACGAGGCCTTCAAATATGGCTCCGACGGATTCGTCTATGGTGTGCGTGAGCTCCTTTGGAACATCAATGAGCATCACAGTGACGAGCTTGAGCAGCGTTTGATCGGAAGCGTGGCTCCTACTTGGAAGATAGCTCCCTGGTTGACCGCGAAGGTTCGTGTCGCTACTGACTTCACCACTTCAAAGACTACCAACACCAGCAACTCCGCGTTCCCTTCAGCCGCGAGTTCCAACAGCTCCAGCGGTGGTTACTCAACGCTGTCAAAGTCCTATCAGGTGCTTTATGGTGACGCCATGCTGATGTTTGACAAGGACATCACTGACAAGATCGGCCTCACCGCCACAGCCGGCTGGCAGGCTCGCTCCGAGAACATGCACAGCATGAACTTCGGCACCAGGGACGGTCTCATGATCGAGAACCTCTTCATGATCGGTAACTCCTACAGGACTATCGACATCAACAACAACAACGAGACAAAGATGCAGCTCCTTAAGACCGCCTTCCTCGGGACACTCGGATTATCTTATTCCGATTATCTCTTCCTTGAGTTGACAGGCCGTCAGGAGAAATCTTCCACCCTCCCTAGGCACAGCCGCAGCTACTTCTATCCTTCAGCCAGCTTGAGCTTCCTCTTCACCGACGCCTTTGAGATGCCTTCATGGTATGACTACGGAAAGGTCCGCGCTTCCTACGGTATCGTTGGTAACGCCCCTGAGGCTTACGCCGCCAATATGGCCTACTCATTCGGAAGCGGTCCGGGCTGGAGCTACAACCAGGTTCCCGCCAACCTCGGTAACGACAACCTCCGTCCTGAGACGACCAAGGAGTTCGAGGTAGGTATCGAGAGCAAGTTCTTCAACAACCGCTTGGGCTTCGAGGTTACCTACTACAACAAGAAGATCTCCGACATGCTTCTCCGTACCGAGCTCGCTCCTTCGAGCGGTAGCTCCACGATGTGGGTCAACTCCGGTGAGATGCGCAACAAGGGTCTTGAGGTTTCCGGCCATGTGACACCTCTCCTTTCAAGGGACTACAGTTTGGACATCAACACCAACCTCGGTTTCAACAGGAACGAGATTCTCTCCCTCGTCGAGGGTATCAACTTCATCGAGACCGCTGACTACGCCAAGACAGGAAAGAACTACTCCTATGTCGGCAGGCCTATGGGTGACTTCTACACCGCTGCCAACAAGGTCGTTGAGGATGGCCCCTACAAGGGACGCAATATCGTCAACAATGACGGTAACTATGTGATGACAAGCGACTACGTGCTTGCTGGAAACGCCATGCCTAAGGTGGTCGGAGGTCTTGGTCTGTCCGCCACTTACAAGGGATTCGGCCTCGATGTGATGACTGACTTCAGGTTTGGTGGTTATATCGCCAACAACTGCTACCGCTACACCATGACCACCGGTGTCAACCCCGACACTGAGAATCGTGAAGGTGAGGGCTTCTATCCTTACACCTACAAAAATGGTGTCACCGCCAACACCGGTATCATCCTTGACGGTGTCGTCTCCGACGGCAACGGTGGCTGGAAAGAGAATGACAAGGTCATAGCTTACGAGGACTACATCACCAGCAAGACCGCTTGGGGAATCGCCCCTGGTGTCCCTAACGGTACCTACGATTTCTTCAAGAACAATTGGTGGAAGCTCCGTGAGATCAGCCTCTCCTACAACTTCACTAGGAATGTCATCAAGAGTGACTTTGTCAAGAACCTGACCTTGTCAGTGTATGGACGCAACCTGTTCTACTTCTACAAATCCATCCCTAACTACGATCCTGAGACCAGTAGTGGTACAGACTGGAAGAGCCAGTTGGAGATCGGTGGATCCGCCTCGCCTACCCGTTCGGTCGGTGTTTCTCTCCGCGCTACATTCTAATAGCATAAACGCATTAATATAGAATAGAATATGAAAAAGATATTTGTTTATTTAGCTTTGCTTGCCGCGACGATTGTGTCCTTCGGTTGTAGCGAAGAAGAATACGACAACAGGTACAAGGATCCGTCAAAGGTCTCTGAGGCTAGCCTGGACAAGCTGATGCCGGGATGTATGCTTTTGGCCAATGACTGGGCCTGCTCCACTTACGGGCGTTATTTCGGTTATGAGCCCCAGCTCATGCTTAAGCTCTCCAACCAGCTCGGTCTTACCCTCGATCCTGGTATCTACTACCATGACGAGTATGAGGACTATGGCCAGCCGTACAACAACTACCCTACGATGGTCACCAACTTAAGGAAGATGGAGCAGCTCTACGACGAGCTTCCCGATGCTGAGAAACCCGCCAACGAGGCTTATATTCTCGCTGCTAAGACCCATCTCTATGGAATGATGATCTACCTTATCTGCGAGTATGATGACATCCCCTTCAGCGAGATCGGCCAGGTGGCTCTCACCGGTGACATCTCCTATGCCAACCCTCATTATGACAATGGCCAGAAGCTCTTTGAGCTGATTCTCGATGAGCTCGGCGAGATCCAGGCCAAATTCGCCACCTGCCAGAAGCCTTCAGCTTTCTCCAGCCAGGACTTCATCAACCATGGCGACTTTGACAAATGGCGTCGTTACGCCAATTCCCTCCGTCTGCGTGGCGCTCTGCGTGTTTCCACCCAGGGTCCTTTGGCCTCCAAGGGTCAGCAGATCATCAGGGAGATCCTTGACGGAAATCTTCCTATCGTCGAATCCATCGACCAGAACATCCAGATCGCCCGTCAGGCTTCAGGTCCCCTGAACATCAATGGTGGTTCCGGATTTGACTGGCACAACCTCCAGACCGCCAGCGCCGAGGTCATCAACCGTATGATGAAGGCCGGTGACGGTGGCAAGTGGGTTGAGGGTCAGGATGATCCCCGTCTTCCTCTGATGTACTGCCTCGCTACCGCCAATGGTGAGTATCCTGTCGCAACTGCCGCCGAGGAAGAGGTGAAAGATCCTCTCAAGGCAGGAAAGGCTGTCCCCAGCGTTTTCCGTGGCGCCAGCGCCAACACCGATTATGACACCTATCAGACGATGTTCTTCACCCGTGTCAACAGGGCTTATTACTCACGTATCCGCAAGAAGGGCTTCTTCTGGGAGAACCAGAACTGGGATCACCAGATTGTCTCCTCTTATGAGATGTGGTTCATCAAGGCCGAGGCTTATCAGCGCGGCTGGGCCAACGGAGATGCGAAGGCCGCTTTCACAAAGGGTATAAGCGAGTCCATCAACTTCATGTTTAAGTGCCAGAACAACCGTTCCCAGACTGAGCTTGACAATACTGATGGCGACTACCTGAACGGTACGCAGCAGCGTGCGGTCATCAACCCTGACCAGAGCATCTACAACGCTGAGTGGATTGCCAACTTCGCCAACGACAGGTGGACAACCCATATTGACGGCACTCCTTACGCCGGTGGCGAGATCGAGGCTATCCTTGAGCAGAAGTGGATCGCTTTCTGCTTCCTCCACGGAGGTGAGCAGTGGAGTGACATGCGTCGTACCGGGTATCCCCGCATGTACTATCCGGCCGATCACGACAACAACGCCTTGACCCCTTATCCTTGCAACAGGCTTCGTTATGTCGCCAAGGAGCGTTCATACAACAGCAACTTCAAGGATGAGGTCGGAGCTCATGACAATTACTCCGATGTCCTCTTCTGGGCAAAGGCCGATTGGCACGATGGCCCTACCTATTAATATTAGAAATAGGTTAATCTAATATTAGCGCCGGCTCCATCAGGGGCCGGCGCTTTTTTATAGTCTCTTGATACGGCATAAATGAAATACACCGCATGCATCTCTGCAGGCGGTGTATCAATTCTAACCTAAAACTTAACCTATGAAAAAACTATTCGAATGCAAATATAGCAATTTTTATACCATTTCAAACCTTTCGGGCCTATTTTTTCACGGTATTGTTAAGCTTCACGATATGGGGCTTACCATCGTTCGCTTTGACAATCTCAGCAGTCTCGCCTACAGGTTTGATAGTCTGTATTCGCACATCCATGACTGGTCTGTCCCTGCCGTCTGTGGCCACCTGGGCAATCCTGTCGATGATATCAAGTCCTTTGATGGTCTCACCAAAGACAGTGTAGCCGCCATCAAGCTGAGCGCAGGCTTTTGCGTCCTGAACTATATAAAACTGAGATCCGGAAGACTCTTTCATCGGGTTGGCCACGTCGCCTTTGCGGGCGGCTGCGAGGGCGCCCTTTTTATGGGTATATTCAGGGACAAATTCAGCGGGGATTGTGTACCCGGGACCACCCTGACCGTACTTCGCGACAGCCGCCTTGGAGGTGTCCCTTGTGTAGGGGTCTCCACCCTGGATCATGAAGCCGTTGATCACCCTGTGGAACAGGAGGTCATCGTAATAGCCCGAGATGGCGAGCTTTGCGAAGTTGTCCCTATGCTTCGGCGTGTTCTTATAAAGCTTGACTGTGATTGAACCAAGGTTTGTTACAATCTCGAACTCCGGCTCTTCCGGAAGGAGTTTCACAATTTCCATCGCTGATTTTTCTTTAGCGGCTTTCTGCGCTGCCGCGATTGAATCCTGACGGGCCTGCTCGGCAGCTGCCTCAGCAGCGGCCTTTTTGGCCGCGTTGTTACAGCCGAACACGAGCGTGGCTGCGGCCGCCACGATCAAGGCTTTGAACATCAGATTTCTCATATTCATTTAATTAGAATTTCCTGTAATTGTAACCGAGAGTGTCAAAAATCTTGAAGGACTCATTCCTCATGGCTGAGGAGAATCTGTCGAAATCCTTGGCCTTCTGATCGCACCACTGAATCTCCGCGAGAGCGCACATTCTAGGCAGCAACATGTACTCAAGGTACTCGTTTGTGGCGATGTACTCAGTCCAGAGGTTCGCCTGGACTCCGAGAATATGCTTCTGCTGGTCAGCGTTTAGTCCCTCGAAAGGCTCGTAACCATAGACTTTCTCGATGGGGAGATTGCCGCCGATAGCGAGAGGCTCCTGTGTCTGATCCTCACTCTGGTAATAGTCGAAATAGCAATATGTGTTGGGAGTCATGATGACGTCGAATCCCATGCCAGCGGCTTGGATACCACCTTTGACACCTCTCCAGGACATCACAGTCGCACCAGGAGCAAGCTCTCCTTCAAGGACCTCATCCCAACCGATGATCTTGCGGCCATGGTCGTTGAGGAACTTCTGGACCCTTGCGGTCACATAGCTCTGGAGATACTGCTCCGCCGTATGCTTGCTGTCGGCTTTTATTCCAAGAGCCTTGATCCTCGCCTGGCAGGCTGGGCATTTCTCCCATTGGGTCTTGGGGCACTCATCGCCTCCGATGTGGATGTACTCGGAAGGGAACAGTTCCATGAGCTCGGTGAACACATCCTCAAGGAATGTGAACATGTTTTCCTTTCCGGGGCACATGACCTCGTCGGAGATTCCCCATCTTGTCCAGACCTCGTAAGGTCCTCCGGTGCAACCAAGCTCAGGATAAGCGGCAAGGGCTCCTAGCATGTGGCCTGGAAGATCTATCTCAGGGATGATGGTGATGCCGAGAGAAGCGGCGTATGCGACCACGTCACGGATCTGATCCTGTGTGTAGTAACCGCCATAACGTACTCCATCATTGGATTTGAAATCCTTGCCTACCATGGTGCCATTTCGGAAAGCACCTATCTGCGTGAGTTTCGGATACTTCTTTATCTCAATCCTCCAGCCCTGGTCCTCTGTAAGGTGCCAGTGGAGGCGGTTGAGCTTGTACATCGCCATGACATCAAGGTACTTCTTGACTTCCTCAACGGAGAAGAAGTGCCTGGCGCAGTCAAGGTGCATTCCTCTGTAAGCGAACCTGGGCTTATCTTTGATAGAGACAGCGGGGAACATGAACTTCTGCGCGGGATCGACTTCCTCTGAATAGACAGCGACGTCTGTCAGCTGCTTAAGAGTCTGGATGGCATAGAGGAAGCCATTTTTCTCAGACGCCTTGACGAGGCAAGTCTTTTTTGTGATGTCGATCGAATACTCCTCGGGAGCCATGGAAGCGTCCTTGAGGAATATGAAACCTTTCATCTTTCCATCTTGGGCAGCTTTGGCGAGCCCGATAGGGGAGGCGAAGGAGTTGGTTCTTCCGCTCACGAAGGTGATCCTGTCAGCGAAACCGCGGATGAGATTAACACTTTCTGCGTCTATGGCCTGATCACAGTTGAAGTTGGCTCCAGCGCCTTTGAAAGCGCCTTTCCCTATCTCCACACTCTGAGGATAAGGGACCACATTGATGACCGTCTCGGTCTTCTTGGCGCACATCACGGCGGGAATAAGCGCGATGGCGCACACAAGGAATCTAGTCAGATGTCTCATTTATTGATACTTTTCGGTTAATATGCTGAATATATCAAGGCTAAGTTACAAAAAACCTAGTATATGAGCAAACCGAGCGCTCCTCCGGCGAGGATGATCGGGATCGGCCCGATCTTGAAGCAGAGGGACGCGACAGTGGCCGCGGCGAACAATCCCCAGCTTATCCAATCAGTGAAGTTCTCTCTCACGATGGAGATCACAGGCTTCGCGTCAATCCAGTTAACCTTGAACATCAAGATTATGGCAGCCGCGCCTATGAGTCCGACTACCGCCGGACGGAGCCAGCTCATGACACCCTCGAATATCTTATTATTATGGAATTTCGTGTAGAATCTGACTATTGTCAAGACTATAATAAAGGAGGGGAGGACAACTGCGAACGTGGCCGTGAGAGAGCCCAGGATCGCGACAAGGTGGCTGGCTCCGGCTCCTTTTACGACCTCATATCCCACATAAGTGGCGCAATTGATTCCCACGGGCCCCGGTGTCATCTGGGAGATAGCCACGATGTCCGTGAAGGCGCTCTCAGTGATCCATGAATGGGCTGTCACAACTTGAGTCTGGATCAGGGAAAGCATGGCGTAGCCTCCGCCAAAGGTGAAGAGGCCGATTATGAAAAACACCCAGAATAATTGGAGAAATATCATGGTATCAGCCATTTCCCTGCCTCCTTTCTTTTATCAAGGTGACACAGATGGCGATAACTATCAGCGTAAGGAGAATATAAATCGGGGAGAAGTTCATGAAGGCGACCATGAACAAGGTGGCGGCGCTGATCGCCCATGCCCACCATGTTTTGTTGCCTTTTCTCGCCATATTGATCATCGGTACGAGGATCAGCGACACCACCACCGGCCTGATGCCTTTGAATATCCTGACCACCACAGGATTGTCTTGGTAGCCAGTGAATAGCATGGCGATGAGCAGTATGATCAGGAAAGAGGGGAGTGAAGATCCGAGGGTAGCCGCCACGCTACCTTTGAAACCCCGCATCTTGTAGCCGGCGAAAATCGACATGTTAACCGCGAGAACTCCAGGGGCCGATTGGGCCAAAGCTATAATATCGGGAAGCTCTTCCTCGGAAATCCATCCTCTTTTCACCAGTTCCTCCCGGATCAAAGGAATCATGGCGTAGCCTCCTCCTATCGTGAAGGAGCCTATCTTGGCGAAAACCATGAATATCTTCCAGAGGGGAACCATAGAAAGGAATGTTAATAAACGACAGTGGTGACCATCTCCCGGACCACTCTCCTGTCAGTGCGGCCATCTGGGCCATGTGAGGAGGAATGGAACTCGGATATTCCTGTCAAGGATTCCAAATCAGAGATGTTACTAGGTCTCACCCCGGAGCCCGCCAATATGATGATTCTTCCAGCCGCTTTCTCATTGAGGGCTTTCAGAGTATCTTTTCCGTCATTGACGTTTTCCGCATGGCCGGCTGTCAGAAGCCTGTCGCACCTAAGGCTGATGATGTCCTCAAGAGCGGCGAAAGGATCGGCGCACTCGTCGAATGCCCTGTGGAAAGTGATTTCCATGCCTTGGGCGGCATCCATCAATCGTCTCATGGTCTCCATGTCAATCGAGCCGTCTTTCCTGAGAGCGCCGATCACGACACCGTTCACTCCCAAATGACGACACATTCTGATTGATTCCAAGGTGGCTTGGATTTCCTTCTCGTCGTACACGAAATCGCCTCCCCGGGGCCTTACAAGGACATTCACGGGAATATCGACAACTGACATCACCTGCCTGATATTCTCTTCAGAGGGGGTCACGCCGCCACAAGGTAGATCCTCGCAGAGCTCTACTCTTCCCGCACCTCCAGCTTGAGCCTCTGAGGCCTCGAAAGCGTCTGTGCAGCAACATTCCAGGAATCTTTTGATGGATCCTTTCCCCTCAATCTCGAGAAGAAGCTCCGGGCGGCAGATATCCGCCGAGAGAAAGTGGATAGGGACATCGCTCCACCGCTTCTGGAGAGTGTTTATGATAGTCTCTGCTTGCTCTTCTCTCTTGATATATACCCGCAGTGCCTCAGGAGTGAAGCTCTTGCATCCAGGGTGAATGTTGCCAGGAGCCACCAGGCTGTCAATAACCTCGATAGCTTCCTCGCTCTGCTTTCGGGGATCTGATGAAGGGGAACTTGATTCTCCCTTTATCGCCGCGGTTCCTGAGATCAGGACCGTGTCCCCCAAAAGTCTCCCTCTCTCGAATTTCGGAGTCGTTTTGGATTTTTCCCGTCCGTCTTCCAGCACTTTCCCGGAATACCGGTGGGCTGGCACCTGGATGGGATTATCAATTGGTCTACTGAATCTGCCGGCGTTCCTCACCGCATGGACAGAGACAGTGACTCCTCCGGCGGAGCATCCGATCCCGGTCGCCGCAGGGTAGCCATTCTCCCAATCGGCGGCAGCGTAGAAAGCGGAACGCTCGTCGTTGAACAATTGGTAATTCTGGACACCGTCGTGGACACCGGTGATGTCATCTATATAATTCCATTGCCGGACAATATCGTCAATCTTGAATCCCTCGTCCCTGAGTATCTCGCCGACACGACCGAAAACAGCCTTGGCCTGACAGGCGGTATCTCCTTTCTCCGGGAAGCGTATCCCTTTAGTTATGAGTTCTTTATCTTTGCCGCTACGGATAATGAGATAATCGTCGTGGAATTCGACAGTCCCGTCTCCTCTAAGGTAGAGCACCTCCGCTGTTAGGGTTGATTTAAAAGGCTTTTGGGCAATGACTGTTATCATTGGCAAAGCCTTGCCGAAAAAAGACTCGCACTCCTTATGGATAACGGTCTCTCCAGAACCAAATTCATCTTCGCCTAGGAAAAAGACCATCTCCAGGACCATTTGGTTTCTGGCGACTTGCCGCAGCACTTCCTCGCACCGTTCCGCGACTGTTCCCGGCTTCCCGGTCGATAATATCTTGAGACTCTTTTCTGTAACCATCATCGCGAATTTCGTCATTTTCTGATTATTCTGAAAATATAATAAGTGGGTAAGTGGAAGGGCTAAATACCAATTAATGATTATTGGCCTTGAGCATAATATTGCCTAATTTCGCGGTGGATGAAACTTTCAGATCTGAAAACAGGGAATACGGGCGTCGTCTTAAAAGTCGGCGGCCATGGTAATTTTCGTAAGAGACTGATCGAGATGGGCTTCATACCCGGTAAGAAAGTCTCTGCCGTGATGAATGCTCCCCTCAAGGATCCGATTGAATACGAGATACTTGGATATAAAGTATCCCTCCGCAGGGCTGAAGCCGCCCTCATCGACATTTCTTCTGAGGAAGATTTTAACTCCGAGAAAGCCGGAACCATCCGTGTCGCTCTAGTCGGCAATCCTAATTGCGGGAAGACATCTCTTTTCAACATGGCCTCGGGCAGCCACGAGCACGTTGGCAACTATAGCGGTGTGACTGTTGACGCCAAAGAGGGCCATTTCACATGGAAAGGCCGCCGGATGATTTTTGTCGATCTTCCTGGAACATATTCATTGTCAGCCTTTTCCCCTGAGGAGAAATATGTCAGGGAGAATCTGGTTGAGAACATCCCGGATGTCGTGATCAACGTGGTTGACGCCTCCAATCTTGAGAGGAACCTTTATCTCACGACCCAAGTCAAGGACATGAACCTGAAGGTGGTGATGGCCTTGAACATGTTTGATGAGCTAAAGAAAAGAGGGGACAGGATCGACACGAAATGGCTCGGGCGTATTCTCGAGATGCCGGTCTGCCCCACCGTCTGCAGGACAGGGGAGGGGGTTCCCGAGTTGTTGGATACAGTCTTGGAAGTAGCTGACAGTGAGACTTCTGGAGAACCGGTTTCGGTCGATAAGATCATTTCCGGAGACGATTCGGGCGAGATTGAGCAGAGATACCAGTTCATCCATGACACCCTGTCGAAGACTTATGTGCGTCACATAGAACCTCTGGGTGAGAAGTCTTGGACCGAGAAGATAGACTCAGTCGTCACCAACAAATGGGCGGCGTTCCCCATTTTCATTTTGATTCTCTACGTCATATTCCAAGCCACATTCTCTCTTGGGGAGTATCCAATGAACTGGATAGATTGGCTTGTCGGCAAGTTCGGTGCTTTCGTGGGGGATTTCATGAAAGAGGGCTGGCTGAAGGATGTCATCGTCGATGGAATCATAGCGGGAGTCGGAAGTGTTCTGGTGTTCCTGCCTAACATATTGATACTCTATTTCTTCTTATCCATTATGGAAGACACTGGCTATATGGCTAGGGCCGCTTTCATAATGGACAAGTTGATGCACAGGATAGGCTTGCACGGAAAGTCATTCATCCCGATGGTGATGGGTTTCGGTTGCAATGTTCCCGCAATAATGGCGACAAGAGCGATTGAGAGTCGGAAGAGCCGGCTTATTACGATAGCCATAATACCTTTCATGTCGTGCGCCGGCCGGCTCCCGATTTTCGTGCTCCTCGCGGGGGCTTTCTTCCCTCATCATTCAGCGCTCGCCTTACTGGCAATATACTTCATCGGAGTACTGCTCGCCATTTTCTCGGCCTTGATACTCAGTCGCTTCATAAAAGATGACGACCTTCCGTTCGTGATGGAACTTCCGCCATATCGTGTTCCCACGGGAAAGGCCACTTGGCGTCATACCTGGGAGAAAGGCAAGCAGTACCTCGAGAAGATGGCCACAACCATCCTTATCGGTTCTGTCGTGATATGGTGTCTGGGCTACTTCCCCCGCTCCCACCGCGATATCGAGTACCAGCAGGAGCATTCTTATATAGGACAGATCGGAAAGGCTGTCTCGCCTGCACTCGAGCCTCTCGGCTTCAATTGGAAAATGGATATCAGCCTTCTATCCGGCGTCGTGGCCAAGGAACTGGTGGTCAGTACCCTGGGTGTCATGTATGCCGGTGATGAGACTGATGATCCGGAAAACACCCAACTTCAGAGCGCCTTGTCGGGCTCAGTCTCCCTGCCGGCGGCCGTGGCCTTCATGTTGTTCATCCTGCTATATTTCCCTTGCATAGCCACATTCGTCGCGATCAAGAACGAGACCGGCAAATGGGGATGGGCGATAGCGGTATGCGCCTATACTATGGTAGTTGCCTGGGTGTGCGCCTTCATCGGCTTCCACATCACCGCTTTGCTGATTTAATTGCTATCTTAGCGTCATGAAAGAGATATTCACTCCGAATATGAGGCTGTCCGACATGCTGGACATGAATTACAGCCTCGTGCAGGTTATTTCCCGTGTCGGGGTTGACCTAAGAATCTTGAGTCGTCATTCGACCGCTTGGTCGAACCTTGCGATGAGAACCAGAAGAGAGTGATACTCAAGTTCTTCGTGGATTATAAGAAAGAACTGGAGAAGCATTTCTCGAGGGAAGAGGAAGAGGTGTTCCCGTATGTGGAGTCACTCCTTTCCGGTGTGCGTAACCCTGGTTATTCCATCACCGATTTCGAGGAGCATCATGAGAATGTGGATGAGAAGATGGAGGATATGAAGAACATCGTGATGAAATACCTTCCGGATGTCTGCGATGAGAACATGAAGATGTGGGTCCTGCTCTCTATTTACCGTCTGCGCGACGATCTGAGGCGTCACACATATGTCGAGGACAATATCCTTGTGCCCACGGTCAAAAACCTCGAGAGGGATGGAAGATAAGAAGTCAGTGATTCTGGTGTCTCCCTCCGAAATGGTCGCGAGGGGACTGGAGGTGGTTCTCGGGGATTCCGCGGAATTCCGGGTGGAAGAGATATTCCACGACCTCTCACGGCCGGTTGAGGCCAGGCTCAGGATCGTGGACCCTGATATAGTCATCATCGATCCTACTGTTTTTGATTTCAGGAGCCGGAAGGAGGGACGTGGCCGGTTGGCGGACATCTGTGACTCGATCGTGATAGCGCTCGATGTCTCTGGACTGACTGATGACGTGTTAAGGCAATATGACGGGTCTGTGTCGATATATGACCGTCCGGATGAGGTCGTGAGGAAAGTACGCTCCTCTATGGAGTCCAAACAGACAGACTCTATCGTGTCAGATGGAGGTGAGCTATCATCAAGGGAAAAAGAGATACTTGTCTGCGTGGCGAAAGGTATGCTCAACAAGGAGATCGCCGACAAACTAAATTTGTCAATCTACACGGTCATCACGCACAGGAAGAACATAACTCGCAAGATTGGTATAAAGACAGTGGCTGGTCTAACAGTCTATGCGCTGCTGAATAACTTGATTGACATGAACTCGGTTCAGTAGGGGAGAGGGCTGGAAATGAAAAAAGAGGCACACGCTGATGCGTGCGCCTCTTTTTGTGGAGGTAGTCGGATTCGAACCGGCGACCCTATGCTTGCAAAGCATATGCTCTACCAGCTGAGCTATACCCCCTTTATCATGGGGGCTAAGCCGCCCCCAAACCCCTTGCGGCCTTTCCGGCTCCACGACTTTGCCTTGCAAAGTCCCGCCCCGGCCGGTCGGCTGATGCCGACGGGGGCTAAGCCGCCCCCAAACCCCTTGCGGCCTTTCCGGCTCCACGACTTTGCCTTGCAAAGTCCCGCCCCGGCCGGTCGGCTGATGCCGACTGCGTGCCGCAAAACAATAAAAGCCGGGCTGGTGTCCGGCTTTTTTAGGTAGGCCCTGGCAGAGTTGAACTGCCGACCTCTACATTATCAGTGTAGCGCTCTAACCAACTGAGCTAAGAGCCTGTATAATAATGAAAGATCAGTACAAGGTTTCCCACCTTGTTGTCACCAGAGCGTCACTGTCAGAGTCAAACTCCAAAAAGGAGGTGTTCCAGCCACACCTTCCGGTACGGCTACCTTGTTACGACTTAGCCCCAGTTACCACTTTCGCCCTAGGCCGCTCCTCTCGGTC
>ONSC01000022.1 GCA_900320365.1 uncultured Bacteroidales bacterium
CCAGAAGGAACTGTTTACCCGTAAGGGTGAGATCCATAATGTGAAGTTCGGCGCCAAGACTCACTCGTTTCTCGGCACGAGGACCGAGTACGGGGCATACAACAACAATAATCCCAACTTGGCGACTCACCAGGACATTTATTGGGTGGCTGGTGACCAGATTCGTGTTTATTCCCCTACAGCAGCCTGCCGCATTGGACTGGAGAGTGCTGATGCCCCAAAGTATTACTGGGCAGATTATTCCGTGACCCCGAATTCGGACAAGACCACGGGAACGATCACTAACGTCGGAAACACGTCTGATGGTGCGGCGTATAACCCGGAAGCCGGAGTTTCCGCGTCTGGCAACGGTCTGGCGTGGGTGTCTGGTCAGGAGGATACCAAGCACACGTTCTATGCCATCTACCCCAGTCCGGGCACAAACGAGGTTTCTGGCAATGGCCTTGCCGGTTGCTCAGGGAAGTTCAACTTGAGCATTGAGGGCCCTACTCAACTTTTCACGCCAGATGCGAGACATGCCGCGAAATACATGACTGCCGTCGCGAAGCCTAACCCTGCCGGTATGAACGATAACGTGGAGCTTGATTTCTACCCTGCTTTCACGGCGTTCGAGATTTCCCTTCGCAGCGCTGACGCCGCGGTTCCGGTTGAGAGTTTTGAGTTGAAGTCAACGGGTAGCACCGCATTGACAGGTAACTTTATGGTGGATTATACAAACTATAGCACTACCACTCAGCTTCCCACTTACACTTGCACCGGCACAGGTAAATCGATAACTGTAAGTTTGACGGGCAAGACAATTCCGGCCAAAGATGACACTGAGTCAAGTGATTTGACCTTCTGTATTCTTGCTCTTCCTCAGGATTTGACCGACCTGTCCATAGTTATCACTACCGCGGCCGGGAAATCTCGTACGCTTAAACTCAATTACTCTGACGCCAATTCGGATCCGTCTAAGCGTGGTCAGCCGATTAATTTCACAGCCCGCGCTAAACATCGCATTTATGGTCTTGGTTTCAAAGAAGGCTCGGAATGGATGCTTGAGATAGACGGTGAGGTTCTTCCTTGGAACGGATATGCTCATACTATTAATGATCATGTCTCTGTTGAGGAAAAGGTGAAAATATCCGGAGCCATTGAACCAAACGGTTATAATCATTACAAGGCTGCTAACGGATACAACAAGTATTACCAGATCCGCACCCTGAACCGTAGTCTTCCTGAAGGCAGTAGGTATTTCACGATGACTTTTACCCCTTCAGCCCCGACAGGTGGATATTGGCAGTTGATTCCTCAGTATAAAGATGGCGACACTGAAAGCCCCAAGCATTTCAGGTTTGAGGCAGTTATGCCTGGAGGTGCGACCTCCACTCAGCTTAAGGGCCCTATTCTCGATTCCCAGGTCACCATCCGTATCTATCCCAAGGACTATGAGATGTCCGACATAAATGTCTATGAGGTATGGTTCACTTGTTTCTTCAGTCCTTCAATTAGTTTCAACCCTTCAATCAGCGCCGATTCTGAGTTCCAGGATGTTCACTCCGATGGCCGTTTCAGCTATTGGACATTCAGGCTCACACAGTCGCAAGAAATGATCCCTCAAGAATAAAAAGTGGTTATTATGAAAAAGACATCACTATATATATTCCCGATTCTTGCCGCCGCTCTTTTCGCCTCTTGTAACGAGGCGTTGGATAATGTCGGAGGTCAGCCGAGCGAAGGAGATTTTGTTATCGACCTATCCGTCCAATGCGCTAAGGGCGTTTCTACAAGGGTTGATGCTGAGCAATGGCCCGGTCTTGATAAATATAACGAGAACACAGTCGCTTATGTCGACTGGTACATATTCAAGTCGAGTGAAGATACGGAAGACGCTCTTCTTTCTGGTAGAGAGAACATCACCCAGGAAGAGGATGAGACAACAGGTCTCGCCACAACTGACCTGAAGGTTGTTGAGCTGGATATGGGCGATGTGGTCTCTGACTCCCAGAGGAGTTTCTATGTCTACACTATCGCGAATATGCCCGATGTCACCCATGATGAAATGGGGACCAAGCTGGCGGATTTGAAAGATCTCGTCCTTAAAGCAGAGTTCAATGTCAACCCGTTCTCTGCACAGGAGTCTTTCGTTATGACCGCAGGACAGGGTTTCACATTCACGGATACTGACAAAGGGAAATTGAAAGTAATAACCAACAAGCTTTCCAGGCTTTCATCGAAGGTGACTATTAATATGAATGTCATCCCCGCGATAGACCAGCTTAAAACTCTTTCGAATGGAAACAGGGATTATGTCAGGACTTGGTATCCGGTTCTTGAAAATGTGGAGGTCTACCTGTCATTCGCAAACCAGGAGACAAAGATAAGTGCTGATCCTGTTTCTTATAACCAGGATGGCTTCTTCACTTACAACAGGGCCGCTTTCACGCCTGCGTACAGCTACCCGGGACTCGAGGGAGACCCTGTGGAGACCATTCCGTCCGCTGTCACTCCTGATTGGAACGATAACTCCTGGAAGTGGAATGTGACAGGTACCCCGTTCTATTCCTATCCGATGACCTGGACCACGGATTCCCCTCAGGCTCCTTTCATAAAGGTTATACTACCGTGGGTCGCATATGAGGAAACTGCAACATATGAGACCACCGAGGAAGGTGGACGCACATTCAAAAGCGCCACCAGAAACAAATCCGGGAGTTTTCTCTCGCAGGAATTCTACTATAAGATACCTCTTCCAGGAACTGAGTTGAAAGCCAATGACTGGTTTGATTTGAGTTTTGATGTGGAGATTCTGGGAAGCACTTCCGATGAGTTGCCAATAGATCTTGCCGGGCGTTACTGCGTCGTGGATTGGAGCGACCCTCGCATTCAAGCTGGTGGCGAGTTGAAGCAAGGCCGTTATCTCAGCACGGCTTCCGACACCTTATATATTTATGGTGCGGATTCATTGGAGGTTCCCGTGATATCCAGTCATGCGCTTGCGACCGGTGCTTCTGTTGTTACTAAAAGAGAAGTCTACTATAATGGAACTTGGGTGAATGCGACTAACTCAACCGCTACTGGTTCCAGCATCAATCAACTTAGAAACCTCCGCACTCGTGGATTAGACGTGTATGCTTCAGAAGACGGACACTCTGCCATCACGTTTAAAGATAAGCTCAATGCCACTATCAATAATCAGTTGGATTGCTTCCCTATGAGGTTCACCCTGCATCTAAGCCATAGTGACGGCAATGGGCCAACAAAGGACATAGTCATTGTTCAATATCCTTCAATCCACATCAGTTCAAAGCCGGGTGGTAGCGCAATGGTTGATGGTTATTATGGCAATGTGGGGAACAGGTATCGTCGAAGAGGTGGCTATCAATCTTATGCATACTACCATAATGGCTCATTGCAAGAGGGGAATTCCGGAAATGATCTGAATGATTACGTTTATGTGCCATATGGCCGCATCGCCCGTTATGTTAATACGCAGCAGAATTTGACCGTTTTGACAATAACATCTTTTGATGCTGCATCTAAGAAGTACACCATCTCGGGCAACGAAAGAGAGTATATGATAGCCGATCCGAGACAGGCCTCTGGCTATAGCACGGCCAATTACAACACTACTTACGGTCTTAATGACAGACGCCGTCCGTTAGTCCCCTATTATGATGGAACCAGAAATGTGGAATGGAATGATGCTGCCGCTAAAATAATGATTGGCAGTCGTACAACCCCGAACTTCATAGCTCCTAAAATCATTATAGCGTCTAGATGGAGCAGGATGGTTGCATCAAATGGAACCGCTGAAAATGGTTATGATGCGATGGAGAGGCGTTGTGCCACCTACCAGGAGGCTGGATATCCCGCTGGGCGCTGGCGCCTTCCTACTGAGGCCGAAGTCAATTTTGTAGCGAACCTTCAGCGTTTGGGCTTTATAGGGAACTTGTTCTCGGGGAATGGATGGGTATCTAACGGAACTGCTGTTCAGATCGGTACCAATAGCGTTTCCTTGATCCAAACTGGAAATACAGCCCGCTGCGTCTATGACGCCTGGTACTGGGGTGAGGATCCTGAGGTTCCTGTTGGTCAATACACTGTGAAGGTCGACTAACGTAAGAGGAGGATAATACTATGAGAAGAATATCATTTATAGCGTTTTCACTCGCCGCCGCTTTATTTGCGGTCTCTTGTGAGAAAGAGATAACCCTCCCCCAGGAAGACATCTCGCAGGTTTTCCCTGAAGGAGCCACTTTGACATTGGATTTCGGTGTTGCGCAGGATGCATCCACCAGGGCAGATATGGCAAGCGATCCCACAATCGAGTCAATTCACGTTTTCGTGTTCGACCAGAACGGGACCCTGGTTCAGGTCTGCAAAGCTCAGATAGGGCAAGTTACCCAGAACTACACCGGGACTGTCTCAGCGGCGACCGTTTCCCATTGGAAAGTGACTGGTGTCATGATGTCTGCCGAGTCCAGGACTCTTCATTTTGTGGCGAATCTCGATGATAGCCAAGTTCCTCAGGCGGGATCGGAGAAGTCAATATTCCAGACTCTTGCCACTACTGCTCCAGCAGCCTCGTATTGGCAGCGTGTCACAGTCCCCAATATTCTTCCTTATCAATATGATGGGAGTGGAAAGTATTCTTATGTGAATAGCAACGGTGTCACTGTGATCGATGCCAATGTAGAGATGAAGACCGGAACTAGCCTTGGTGCTGACGGGTCGTACACTGATGTCAAAGGGTATACCGTCAACAAGGATGACTATATCGATGCGACGAGTGCGAAAATTGTCAATGGTACTGGCTATTATGCCTCCAAAGCCACTTCTGACAGACTTTCATTGATTCATTTGGTGCGTAATTTCGCCAGGATTAATTTCACAAACTCTTGGAGCAAGTTCACGCTTAGGAAGATAGCTCTTGGCAAAACTCCTCTCGCCGGCCTTGTTGCGCCATATTCCGGGACTGGTTTTGTCAACGCTTATTTGAATGTGGCCTCAACTCCACTTGATATTGATAATGTCACCGGTTACACTCCAGTTGTACCTTCTGGAATTGACAAGAATTGTCCCACCGTATTCACAAATGTGACTGGAACCACTAATGCTGCGACTTTGTTTATGTACGAACGACCAGTCCCTACGACAGATGTCACATGTGTCTTGATAGGGGGGATACTTCAAGGAGCTACAGCTTCCCAAAAAGATACAGATGGGAACACCTGGTTCAAGGTAGAGTTGGCCAAGGAGAATGGGGCCTATTTCTCAATTTATAGGGACTTTACCTACAATATGACCATAACGGGCATAGATGAGACCGCAGTCAAGCACGCAAGTGCCAAGGAAGCTTTCGATGCCGCCCCTGTAGGAGACATCTCCAATTCGGAAGAGACCTCCACGTTGACACAAATCTCTGATGGAAAGGGCCTTACTCTTTGGGTGGAATATATTGACAAGATTGACCAGACAGGTGGACACACGGTTAACTTGTTGTATACCTTCTTCTATGATAACGGCTCCACAAAGACATATTTCTGCGACGGAGATAATGACAGGGTAACTTTCACCAGGGTGGAGGATTCTTCATCGACCCTATCTCCTGCGGCAGAGGAGACAGTGACAAAGAAGGGTGTTGTCAGTTCTTCGTCCAACAGTGCTTTTGTCTCAAAGATCCCTCATGGGGCAGAGTCTTACACTTGGTATCTTGCAGAGGTCTCTTTGAAAGCACCCACCACAAGTACTACCCCGATTCTGAAATCGCAGATAGAGGTTAAGGGGTCCACACTTGTCTCTGATGCTACCGGATATGCTAAGGACCTTTCCCGTAAAGTGACCTATACTGTTATGGGTACGCAAAAGCTTGGTTTGGCGACAGACGCATTGAGCGCTGATGCATCTGGAAATGATGTTGTTCTTAAAATCAAACTGCCTGACACATTCGGGCCATCCGCTTTCCCGATGACTCTTAAGATAGAGGCCGAGGATAACAATCTGACTCCAACGGATAATCTGCCTGTCGAGTCGGGTGAACCCGCATTCGACTCACCGAAGAACTCATTCTATTTCTTGAAGACCATTAGCTACTCTGATTATCAGGAACTCGCTTCCGCGACTGTCCCTTATCAGTTCGCTTGCAATTTCAAGACCACTAAGGCGACGAATAAAACCCCTGTGACAAGGATTCGTGTGACTCAGAAGCTTGAGGGTGACGACCAAAGTTGGTTCAAAGAAATTGAAGAAGGAGTGGATTACTGCACGGTTGATCTTAAAGTAGGCACCGCCTCAAATAACTCAACTAATTAGTTAAATACAAGCTATTTAGACTCATCCGCCGCAGGCAGAGGAAAACCTCGCTGCGGCGGATGAGTCGTTTAGTGTCGGATGAAAAAATCAAAAAAAATTTAAAAAAAATATTAAATTAATCTAACTTTGTAATTTGATTCGGGTAGAAGGCAAAAGAAATTATGAGCTCTTATTTGTCACATTCTTCTTCGGAAAACCTCGCTGGAGCAGGCGAACTGGCTTGGTTTGTAGCCAAGACACGCTATTTTCGGCAAGAGTTAAGGATGCGTGACGAGCTTGGCCGCCGCGGTGTCGATGCTTTTGTACCGACCGTAAGTGTACGCAAGAGCCGTGGAAAAGGTACATTCGAGAAGGTTCTCGCACCGAATATTTTATTCGTGAGAGCTAGTAAGAATGACGCTTGCCTTCTTGTGTCAAGAGACCTCCTCCCGATACAGTTTGTGCCAGACTGCGCAACGAGGCGGATGATGATGGTTCCGGATAAGCAGATGGAGGATTTCCGCCGCGTATTTGATCTGTCGTTAGTTGAAGGAGGTTTGGTTGACGAGCCGCTTGAGTTAGGTGAGAAGGTGAGGGTGACTAAAGGTGCCTTGAGAGGTGTTGAAGGCTATGTGGTTGAGCTTCTGGGTCGTACTTATGTTGTTGTTAGCCTGATAGGTTGCCTTTGGGCCAGGGCCCAGGTGCCAAGAGCCTGGCTGGAGAAGATATAGAATTATAAGGAAAGAAAGATAATAGTATATTATGAGAAAGACAGTTAATTATGCCCCTCCGGCAATTCTGAAGGAGAGCGCTCTCTATGCGGAGACGCCCGTGCTTGCCGGTTCTTTTGTGGACACCGTGCAGGTGAGGTCCATGGGGCAGGATGTGAAGTCCTACAACATGCAGGACGAAGGTTTCAACCATAATTGGGAGTAGGCGATGAAGGGAATCAAAAAGATAATGATAGCGGTATCCGCGATAGCGGGCTCGGCGCCAAGACTCACTCGTTTCTCGGCACGAGGACCGAGTACGGGGCATATAACAACCCGGATGATCCTAACAAGGCCACGCACCAGGACATCAACTGGGTCACCGGTGATGAGATTCGTGTTTATTCCCCTACAGCTTCCCGTCGCGTGGGATTGGAAAACTCCGATGCGGCTGCTGATTTGTACCATTGGGCCGATTATAGTTTGACTCCCAATGACGATCCTACAACTGCCACAATCGATAATCTGTCGAATGATGGCACAACTCCAGGGTATAGTGAAGATAATGACTATGAGGTTGGCAACGGCCTGGCGTGGGTCTCTGGTCAGGAGGACACCCGGCACACGTTCTACGCCATCTATCCCAATCCGGGCACGGACGAGGGTCCTGGTGCAAATCTTAACGGTTGCAAAGGGAAGTTCAACTTGAGCGTTGAGGGCCCTACTCAACTTTTCACGCCAGATGCGAAACATGCCGCGAAATATATGACTGCCGTCGCAAAGCCTAACCCTGCTAGCATGAGTGATAACGTGGAGCTTGATTTCTACCCTGCTTTCACGGCATTCGAGATCATGGTGAGAAGTGCGGATGAGGCGATTGCGTTATCCAGCTTCAAACTGGAATCTACTAGCACCGCACTGACAGGTAACTATACGGTGGATTATACCAACTATAACACCACCACTCAGCTTCCCACTTACACTTGCACTGGCACAGGCAAGTCAATAACCGTCAGTTTGACCGGCAAGTCAGCTCCTGCCGCAAGTACCGACACTGATCTCTCTTTCACCATCTTGGCGCTCCCTCAAGATCTCACCGATCTTTCTGTGAGTTTCACCACAGCAGCAGGCATCACCCGCAAACTCGCACTGAATTATGCCAATGGAACTCCAATCACTTTCGATGCCCGGTCAAAGCATCTCATCTATGGTCTAATTCTCTCGAATGGCGAGTTGCTGATCTCGGTCAACACAGCCCCTTGGCTCGCAGGTGGCATTCACACCTTCACTACGATTGAGGATGTCACGACATTCTTCCTTTCATATAAGAGGTATAATGAGCAACAGTATTACGACGGCAGTGCATCCTGGGTCTCACCTTACGTCAACTACATTGCTGTCGCTCCTGGTCGCTCGGAAACTGATCGCGTGGATCCCGAAGATGACACTTCCGCATTGACGCACTTGCCTCTATATTCTCCCATGATTGAGTTGAACACAGTCAGTGTAGGCGTTCCGCTGGAGCTTCGTAGCGACAATCCGAATGTCGGATTTGTCACGGCTATCGATGGCATTTATTCTGAAACGCCTTCTCAGACCCTTCCGATCAGGGCTAGTAGTAGTCTAACGGATGAGGTTGCGACATCCTATTTCGTTGTTCCTTTGAATGATTCTGCAATAGGTCAAGTCGCGAACATAAGCCTTGTCAGGACAGACTCAAATACTCCTATCGCCTTCAGTCACTCGGATATGCCAGGTACTACAGATCATACAAAGGTTCCTTACATAGTTCTGAGCGTTGGTGATTACAATTCCAAGACACACGATGAAGTCCCTTCCATTTAATTTGACATGATGAATATGAAATTATACAGATTGGCTAGTTGGGTCTTATCCGCTTTTATGACCATCGCTTTGGCAATTTCTTGTCAGAGGGAATTTAGCCAGGATATTGAGGCGGAAGAACCATTATTGATTTCACCAGCTCTTTTGGAGTTGTCCACCCGCGCTGATGGTGACGCACTCACGGAGGATGATCTTAAGGATGACAAATACAATGAGAACAAAGTGGATCGTCTGGACGTGTTTTTCTTCAAATCAGATAATTCTTTCCTTAAGGCGTATCATATCACGACAGAGGGCGGTACTGTGTCACATGGAGGAAAGGAAGGTTACTTACTTTCCACTAATTGGAAAGGTGACGGTTTTGTTGAGAACACAGCTTACACAGTTTATGTCGTCGCTAACAGCACAAATGAGACTATCAATAGTGCTGACAATATCACTGTCGACGCTTTACAGGCTCTTACCCTGACAGACCCCAATATCTATAAGCGTTATCACGCCAGCACCGACAATGACACTTATACGACCACAAAGGCGTTCTTGATGAACGCCAAGATTGCTTCTTGGTCTATCACATCCAGTGGTGCACAGTTAGTCAATGACGCAGTGGTCACACTTAACAGGGCTGCTGTCAAATTTGTTGTTGATGTGACCTTAAGTCCTGACTTTATCAGCAGATTGACAGCGAAGGGTGATCACTATGGGGCCCCCAGTTGGAAACAAGTCAATTTCAACACTGTAACTGCCGAGGTCCCTGGAGGGACAGTCCCCGAGGCTGTCTTGGCTACTGGAAGTAGCGGGGCTTATTTGACTGTTGAGCAAGGAACTGGAGAGCAGCAGGGCCATTATTCAATTGTTACTTACGCTTATCCTCATGAGTGGACTTCTGAAACCGCCCCAGACAAGGCTCCTGCGGTTTTCCTTAGTTTCCCTTCTTATCACGGAGAATCCAGTAACGCCGCATACCACTACTATTATATTCCCCTCTGTTCATCAGGTATAACGAGAACCGTCAGCAACAATCTCTATAAAGTCAATGCTGTAATCAGTTCTTTCGGAAGCTCAGAGGTTATTACCACTGATGAAGTCGAGCTGAATTATGAGGTGATGAAGTGGGGCTCATCATACTCTGCTGACATTGACGCCCAGCTTGTCGATTATCTTGTTGTCACTCCCACCACTTATGTCTTTAAGGGAGGGACTTCAACGGAATTCCTCAGCACAACTCTCAAGTACTATGCTAGTTCTTCGGTATCTATCAAGGAGGGAAGCATTGATGCCTACTATATTGATAAGAATGGAACCAAGCAGAGTGTTTCTTCTTCACAGTATGAAATCAATGTCAATGCGAATGGCACAATAGAATTGAAGTCCAAGATTCCCACCAATGGTACTTACCAGCAGGTTGATTTCGTCGTGACTTGTGGTGAGGGCGATGACGCTATTGAACGAACCATCAAGTTCCGTCACTATCCTTTGGATTTCATAACGGCAGAGGAAGGAGCTTATTCCACATATAATGAAACCAGTTGGGTTCGTTTGAATAAGTCGGGTACTTATTATAGGTCTACTGCCGGCAATAATAGTGGTTTTCGATACCGTAATAGTGATGGCACAGAAGTCTTCCGTGCAAAGGTCTTTTCAGGCGGTATCGTTCGTTATTTGAATCAAGACGGAACGGTTGGAGGTCAAGTGAATAACGACCCTTTAAAGAATAATAGGATGTATGTCTTGCAGCTGACATCTTCTAATGACTCTTACACGCTTGGACGTCCAAGTTTGGTTGCTCATACGGTTACTTATAGCAATGATCCTAGAAGTATCACATATTATACTTCAGATGATGATGTCATCTCACCTGCATTTATGTTGGGATCACAGCTGGGCGCTGTAAATACGGTTTCTTCCGCAGAATTTGCGGCGATGCACTGTGCTAAGTATCTCGAGCATTCCAATGGGAAAGACTATATTGGGTGGCGCCTGCCTACACAACAAGAGCTTAGATACATGATGGAACATCAGAATGGTGCCGCCATGATTGAGGTCCTTTCCGGAGAGTATTATTGGACATTGGATGGAACTTATGGCCGCTACACCGGCGGTTCTGGAGGCTCGGCAAATGGATCGAAATATGTCCGATGTGTCCGGGACCTTGATCAAGACGATCTTGCGCAAATCAATCAATTTGAATAATCTTTAACTGCACACGGAAATGAATCAAAGAAATCTTTTTAAAGTCTTTGTGTCAATTGCTGTCATTCTTGCCGGATGCAGTAAGATTGAAGTCACAGACCATCAGTTTGACACCCCCGAAGGTGAGATGGCGGTGAGATTAGGTATTAGTAGCCCGGCTGGATTGTCAGTCAGGAGTTATATAAGTGGTGAAGAACAGGCGATCAGCACAATAGTGATGCTCTGCTTCGACGGAGAAGGAAAGTACATAACTTACAAGAATGCTGAGGTTCACCCATCTTCAACTGATCCGGCCACGAAAGGCACTCTGACTGGCAATGTCCCGTCCAACACATGTCGTATCCATTTTATCGCTAATTATTCTCCAAATCTATCTTCCATTGCGATGGGTTCGTTGGAACGTGCTGTGATGAAGACAGATCTTTTCTCTTCTGACTATGATGACGATGTCAAGTTTTGGGGATATCATTCTGAAACCACATCTTCCTCAATGAAGACATGGCTGACAGGTGGTAATACCGTTATGCTCTTGCGCGACAGGGCAAAGGTGATTCTCACGAAGGCTTCGACAGTCACAGGAATCAGTGAGATACAGTGGACTATCGCCAATGGCTTGAATAAAGGGTATTTAGCCCCTACCACAGCCTCTGGAAACAATCCCTATACTAATGATTATACCACGGCTACCCGTCTGACTGAGTATACATCTTCTGGCAGGTATTCTACTATGGATGAAGATGGTGCGATTTGGGCTGAGGAAGATGAGCCTCAGTATCTATTTGAGAACGCCAATCCCCAGAATAATCCTGTAAAGATTATCATCAAGACTACTTATACCGACAATAAGGTTAAGTACCATACCGTTCTTTTGCAAAGTAATGAAGGGGTGCCTTATCAGGTTATGCGTAACCAGACTTTTGTCTTGACTGTAAAGAATCTTCCGGAAGCTGTTGGTTCTGATGATTTTGACGATGCATTGACCACCACGGATTACTCCAACAACCCTTATGCCCAGGTTGATAGGGAGGTCGAGGAGATCAGTAATGGTACATATACGCTGAAAGTCGAGAAAAATGTCAAGTTGTTTAATACTAATGGCACTGGTACAATCGGCTTTACTTATACTCCTTCGTCCGAATTTGATGCTTCTAATTTCTCTGCGATATGGGAAGCGAAGCCCGATACTGATGAGACAGATGATGTTGTCGCTTCTGACACTGATGGAAAGCTTGTTTCCCCCAGTATCACATTTGAGCCGACCACTGGAGAAGGCACCATCACTTTCCCGCTGGCCACACTGAATACCGAGCTGAAGCACAATTCTTTGCAGCTTATCGCCAAGAACTCAGGGATGTCCAGGTTCGTGGATGTTTACTCCATTACCCAGTTTAGTTTTGCCACCAGGCCGGAACTCACAGATAATAATACCACTCGTACCGTGGGTGGAAAAAGTCGTGAGGTTTACAAGCTTACTTTTGCTTTGCCGGATGATTTTCCTTCCTCTCAGTACCCCGTAAGAGTTAAGATGTACTCTTCCACCTTGGTTCCTTATAGCGACAATTCAGCGGCAGCTCCCTCAGGAGTTTTCGATGTTGTAGTAGCTTCTACAATCAGTTTGAATCAGAGCACATCGTCATACGCCTGGAACTATCAGGCTCAGAGTTGGGGACAGTACTATGAATATGTGATTGAGCAGCCTTCTTCTGGAAATTCATACACGATTTATATGTACGACATAAGGGCGAACTACTCTAGGACCATCAATAATGTCGGTCTTTACTTCCATATAGATGGTTTCGGTAATCCAATTCCTTTGACTTCGCAAACTATTCAGTATGGAAGTCAGACCTTCCAAGAAGCGAACTTCTCATTCAGTAACAACACGGGTTCTTCCACATTGACTCCGATAACGGTTACGCTCGGGAATTCGGATCGTTTTAGAGATACGGCGTTAGGTGGTTATTATTCTACGGCCAATGCGCTTCGCATTGGACGTGATCAGGGTAACGGGACAGTGACTGTTGCTGCTGCCAGCGGATATGTGATTACTAGTATAGAAGTGACATATTTCCACAGGAATAGACAAACCGGTGGTTTATCTGGCCGTGTTTATTGGGAAGCCAAGGACTTCGTCGGCGGCAATGTGACAGCTTCTTCTGGAACATATTCCAAGAGTGGTTTGACCGGCACCTGGGCTGGTGATGCGACAGGATCAGTGACCCTGACGATGGCACGTGATAGTGCGAATGAATCGCCTCGAATCACATCCATAAAGGTTAATTACCAGACTGCGGTTGAATAAGCGACTTAGTCTTTATCAAATCTCTACGATGATTAGCGGCCGTGGCATTCAAGTCACGGCCGTTGTTGTTTTTATCAGTCACATTATCTATAGGGTTAATAATTGCTGACCCTTTGGACGTATTAGCGACTATACGGCCTCGCCACCGTTCCATGTGTCCCTACGGAGGGGACACATGGCGCACTTAAGCCCCCGAAGTGCACCACATGTCCGTCAGAAATGGACACATGGCGCATCTACGACTTCCTCAGGGGAAGAGTCGTCAAGTGCTCGCCGCTGCCGCGGGCCCGGCTTGAATGCCTTCCCCAGGCTACGGGGCTGTGTAATAGCCTTTTTACTGGAATTTGTGATACGAGAATATCGTCTTGACTCCCAGGGCTTCTTGTTGAAGCGTCAAAGCTTTCTCTGACAGCTCCAGGACGTCATACGTTCCTGATAACCTCATGTGGTTGAATAATCCTTCCGAAAGCCAAATGACGTTGCTGAAGCTGATCTGCCTCGTTTCCGCATTGTATGTGAAGCGAGTAGGGTCTACATCGACATCATTGAGGTCAAAACTCGTGAAACTGCCTTTTTTTGCGACGGCGTGAGGAAAAGGAAGTTCCCCGAACGCCAGGTAGAAATGGAAGTCGGAATAGTCTTCTTTGCTTACCTTCTCTCCGTCGGAACCCTTCGTAATCTCAGTCTTAGTGTCAAGCGCCCAGACAGCATAAAGATTTCCGGTCATATCACCGGTATGGGAAACCTCCTCCTTTTGGCAGGCGGCGAAAAGGAATAAGCTGGCCAAAGCCACAGCAAACAGATACTTTTTCATAATTTAAAATCTTTTTCCCGAAACGATGGATAAAAAAGTAAGTCCGAGGACTTTGATGTCAAACCATACGCTGCGGTTGCGTAGGTAGTAGAGATCGAGGTCGAGCCGGGTCAGCATCTTCTCGATTGTGTCAGTGTAGCCGTTGTAGAGTGTGGCGTAACTGGTGACCCCTGGACGGATCTGGTAAAGGAACCTGTACCTGGGGTCAAGAGACATGATTTGGTCAATATAGAATTTCCTCTCAGGACGATGTCCGATGAAGGACATATCCCCTCTGAAAACATTGTAAAGCTGGGGGAGCTCATCAAGATGGTGGTTCCTTAAGAATCGTCCGACCTTTGTGAGTCGGTCATCTTCATCACCTTGGTATAGAGATGGGCCGCTCTGCGCCTCCGCATCAGTCCTCATTGAGCGTAACTTATAGATAGTGAACGGTTTCCTGTCTCTCCCAATCCTCTCTTGCTTGAATATGACCGATCCTCCATCCTCCATTTTGATCGCCATGGCGCATATTGCCAACAGGGGAGAGAAGACCAATAACAGCACGCCGGAGAGGCCGATGTCGAAAGCCCTCTTCATGGCTAGACCGGCTATGGACATGCCGTCGTTGTGGTGAACCTCGCCTTCCTCTTGGGTCAGGTCATTTTTTTTTTGACTCGGTTTGTAGTCCCTCGGGAAAAGAATCGCGTCTACTCCGCCCACTTTCCAGTGGAGGGTCTCGATGCTGCTGGTTTCTTTGCAGTAGTACACAGGCTTGTCAGCGATAACCCTTCCCGCGACTGAAGGATCGTCAGTTACGAATCCAGAGACAATATAGTAGCCTTCTTCTTCCACCTCATCGCAGAGCTTTACGGCTCCGGGTGTGGTCCCGGCAATGAGAACATTCTTTCGGACGGATTTTTTCCGGACCTCCTCATCGGTGGATGGTGAGAGCATCTGGGCCGCTATCCTTATGAATAGCAGGATAAGGGCGGTCAAAATGAAATCTGTGGCTACAGCAAGCACTCCGAAAGCGGATGAGGGCAGCTTCACAAACCCGGTCACAAGGAAAAGTATAAGAACGATTTCCTTGATTAGGATGGCCAGGATGGCATATCCTGTCGAGCGGAGTGTGGAGTATCTTCTAACGATCTTCCAGGATCCCGTGGCGAGAAAACCTATAAGAGAGCCAGCCAGCGAACCGGACAGCCACTTCATCACAGTCCATGTGAATCCGGGCATGGGCTCGGATAGCCAGCGGACCAGTAGGATAGCGAAGAGGGACGCTATGAGAGACAGGATACAGTCTTGAATGAGTATCCACTTTGATCCGGTGTATTTGCTCTTGTCTCTCATAATTCAAAATGTAAAATTACATATTATTTTTATTTTTTCATCTTTTTATAAATCGCTATATTTGAATTCTGGATTGTTTAGAGGAACACTCGGATGTCTGCAGGTGAGAACAAATTGATCAAGAGAAGGCTCGCCGGAGCCTGGATCTCAAGTGTGATCAGCATCACTCTGGTGCTTTTCCTTGTTGGTGTGGCCAGCCTTCTGCTGGTCAACGCCAAGAGTGTCTCTGACTATTTCAAGGAGAATGTCCAGGTCTCCGTTCTCATGAAGCAGGATGTCTCTGAGGACGATGCCATGGATTTCGCCTCTTCGCTGGACTCCCGTCCTTTCATTAAGGGAACCAGGTTCGTCTCTAAAGCGGAGGGCACCAGGGAGATGGCCGACATGCTGGGGGAGGATTTCCTCAATGTGTTCGAGACCGCTCCTATACCGATTTCCATCGATGTCAACCTGAAGGCCGAATATGTCAGTCCTGACAGCCTCGAGGTGGTGAAAAAAGAGATAGCAGGTTCCCCGCTGGTGGAGGAGGTGGTGTACCAGCAGTCCCTCGTGGATAAGCTCAACACCAATCTGGCGAAAATATCCCTTGTCCTCGGTGTGTTCGTGGCGCTGTTGCTTTTCATCTCCTTCGTTCTCATCAACAACACCGTGAGACTCAACGTGTTCTCCAAGCGTTTCACCATCCACACGATGAAACTCGTGGGTGCCACTAAGTCTTTCATCAGAGGACCTTTCCTCGGACAGTCGGTGTTTCAGGGACTTTTCTCAGCCCTGCTCGCCATCCTGATGCTTCTAGCGGGCTTATTCATTGTCCGGAGGGAGTTCTCGCAACTTTTCGAGGTGTTCAGCCTTGACTTGTTGCTGGTCGTGTTGGGAATTGTGGTGGTCTCCGGCGTGGTGATATGCCTTGTCAGCACGTATTTTGTTGTCGGAAAGCTGGTCTCACTGCCGAAGGATGACCTTTATTATTGATAATTGTAAGAATATGGCAGATAACACAAAGATGGCTATCACCAAGAAGGGGCTGAAATGGATTCTCATGGGGTTCCTTGTCATGGTGGCCGGTTTTATCCTCATGATGGGCGGCGGAGTCAAGGACCCGCAGGTGTTCAACTGGGCGATGTTTGATTTCCGTAGGCTCGTGGCGGCTCCCGTGGTCATTCTTTGCGGAGTCGTGATTGTGATAATAGCGATCATGAAGCGCCCGGCCAAGGAAGAGGATAGCAAGAAGTGAGATGAGTTGGCTGCAAGCTCTTTTATTGGGAATAGTCCAGGGACTCACTGAGTTCCTGCCTGTAAGCTCCAGTGGTCATCTTATGATCGTCAAGGAGCTCCTGGGAGTGGATGGGGAGGGATTTCTCGATTTCACGGTCACTGTCCATCTGGCCACGGTGCTCAGCACTTTGGTGGTGTTCTGGAAACCGATTTGCAAGCTTTTCGCTGGTTTCTTCAAATTCAAGTACAATGACGAGACTGATTATATCTTCAAGATATTGGTCTCGATGATACCTGTCGCGCTCGTAGGGTTTCTGTTCAAGGACCAAGTCGAGGCGCTTTTCGGGGATAGTTTGACGACTGTGGCCGTTTGCCTTCTCGTCACCGCCGCCCTGCTGTTTTTGTCTGATGTTTTCGGCTCCCGCTCCAGCGCGGAAACGTCTGGAGCCTATTCGGGAACCAGTAAATATAGGAATGGGATCAGTTTTTGGCAATCATTTGTCGTCGGTATCGGTCAGGCCTTCGCCGTCGCCCCCGGCCTTTCCCGTTCCGGGACGACCATCGCCACCGGTCTTCTCTGTGGAGTCAAACGTGAGGTGATGGCCCAGTTCTCTTTCCTCATGGTGCTTATCCCCATTATTGGTGAGCAGGCCTTGGACGTGCTGAAAGCCGCCACTGGTCATGCTGAACTTGGTGGTGGTCTCAGTCCTGTCTGCCTGATAGTCGGATTCATCTCCGCGTTCCTCGCGGGACTATTCGCATGCAAGGCCATGGTGGCTCTTGTTAAGCGCGCCAAATTAGGATGGTTCGCTCTCTATTGCCTGGTTGTGGCCGTTCTCATATTCATCTTCGCCTAAGATGGAAGGGAGGAACTTGGTATACTTCGTGTCGGATGTCCACCTCGGCCTTGATGTGGCTGATCCGGCAGGTAGGGAAGCCAGGTTCGTGAGATTCCTGGAATCAATCCCAAAGGACCGGGCGATAGCCCTGTATATGCTCGGGGATATATGGGATTTCTGGTATGAATATAGGGATCTCGTCCCGAAAGGGTATGTGAGAGTGTTCTCGGCTCTTCAGGGCTTGATGGATGCCGGCGTGAAGGTGTTTTTCTTCCCGGGCAACCATGATATCTGGTGCTACAGTTATTTCCAGGAGCTGGGTATAGAGATCCTTCAGCAGCCATACGTGGTGGAATATGGTGGTAAGGTGTTCTGCCTTGGTCATGGCGATGGGCTTGGTCCCGGGGATCCTGGATACAAGCTGATGCGGTGGCTTTTCCATAACAGGACCTGTCAGAAGTTGTTCAGTTCCTTGATTCATCCGACGCTCGCTTTCAAGATAGGGAAAGGATGGTCAAAGGGAAGCCGTCTCGCTAGAAATGAAGAATATCATTTCAAGGGGGAATATGAGCCTTTGTATAAGTTCGCTATGAAATATTCTGGTAACACGAAGGTGGACTATTTCATCTTCGGGCACTTCCACACCCAGGTGGACATGAGACTCCCTTCCGGGGCAAGGCTCTTGGTGCTCAGGGACTGGGTGAATAATCAGTCCTCGAATTTTATAGTCTTCGACTTGATTTCCGGGTGCTTGGGCATCTCCCAGAATATTGAGTAGTACAGGGCGTCGAACTCGCCCATTCTCCACTTCTCGACCAGATACTCAGTCATCTTGTCGTCGCCTTTAGGGTCGTAAGCGCTCTTCAGGTCATTTCCGAATATCTTTGCCACCCCTTGCCAGAAACCTGCGGTGATGCCGCTCTTGTAGTCTTTGATGATTTTGTATGAAGAGCGTCCTATCTCTCTGTCTATCAGCTTGATCAGCAGGCGTCCTTGGGAAATGCTCATGCTCTTGAGCGGCTGCTCATATGCCTCGAACAGCTCTTTTTGCATCTGGCTGATGTATTTCTCCTTCTTCCTCCGCCTCAGGCTGTTCTGGGCGATGTGGTTGTCCACTTGAACAGTCAGATCCTTGGCCAGCAGGGCGTATGGGTACACCTTATTAAAGTTGTACACTAGCCTGTAATAACTCTTAAGGTCGCTCTTGCCGCGGCGCCCGCGGGGGAATATCCAGATCGGGTTAATGCTGTCGTAGTAGACCGTGTCGCCTTTCTCCACCCTGTAGCCCATGTAGGTGGCACCTGCCTTCCTGACGGGAAGGGAAGGCTCCGTCTCCTGCTGCGCTACAACGGATGTTGTCGCCAGCAGTCCCACCGCCAGCGAAATCAGGGAAAGGAAAACCTTGGTCTTGTCCATCTGCACAATCTTTCAAATCCGGAAACTTCCCGAAAATTTCGTGCCATAAAATTAGCCTCTCGCGGGCATTGTCGAAAATGGGGGATATTAATTTTCTTTTAGAAGCATAAATGATTGATAATGATATACTTCTTTGTATAATTCCATGGTCGAAAAAGTTAAAAAATTTTTCAAATAGTGTTTGAAATCCATTATTTTTTGCTAAATTTGCAGTCCCAAAAACCAGGGATTATTAGGTTAAGCCGCTGATAATCAATGATTTGGAAAGTTTGAATATTTATTTAAAGTAATACGGCAATGTTACAACCAAAGAAAACCAAGTTCAGAAGGGAACAGAAGAACGTGATGAAGGGTATGGCCCAGAGGGGCAATCAGCTCGCGTTCGGTTCCTTCGGTCTCAAGACCCTCGAGAATTGCTGGATCACCGCGCAGCAGATTGAGTCTGCCCGTCAGGCTATCTCCCGTCGCATGAACCGTGAAGGCCAGATATGGATCAGAATCTTCCCTGTCAAGCCTTTCACCAAGAAGCCTCTCGATACCCGTATGGGTAAGGGTAAGGGCGATCCTCAGGGATTCGTCGCTCCTGTGACTCCCGGCCGCATCCTCTTCGAGGCTGACGGCGTCTCTCTCGCCACCGCGAAGGAGGCCATGCGCCTGGCGTCCCACAAGCTCCCTATAGCGACCAAGTTTGTTGTCCGCAGGGATTATGTTGAATAATTAAATGGAGGAGATTAGGATATGAAAACATCTGAAGTACGTGAGATGTCCATAGCGGATCTCAAGGACCGCATCCAGGTCGAGAAGAACAGGCTTGACACAATGAGGCTCAACCACGCTGTCTCTCCATTGGAGAACACATCGGAATTCAAGAAAGTCAGAAAGGATATAGCTCGCATGATCACTATCCTCGCTGAAAAAGAAAAAGACCAGAAATAATTAAGTCATGGAAAGAAATCTTCGTAAGGAAAGAATCGGCGTAGTGGTCAGCAACAAGATGGACAAGACCATCGTTGTCAGGGTCGAGACCAGGAAGAAGCATCCTCTCTACGGAAAGTTCATCAAGCAGTCGACCAAGTTTGTCGCCCAGGATGACAAGAACGAGTGCGACGAGGGCGATACCGTGCGTATCATGGAGACCCGTCCTTTGAGCGCGACCAAGAGGTGGAGATTAGTTGAAATCGTTGAAAAAGTCAAATAGTTATGATACAGCAGGAAACACGTTTACAGGTTGCCGACAACAGTGGAGCCAAGGAAGTCCTTTGCATCCGCGTGCTTGGCGGTACGCATCATAGGTATGCGACAGTGGGCGACCAGATCGTGGTTGCGATCAAGAGCGCCATCCCTAGCGGCGACGCCAAGAAGGGTACGGTCTCCAAGGCCGTTGTCGTCCGCACCAAGAAGGAAATCCGCAGGCCGGACGGTTCTTATATCCGTTTCGACGATAACGCTTGCGTTCTTTTGAACAACGCCGGCGAGCTTCGCGGCACCCGTATTTTCGGCCCCGTGGCCAGGGAACTCCGCGAGAATTACATGAAGATTGTCTCACTGGCACCTGAGGTCCTTTAATACAGTAAAGCATCATGAAAAAGTTACATATAAAGAAAGGTGACACAGTGTATGTCAACGCCGGCAACGACAAAGGCAAGACCGGAAAGGTCCTGACCGTCATCCCCGCCAAGGATCGCGTGATCGTGGAGGGCGTCAATGTCGTCAGCAAGCACACCAAGCCCAATGCGGCTCATCCGCAGGGTGGTATCATCAAGCAGGAGGCGGGAGTTCACATCTCCAATCTTCAGCTCATCGACCCGTCCACCAACAAACCCACGAGAGTAGGTTACAAGTTCGTTGACGGCAAGAAGGTACGTTACGCAAAGAAATCAGGAGAGGAGATCAAGTAATTATGGCGAAGAAAGCAGCAAAACCCGTGGAAGTTCAGGAACTTCCCAAGGATTATGTCCCTTCCCTCAAGAAGGTCTACAAAGAGGAGATTGTCGACAAGCTCATGAAGCGCTTCTCCTACACCACTGTCATGCAGGTTCCGAAGCTTGTGAAGATCACGATCAATGAGGGAGTCGGCGACGCCACATCCGACAAGAAGCTTGTCGAGGAGGCCGCTGAGGAGCTCTCCAAGATCGTCGGTCAGAAGGCTATCCTCACCTATTCCAGGAAGGACGTCTCCAATTTCCGTCTTCGTAAGGGCATGCCTATCGGTGTGAAAGTCACTCTCCGTGATGTCAAGATGTACGAGTTCCTCGAGAGGCTCGTCCGCATCTCCCTCCCTCGTATCAGGGACTTCAACGGTATCGCCGAGAAGATGGACGGAAGGGGTAACTACACCCTCGGTCTCAAGGAGCAGATCATCTTCCCTGAGGTTGACATCGACAAGAACCCCCGTATCCATGGTATGGAGATCACATTCGTCACCACGGCCAAGTCCGATGAGGAGGCTCACGCCCTTCTCGCCGAGTTCGGTCTTCCTTTCAAGAAACATAACAATTAAGGAATATGGCAAAGGAATCAATGAAAGCCCGCGAGGTTAAGCGCGCGAAGATGGTAGCCAAATATGCCGAGAAAAGGCAGGCTCTCAAGGAAGCCGGAGATTGGGCCGCTCTCGATAAGCTCCCCAAGAACTCCTCTCCCGTGCGTCTGCACAACCGTTGCTCTCTCACCGGCCGTCCCAAAGGCTATATGAGGAAGTTCGGTCTCAGCAGGATCCAGTTCCGCGAGATGGCCAGCAACGGTCTCATCCCGGGTGTCAAGAAAGCTAGCTGGTAGACTTTACAACTACTTATTATATTAACAATCGGATATCGGGCGCTCCCTTCGGGGACGTCGATCTAAAAACAAAAGAAAAATGACTGATCCAATTGCAGATTATCTAACAAGGATCCGCAACGCCTATTTGGCGGGAAAGAAGGTCGTGGAGATCCCTTCGTCCAAGATGAAGGTCGCCATCACCAAGATCCTTTGTGAGAAGGGCTACATCCTCAGCTACAAGGTAGTTGACGGAACTCCCTACAACACTATCAAGATCGCTTTGAAGTATCACCCTCAGACCAAGATGGCCGCCATCAAGAAGATCCAGCGCGTGTCCACTCCCGGTATGCGTGTCTACGCTGACGTGGAGAACATGCCCAGGGTTCTCAATGGTTTGGGCATCGCCGTCCTTTCGACATCGAAGGGAGTCATCACCGACAAAGAGGCCAAGGACCTGAATGTCGGCGGTGAGGTTGTCTGCTATGTTTATTAATATTAAAAGGAAAGAATAATGTCAAGAATTGGTAAATTGCCTGTAAGCCTTCCGGACAAGGTGAGCGTTGAGCTTCTCCCTGGCAACGTTTTGAAGGTTAAAGGCCCCCACGGCGAGCTTTGCCAGAAGGTCGATCCCGACATCAAGGTCACCGTTGAGGACAATCAAATCAAGTTCGAGCGCCCTACGGATCAGCCTAGGCACCGCTCCATGCACGGTCTTTACCGCGCACTCGTTCATAACATGGTGGAAGGCGTGTCCAATGGCTTCGAGAAGAGGCAGGAACTGGTTGGCGTCGGTTACCGCGTGGCTGCTGATGGTCAGCTCCTGACCTTCTCACTCGGTTATTCCCATGAGATCCAGCTTTTGCTCGCCCCTGAGGTGACCGCCGAGGTCCCAGCTGTAAAGAAGGGTGAGAATCCTGTCTTGATCCTCAGAAGCAACGACAAGCAGCTTCTCGGTCAGGTCGCGGCCAAGATCCGCTCTCTCCGTAAGCCTGAGCCTTATAAGGGTAAGGGTATCAAGTTCGTTGGTGAGCAGCTCCGCCGCAAGGCCGGTAAGACAGCCGCCGCTAAATAATCTTAGGAGGACACAGATATGGCATTGAATAAAATTGAAAGAAGAAGAAGGATCCATTACCGCATTCGCAAGCACGTTAATGGAACCGCCGAGAGGCCTAGGCTGGTTGTCTTCAGAAGCAACAAGCAGATCTATGCCCAGGTTATTGATGACGAGAAGGGCGTGACCCTCGCGGCCGCCGCTTCAAATGACAAGGTTCTCGCCGCTGAGTGCAAGGGCAAGACCGGCATCGAGGCCGCCGCTATCGTCGGTAAGGCTATCGCCGAGCGCGCCAAGGAGAAGGGGATCGAGAAGGTCTCTTTCGACCGCGGGGGATATCTCTATCACGGTAGGGTCAAGAGTTTGGCCGACGGAGCCCGTGAAGGTGGACTTATTTTCTAATTGAAGAAGACTATGGCAAATACAAATGTTAAAAGAGTAAAGACCTCTGATCTTGAACTTAAGGACAGATTGGTCGCCATCCAGAGAGTGACTAAGGTCACTAAGGGTGGTCGTCACTTCCGCTTTGCCGCTATCGTGGTTGTGGGTGACGAGAACGGCGTTGTTGGTTATGGTCTTGGGAAAGCCAATGAGGTTACCGCCGCCATCGCCAAGGGCGTTGAGGACGCGAAGAAGAACCTCGTCAGGATTCCGGTTATCAACACTACCATTCCTCACGAGCAGGTCGCCAAGTTCGGTGGCGCCGAGGTTTTCATGAAGCCCGCGGCTCCCGGTACTGGTGTCAAGGCCGGTGGTGCTATGCGCGCCGTGTTCGAGTCTGCTGGTATCCAGAATGTTCTCGCGAAGAGCAAGGGTTCTTCCAACCCTCACAACCTGGTTAAGGCTACCGTCACCGCTCTCACCGAGATGAGGGACGCTTACACAGTGGCTGGCCTCCGCGGTATCCCTATGAGCAAAGTTTTTAACGGATAGGAGACACGGTTATGGCAAAACTTAAGATAACTCAGGTTAAGAGCAAGAACGGAACCACCCAGAGGCAGAAGGATAACCTTCGCTCCCTCGGTATCCGCAGGATCGGCCACACTGTCGAGGTCGAGAAGAATCCGGTGACAGAAGGCCAGCTCGCCAAGATCCGTCACCTTGTTGTTGTTGAAGAAGTGAAATAAGGAGGAAAGGCGATGAAACTATCAGAATTGAAACCCGCAAAGGGCGCTACTCATAGCACAAAGCGCATCGGCCGTGGCGAAGGTTCCGGAAAGGGCGGTACAGCTACCCGTGGAACCAAGGGTGCCCAGGCCCGTGCCGGATACGAGCACAAGATCGGCTTCGAGGGTGGTCAGATGCCCCTTCAGAGGCGCCTTCCCAAGTTCGGATTCAGGAACCCCACCAGGGTCGAGTACAAGGCGGTCAACGTTTCCGCTCTCCAGGCTCTCTCCGAGACTCTCGGCCAGACCGAGATCGGTCTCGATGACATCAAGTTCGCCGGACTGGCGGACGCCAATGAGCTTGTGAAGGTTCTCGGTAATGGTGAAATCACCGCTGCTCTCACTGTGACCGCTGACGCTTTCTCAGAGTCTGCCAAGTCAAAGATTGAGGCTGCTGGCGGTAAGGCTATCGTGATCGGCTAGTAATCGCTAGTAATTAAGGAAAGATGAAGAAGTTTATTGAAACAATAAAGAACATCTTCAAGATCGAGGAGCTTCGCACGAGGCTTGGCTACACATTCCTTCTCATCCTCATCTACAGGTTGGGTTGCTTTATCGTGTTGCCTGGCATCGACACGACCATGTTGGCAAAGCTTCAGAGCACCAGCCAGCAGGGCCTCGTCGGTCTGTTGAACATGTTCTCCGGAGGAGCCTTCGGTAACGCCTCAGTCTTCGCGCTGGGTGTGATGCCGTACATCTCCGCTTCCATCGTGATCCAGCTTCTCGGCATGTTTGTCCCCTACTTCAGGAAACTCCAGATGGAGGGTGAGAGCGGCCGTAGGAAGATGAATCAGATCACAAGATACCTGACCATCCTTATCCTCTGCATCCAGGGTCCGGCTTACATCGCCTCGATCCACAGCCAGATCCCCGGCGCCGCTTTCATCGCGGAGACGCAGCTCGGATGGAGCAGGTTCGCCTACAACCTTGTCGCTACCATCATCCTCATGGCGGGATCCATGTTCGTCATGTGGCTTGGTGAGAGGATTACTGACAGGGGTATCGGTAACGGTATTTCCCTCCTTATCATGATCGGTATCGTGGCCCGTCTGCCTTACGCTCTCGTGGCTGAGGTCGGTACTAAGTTCGCCACCACCGCTGGTGGCGGCCCTATCGCCCTCATCGTCGAGCTGATCATCTGGTTCCTCGTGATCGTCGCCACTATCGCTCTTGTCCAGGCTGTCAGGAAAGTTCCTGTGCAGTATGCCAAGAGAGTCATCGGCAACAGGCAGTACGGCGGTGTCCGCCAGTACATCCCCCTGAAGATCAATGCGGCAGGTGTTATGCCTATCATCTTCGCTCAGGCTTTGATGTTGTTCCCTCTGTTGTTCTCCCGTTTTGACGCGACCAGAGGTATCGCCGCTAGCCTGAGCAACTACACCGGATTCTGGTACAACCTCATATTCGGTCTTCTCGTCGTGATATTCACCTACTTCTACACCGCCGTCACTGTCAACCCGACCATGATGGCTGAGGACATGAAGAAAAATGGCGGATTCATCCCCGGAGTCAAGCCTGGAAAGGCCACGGTCAATTACCTTGATGACATCATGTCAAAGGTGACCCTCCCTGGATCAATATTCCTCGCCATTATCGCTATCCTTCCGGCTTTCGCCAGGATCGCGGGTGTGAACGACTCTTTCGCGAGCTTCTATGGAGGGACCTCTCTGCTCATCCTTGTGGGTGTCGTCCTCGACACTCTCCAGCAGGTTGAGAGCTACCTCCTGATGCGTCACTATGACGGTCTGATGAAGACCGGGCGTCTTTCCGGCCGTTCCGGAATGTAATATTCGATAATTTGAAGGTTAAGATGGTCAAGCCCAAGACAGAAGAAGAGATCGAGCTTTTGCGCGAGAATGCCATAATCGTTTCGAAGACGTTGGCGGAAGTCGGCAAGTGGGTCGCCCCTGGTGTGACAACCGCGAGGTTGAATGAGGTGGCCGAGACTTTCATTCGCGATCACGGCGCCGTTCCCAGCTTCCTTGGTTTCGAGGGCTTCCCCGCGGCTACCTGCATGTCGGTAAATGACGTTGTCGTCCACGGTTTTCCGTCGGATTATGTCCTCAAAGAGGGTGACATCGTCAGCGCTGATATCGGTACGCTGTACAAGGGCTACAACGGTGACTCGGCGTACACCTTCCCTGTCGGGGAGGTGGACGCTGCCACCCGTAAGCTTCTTGATGTCACAAAGGCTTCGCTCTACAAGGGCATTGAGGCCGCTGTGGCGGGGGCGCGGACCGGCGATATAGGACACGCGGTGCAATCGTACGCTGAGTCATTCGGTTTCTCAGTTGTCCGTGAGCTTGAGGGCCACGGGCTTGGGAAGGAGATGCACGAGGCTCCAGGCGTTCCGAATTACGGACGTCAGGGCCACGGGGCAAGGCTTCCCGAGGGACTGGTGATTTGCATCGAGCCGATGATCAATGCGGGCGGTAGGGGTGTCTACCTGGCCAGGAATGGCTGGGCGGTTCACACCACAGACCATAAGAAGTCGGCTCATTTCGAGCTTACGGTTGTTGTCCGTCGCGGACATGCCGAGCAACTGTCGACCTTCGATTATATAGAAAGTACTGATAAGTAAAATTTTAAAGTGTTTTTTCAATGTCCAAACAAGTAGCTATAGAACAAGACGGAAAAGTTATCGAGACTCTTCCCAACGCGATGTTCAAGGTAGAGCTCGAAAATGGCCACGTCCTTCTTTGCAACATCTCTGGGAAGATGAGAATGAATTTCATCCATATCCTCCTTGGAGACAAGGTTCGGGTTGAAATTTCACCTTATGATTTGACTAAAGGAAGAATATCTTTCAGGTACAAATAAAAACAACTCACGATATGAAAGTCAAAACATCCATCAAGAAGCGCAGCGATGATTGCAAGATCGTCAGACGCAAAGGCCGTCTCTATGTCATCTGCAAGAAGAACCCCAAGTTCAAGATGCGCCAGGGATAACAGCTTTTTGTAAAACAAATAAAGTCTAAGATAAATTATGGCAAGAATAGCCGGTGTTGATTTACCTAACAACAAAAGGGGTGAGATCGGTCTCACCTACATCTTCGGTATCGGCCGCAGCAGCGCGAGGCAGATTCTCGACAAGTGCGGTATCGACTACGACATCAAGGTCGGTGAATGGAACGATGAGCAGGTCGCTCTGATCCGTAACCTCATCAACGAGGAGTACAAGATCGAGGGTGAGCTTCGTTCAACCGTCCAGATGAACATCAAGCGACTGATGGACATCGGTTGCTATCGCGGAATCCGTCATCGTATCGGTCTCCCTGTCCGTGGACAGAGCACCAAGAACAACGCCCGTACGAGGAAGGGTAAGAAGAAGACTGTCGCTAACAAGAAGAAGGCGACCAAGTAAAAATTGATGAATTATGGCAAAGAAAACTACAGCATCAAAGAGAGTTGTCAAGGTTGAGGCTACGGGCCAGGCCCATATTTCATCAACCTTCAACAACGTGATCGTCTCCCTGACCAACAACCAGGGACAGGTCATCAGCTGGTCATCAGCTGGTAAGTGCGGTTTCCGCGGGTCCAAGAAGAACACTCCTTACGCCGCCCAGATGGCCGCTGAGGACGCTTCCAAGACCGCTTACGACGCTGGTCTCCGCAAGGTCAAAGTCTATGTCAAGGGCCCTGGAGCCGGCCGTGAGTCCGCTATCAGGACCATTAATAACGCCGGGATCGTCGTCACCGAGATCATCGATGTGACCCCCATGCCCCACAATGGTTGCAGACCGAAGGGCCGCCGTAAAGTTTAATTTTTAATCAGATTTAATTATGGCAAGATATACTGGTCCTACCACCAAGATCGCCCGTAAGTTCGGCGAGCCTATATTCGGAAGCGACAAGGATTTCGAGAAGAGGAACTATCCTCCGGGACAGCATGGCCTCGCCTCCAAGCGCAAAAAGCAGAAGGAGTATGGTCAGCAGCTGAAGGAGAAGCAGAAGGTCCGTTACATGTACGGTCTTCTCGAGCGTCAGTTCCACAACACTTATCTCAAGGCTACCCGCATGAGCGGCCAGAGGGGTGAGAACCTCCTCTTCCTCCTTGAGTCCAGAATCGACAACGTAGTCTACAGGATGGGAATAGCCCCTTCAAGGGCCGCCGCCAGGCAGCTCGTGAACCATGCTCACATCACCCTTAACGGCGTGGTCTGCAGCATCCCTTCCACCCAGGTTAAGCCTGGTGACGTCGTCGCTGTCAGGGAGCGTTCCAAGAGTCTGGAGGTCATCCAGAAGAGTGTCGCTTCCGCTCCTAAGTATTCATGGATTGAGTTCGACTCAAAGGCCCTTTCCGGCAAGTTCCTGAATGTGCCCGCCAGAACAGACATCCCTGAGCCTATCAACGAGCAGCTCATAGTTGACCTGTACTCCAAGTAACGTATTAACACCCAAAAAGAACAAACATGGCAATCTTGGCATTTCAGAAACCTGACAAGGTGATAATGCTTGAAGGAACCGACACCGTCGGCCGTTTCGAGTTCAGGCCTCTTGAGCCTGGCTACGGCCAGACCATCGGCAACGCCTTGAGGCGCATCCTCCTCGCTTCACTCGAGGGTTTCGCTATCAGTCAGATCAAGATCTCCGGCGTGGACCAAGAGTTCGCGACGATCACTGGTGTGATCGAGGGGATGCAGGATATCATCCTCAACCTCAAGCAGGTTAGATTCAAGAGGATGGTAGAGTCTGTAGACACCGAGGTCGCGAACATTGTCGTCAGCGGCAAGAATGAGTTCACGGCCGAGGATATCTCAAAAGGATTGTCTTCTTTCAAGGTGTTGAATCCTGAGCAGCATATCTGCTCGCTCGAGCCGTCTGTGACTCTCGAGATGACATTGACCATCACCAAGGGCCGTGGCTTCGTCCCCGCCGAGGAGATGAGGGATGAGAACACTCCCATCGGGACTATCCCCGTGGATGCTGTTTACACTCCTATCAGGAAGGTCAATTGGACAGTCGAGAACTGGCGTGTCGAGCAGAAGACCGATTACGAGAAGCTCAATCTTGAGATCATCACGGATGGATCGATCTCTCCGAACCAGGCTCTTCAGGAAGCGGCCAATATCCTCATTTACCACTTCAAGCTCTTCACAGACGACAAGAAGATCTCTCTCGAGAGCACAGTGGAGTCTGACTCTAAGGAACTTGACGAGGAGAGCCTCAGGATGAGGCATCTGCTCCTCACCAAGCTTTCCGACATGGGTCTGTCAGTGAGGGCCTACAACTGCCTGAAAGCCGCTGAGATCGACACCTTCGCCGACCTCGTCTCCTATTCCAGGAACGAGCTCATGAAGTTCAGGAACTTCGGCAAGAAGTCACTCAACGAGATTGACCTCCTGGTCGAGAGGATGAAGCTCCAGTTCGGCATGGATGTCAGAAAATATAATATCGAACCCAAGAAAAAGACTGTTGTTTAGAAATGAGGCACAATAAAGCAATCAATCACCTTGGTCGCAAGAGCGGCCACCGCAAGGCTATGCTGGCGAATATGGCCACCTCTCTGATCATGCACAAGAGGATCAAGACCACTGTCGCCAAGGCCAAGGCCCTGAAGTCATATGTGGAGCCGCTTATCACCAAGTCCAAGGAGGACACCACCCACTCCCGCCGTACTGTGTTCAGCTATCTCAAGAACAAAGAGGCTATCAAGGAGTTGTTCGGTGTGATCGCCCCGAAGATCGCTGATCGTCCGGGAGGATATACCCGCGTCCTTCATACCGGTTTCCGTCTTGGTGACGGTGCCGACATGGCTCTCATCGAGCTCGTCGACTTCAACGAGGCCGCCCTCGCTTCCGCTAAGAAGGAGGCTAAGAAGTCCACTCGTCGTAGCCGCGCTAAGAAGGCTGAGCCTAAGGCTGAGGCCGCTCCCGCTGAGGCTCCCGCCGAGGCTCCGGCTGAAGAGCCGAAGGCTGAGTAAGATAACGGATTTTAATTGATAAGTTCCGGGGAAGGTCTTCCTTCTCCGGAACTTGTTGTTTACTTGTTTCATTATTCTTGTTTTTTCCCTAAATTTAAATTTTGATATCTAAATGCCACCAAGATGAAAAGTTTCTTTCGTATTATCTCAGTCTTACTTGTCTTTGCTACCGGTTGTTCTGGCAATAGGAACGCTTCCACAATGAAGATGATCACTCCGGTCAAGTTCTCGGATGTCAAGATTGATGATGGTTTCTGGACACCAAGACTTCAGAGCCACAAGGATGTGACCCTCAATGTCTGCATTGACCAGATTGAGAATAAGACAGGCCGTATCCGCAACTTCGAGAATGCCGCTAAGGGAGAAGGGGAGCACTCGGGAATATTCTTCGACGATTCCGACGTGTACAAGGCTCTTGAGGGAATGGCGTATTCTCTTCAGAACAACCCTGATCCCGTGCTTGAGGCCAAATGTGACGAGTGGATAGATAAGTTCGCCGCCGCCCAGGCAGAGAACGGCTATCTCAACACGGCT
>ONSC01000194.1 GCA_900320365.1 uncultured Bacteroidales bacterium
CGGGCCGTACGAGGGCATGCCCAAGTGGCTGGAAGGAGACAACGCCGTGATGATCGTAGACCGCTATGACGTCTGGAAGTTCGCACCCGATGGGTCGAAGGCGGAGAACCTCACCGGCGGCACCGGTCGCCAGACTCACAACCGCTTCAGGGTCATGGATTTCCGCAGGGACACCCGCACCGACAACGAGCGCAGGAGCGGCGTATCCATCACCTGGAATCCCAAGGAGGATCTCTTCCTCAGCGTCCAGAACGAGGACGACAAGAAGAATGGCTACGGCCGTCTCAACCTGGCCAAACCGGCCAAGACACTGAAGTGGTTCACCGACACTTTCACGTTCCAGAACCCCCGTATGTCTCCGGACGGTACGATAGCTTACTTGAAGGGAAACTTCCGCAACCCGTTCGACCTCTACACGACCTCCGATTTCTTCGCCACGAGTACCAAGCTCACCGCCATCAATCCCCAGATGAAGGACTATCGTTGGGGCGACGCTGAGCTCTTCGAGTGGAAAGCCTACGACGGCACGCCTCTTAAAGGACTCGTATTCATTCCTGAAGGAATCAAGCCTGGCGAGAAACTCCCGGTGATGATCTATTTCTACGAGAAATATTCCGACCAGCTCTATAACTTCTGGTCTCCTGCGCCAAGCCGTTCTACGGTCAACTTAAGCTTCTATACCTCAAGAGGTTACGTGGTATTCGTCCCGGACATCGTCTACAAGGACGGCCACCCGGGCGAGAGCTCCTACAACTGCATCTGCTCGGGAGCCGAGGCGCTTTGCGAGAAATATCCCTTCGCCGACAAGACCAAGATGGCGATCCAAGGCCAGAGCTGGGGCGGTTACCAGACAGCATGGCTAGTGACCCGTACGAATATGTTCGCCGCCGCCGGAGCTGGAGCACCGGTCGGAAATATGACCTCAGCTTACGGTGGAATCCGTTGGGAATCAGGCATGACCAGGGCTGGGCAATATGAGCATGGCCAAAGCCGCATCGGCAAGACCCTCTGGGACGAGGGCGGCCTCGACCTTTACATCGAGAATTCCCCCATATTCCACGCCGACAAGGTTCAGACACCGCTCCTGATCATGCACAACGACAACGACGGGGCCGTGCCGTGGTACCAGGGCATCGAGTATTTCTCCGACCTGAGGCGTCTCGGGAAGCCTTGCTGGCTCCTTGAATATAACGACGAGGCCCACAATCTCGTGGAGAGACGCAATTGCAAGGACCTCTCCAAGAGGCTCTCGCAGTTCTTTGACCACTACCTCAAGGGAGAGCCGATGCCCGCCTGGATGAAGTCAGGCGTGCCTACCGACCGCAAGGGCGAGTATTTCGGATTTGAATATTAAAGCATGTCAGCGAGCTTCTGGTAATATTGCTTGCTGACAGGGATGCGGCCTACGCCCTCCCTGATGAACTCAGTGTAGATTATTCCGTCCTTCCCCCGGCTCAGCAACTTGACGTGCCGGGGGTTGACGTAATACGACCTGTGGCAGCGCACGAAACCATGCTTGGCGGCGTCCGCCTCGAAACTCTTCATCGAGTTGCGGAGCTGATATACCCGCACCCTCTCATTCTCTAAATAATTGATCTTTATGTAGTTCTCGTCAGCTGCAATGAACATGACAGCGGAAGGATCGATAGTCAACTTAAGCCTCTTGTGCTCGTCATAGAACTTCAGAAGAGTCTCCTCCGGCTCCTTCACGACGTTCTCAAGATCCGAGCTCTTATTCATGATTACCCTTACAGCTATCGCGATGACATAGGGATAAAGCAGAGTCATCAATACGAGCTGAAAAGCATACGGGAGAGCTGTGAAATATGGCATTCCTCCGCTTTTCATGTAGAACAAGGTGATGTAAAGCGCGAAGAAAAAGGAAGTCACCAGGACCTCCCCAAGACACCAAAGGACATAATGCCACCACCTGAAAGGAATATACTTGTACAATGCGCTGAATACAAGCCTCGTTAAAGCGAGTACTCCGATCATAATGCATGTCAACATCAGGAGATGGAAGGTCCATGATTTTCCTCCGACGTCGAAATACTCCCTGAATGAGAAAGGGTGATAAACGAATATGAAGAAGAAAAAGAAGGCGGGCAGGAGTATGGCGTATTTGACCTGGTTGCCGTAACCTTTTGATATTCTCAAAGTCGTGTCCATAACTATTATTTCATACCTTTATACAAAGTGACGAAATCAGAAATGCTGAAATTTCGTCACAAATATAGGCCATTTTTCCCGCCAAACAATGATTCAATCACATTTTTACAGCATGACGACACAACATTTTCGTCACAAGCAGACTGTTTTATATTTTTGCTTCAGTCGATCAGTTCGACAGTTATAAACAAACTTAAATAGACAAACGAAATGAAAGCTTTTGAGTATTCGATTGGACAGGATGCGACAGCTGTCGACGGCAGAGTCACCGTCGCCTCGCTTTGCGGATACATCCTTAACGCGACACATCGGACCATGATTGAGGAGGGCTACGGGATGTGCCTACTCTCCAGGTGCTCTTTTGAGATTGACGAGCGCCCTAAATGCGACGAAACAGTCAACATTATGGTCGATTCGGGACTTAACAATATTGTTACCATACTAAACAGAAATGTTTCACTAACTGATAGTGAAGGAAATGAGATAGGACGTGGGAAAATCGAGTGGATTCTCCCCAAAGCGGCACAAAAAGACGGGATAGCTGAGAATCCATCCCGTCTTGCACGTCGTTTTATCAATAAATTCAGAGCTATCATGCCGGATGCCGAGTCGGCCATGGGGCTTCAACTGAGGATCGACATGGACTTCAGGGAGAAAGCTTCGGAGCGGCAGGACTTTTCAGTGGCCTTCAAGAAGATTTGCGATTCACGCTTCTTCTTCCTCGCCCGCTCTGGCTCCGACACCCTCTGCCGGGCCATGCTCCAGACCGCTTAGGCCGGGAACCGGTGGCACTTAGGCCGGAGAGTAGTACCGGAACCGCCACTGGCCACCGGCCGTACTCAGCCGCAGCGAAGCGAGAATGGACGCGGCCGGTGGCCAGTGGCGGCTCCGGATGGAGACCTTAGTCTCTGGGGATGCGCTTCAGCGACGCTCCCCTGCCCATGGAGATGACATCCAAGTCGAGGCCGTCATTGTCCTTGTACCGCACGCTAGCCCCACCACTCAGATCGACAGCCAAAGACTTAAGCACATTGAGCTCGCCATATGCCGCACCGGAGAAAACAGCGGTAGCGTCAGAGATGTCAGCGTCATAAGTTTCTACCTTGACAGCGCCGGACGCATCAATCTTCATTTTATTGACCATTCCTTTAATTGAGAATACGCCAGCTCCTGAAGCATCGAGAGTTACATAATTGAAATCTCCTGTGTAATATGCCTTTGCCGCACCGGATAAATCTTGTTTCAGCTTAATGGCTGAGACGTTGAAATCGCATCTGGATGCTCCGCCCATCTCGATGTCAACGTCATCAAAT
>ONSC01000068.1 GCA_900320365.1 uncultured Bacteroidales bacterium
TGGTGGACCCAGTCCCCTTATGACCACTATAATGAATGGCTTTCGGAAACCTATGACTCGCTTAAGAAAGCTGGTAAGGCATAGTCTATTGCCCGCGTTTTTTCTTTGCGTGGCATTGTGCGAAGCGCAGGTGCCATATCGGCAAACTGTGCCAGACGTAAAATATAATGTCAGTGGTGAGAGGAGACTGTCCCGATTGTCAAATGACGACGCCCTTTTCACCATCTTGGTTTTCGAGGACGAAAACGCGCCTAAAGAAACGCTGCCGGTTTGGTATACAGATGATTCTATCAAGCCATATTTCCAGAATTACAATCCGGATTATGGCAGGACGCTCTTTGTCGTGTCATCGATGAGGAACAAGAAAAGCATTGAGAGAAAATTGGGCATCACCTCTTACCCGGAGGATGTGTTGGTTGGTGGTGATCGTCGTATTCTCACACGTTCAAGCCGGGCGGAAGACATCATTTTGTATGTCACTACCAATCTTTCCGAATATGCCTTCACGGATTGGGCGACATACCTTTCTCGGGCGAAACAACTTTTCGACTCGGGCCAAGTCTTTGCTGCCCAGCGGATTGTCTCAGATTGTCTGCGTCATGCCAGGTGGGACGAAAGCTTCCCGCAGGACGTTCACAAAGCCATCCCCCGGATTGTGGCCACGATGAAAGGCGATGATATGTATATGTCTTTTGTCGCCGAGATAAAGTATAAATACTATAAAGGCATCCTTTCAGAAGAAGATGTCGCTCCCTTTAAAAACGAATTCTCAATTATCCATATAAAGGGAGATAGGGACTGAATTAATAATGTCCAGAGATGCATCATCGAGCGTCTTCAAATTCCAACCCCTTGACGGCGATGCCGATGTTGATGGGGAAGTGTTCCATTTTTCCGAGGGCAACTTCCCGAAGGTAGCTGCTCTTCAAGAAGATTCTGAAGTCCATAGTCATTTCCCAAAACTTCCGCTCTTCTTCCGGCTTGGAAAGATATTCCTTGAATGCCTGTTCATCGTATCCGACGATCTGGAAGGATATGAAGTAGCGACCGGGGTCCAGCAAAATTGTTTCTTCCGGTTGTATGTCGAAACTCTGCGGATCGTTGGTAACCGCTATGTCAAAGTAGATAGGTTTATGGAGCACGTTGACAAAAGTCTCTTTTTTGCCCTCAATGCGGTAGATGTTGACCGATGCGATGCAGCCCGGAATATGGTTGCTATGGATGGATAACAGGATATCTTTCACCAGAAACGGTTTTTTCGCATTGGCGACGGATCCAAGTTCCCGTCCCAACGGATTCTCATTTCGTAATGCGAAACTGACAACCCCTATATTCTTCAGCACGTTTGAACCAGGGCGGAGAAGATACTTTTCTTTTGTATTGCCGCCAATGAATACGGCGGGCTGTAATTCCTGCTCGTGAAGGACTATGGTAACATTGTCGGAAGCTCCTGTGACATAATAAGATGCCGATTGGTATGAGACATGGAAAAACTCCAGTGTGTCGCGCGGAACCTCTATCTCAAACGAGCCGTCGGCAGTGGATATAGTCCCTATCTCACGCTTTGGGATACCTATCTGAACGTATTCGACGGCTTCCCCTTGTTCATTGATGATTCGCCCTTTCACGTTGAAACGCTCCTGTGCCGATAACAACGCGGGCAACAATAAGAAGGCTAAAGCTATTTTAATCCGCATAGATATCATCCTCTAATTCAACGCCTTCCGGATCCGGCTTATAGTCCAGGATGTCTCCTGGGAGGCAGTCCAGAACTTTGCATATTTTATTGAGAGTAGTGAATCGGATGGCGCGGCCTTTCCCTGTTTTGAGCAAGGAAAGGTTGGTCATCGAGATCCCTATCTTCTCAGATAGCTCCGAGAGCTTCATATGCCTCTCCCAAAGCATTTTATCCAGGTTAACGGTGATCATATCGCGAGCTTGCTGTCTTGTTCCGCCAGATAGGCCATTTTGTAGAGTCCAGCGAAAAGAAGGACAATGAGAGGAATCAGAATGGTGTTGGATTCAAGCATCAACTCGGATTCACCTTTTACAACAGCTTCATAATTGGAATGGATAAAGGCGAGAAGTCCTGCGACCAAAGCCGCCCAACGAATGAGTGTGATGTTTGACTTGGGGAAGATATCGCCGTCTTTCAGACCCTTGTTGGTACGATGCAAGAAAACACAGCACAGAATGAAGAGTGAAGTGATCCCGATAAAACGGGCCGCCAGGATGAATATTTGCCACCCTTTCATTTCCGGATTCCAGGTTAGGGGATGAATATAGCTGCTTACCCATAACTGGGCTATCATCTCCCAGATAAGATAGGCAAGTGTAATACCACCAATAATCAGGATGGCGATGGAGAGTCTTTTGATGCTCCGTTGGGTTGGATTCGTCATATCTTTGTTTTTTTAATATGCGATGTCGATAGACAAAGATAGTGCCAATTTTACGAAAAACATAAAATTAATTTACGAAATTCGTAAAATCGGCATTGTGGTCAATTGGTGTCGCAAGTGGATATCTGCGAGGAAATGGTTATTTTTGTGAATAATCATTACTATCATACGTCTATGAGGAAGTTGGTATCGTTGGCTTTGGTTGCCCTGATCGCGGCGTCATGTTCCACTAAAGAGCCAAATAAAGTCGCTGAAAGGATTCCTGTCACTCCAGCTTGGGCCTTGGGCCACATTGTCTGGGAGGATGAATTCAACACACAGGAGGCGGTGAACCGTCTGGTTGATGGCTATTTAGATAGGGATATCCCTGTTGATGGAGTCATAATAGACAGCCCTTGGTCCACCAGTTACAACAATTTCACATGGGACACGAACCGTTATCCGGAGCCTCAGAAACTGACTTCCGGCCTTCTCGACAAGGGTGTCCATTCGATCCTTTGGCTGACTGGCTGCGTGAATACAGTCAGTGCGGATTGCCCGGTCGATAAAAGTTCCAATTATGACGAGGCGCTTTCCAATGGATTCGTTGTGAATGGTGGAAAGCCTTACAATTGGTGGAAGGGCACGGGAGTTCATGTCGATTTCACGAATCCGGAGGCTACCGCATGGTGGTATTCGCAGCTTGACAAGGTGATGGAAGGAGGGGTATATGGCTTCAAGGTTGACCAAGGAGAATTGAGCATTCCTGAGCCTGTCATGACCAGCATAGGGGAAATGTCCAATAAGGAATACAGGCATTTCTACTATGACGCCATGTACGACTATGTGAATAGCCGTCGTCCTGGCATGGGAATGATTCTGGCCAGACCATATTCATTTCAGGGTGATGCGGATAACTCCAGCAAGAACAAGCTTAGCCTTGGCTGGTGCGGCGATTTCTCCGGGGAATGGCAGGGTCTCAAAGACCAGATCAAGAATATTTACACCTCTGCGGAACATGGCTATGGGGCTGTCAGTACAGAGGTGGGAGGATTCTTTGGTGCGGCTCCCGGCAAGGAGCAGCTCATAAGGTACGCGCAGTTCGGAGCCCTTACGGCAGGCATGGTTAACGGAGGTGCCAATAAGCCATTTGAGAACCATCTCGCTTGGTGGCACGGTGAGGAGGCAGGTAAGATTTACCGTGACGTGGTACTTCTCCACAAGAAACTTGTCCCGTACATATTCTCCACAATCGTTGACGCCCATCTTAATGGAGGCACCCTGCTGAGGGATGTTGATTTCGAACAGGAGAGCCACCGTTTGGGACCGGATCTTTTCACAAAGGCGATAACTGATTATGACTCACATGTTTCCTTCGTTCTTCCCGAAGGGGATGATTGGATTGAGTGGGTATCCCGTGATCGCCTGCATGGAGGCTCTGTCATTGAGAAGGAATATGCCCTTGACGAGTTCCCCCTTTATGCCAGGGTTGGGGCTGTTATCCCGATGGATGAGGGAGATCATATTGATATACTGATAGTTCCGGGAGATCAACCTATCGATGTGACCCTCCATCTCCCTGATGGTGAGGGAACCTCTTACAGCGATTGCAGGGTGAGGTATAATCCTTTGACGGGAAAGTCCAAGATATCCGGGAAGACCTCCAAGCCTTGCCAGGTAGTGTTTAGGAAGCCGATGGTCAGTTGGGAAGCGTCTTGGATCGGTATCACTTCTCCGGAGGATGTCAGGACCGGTGATGTGTCCCTTCCCGCAAGATACTTAAGAACCGCTTTCCAGTCTGGCAAGACAGTTCGTGAGGCTTGGTTGCATATCTGTGGCCTGGGCCTTTATGAGGCATATATCAACGGGTTCAAGGTTGGGGGAGAGCAGGTTCTGATGCCCACTGTCTCAAACTACGATAAGACAGTGTATTACAATAGTTTCAATGTCACCGGCTTATTGAAGAAGGGCGTCAATGCCATGGGCGTGGCCCTCGGTACGGGGCGTTTTCCAGGTGTCAGGGTGAACTGGGACAATATCAACACCTACAAGCGGTATGACAAGCAACTGCCCTGCCTTATCTGCCAGCTTGAGATTAAATATTCAGACGGAAGCGTCCAGAGGATTGTGAGCGATAAGAGCTGGAAAGCCACAGCCGACGGACCGATACGCTCCAATAATGAATATGACGGCGAGATCTACGACGCCAGGATGGAACAGGATGGATGGCTTGATCCATCGTTTGATGATAGCTCATGGCCTCAAGCGGAGGCGGCTGAGGCTCCTTTGGGGAAGCTTACCTTGCAACCGAATCCTAACATCGAGATACAGGATATTGTGAAGCCGGTGTCAATCAGTCCTTTATCCGGAGGGAGATATATTCTTGACATGGGGCAGAACATGGTCGGTTGGCTGCAGGTCAAGGCGAGAATGAGTGAGGGCGACACCTTGAAGATGCGGTTCGCCGAGACGCTTCAGGATGACGGCGAGCTTTACACCGAGAATCTTCGTTCTGCTAAGGCCAGGGATTATTATATCGCCCGGGACGGCAAGGAGTTCGTCTGGCATCCTTTGTTCGTGTATCATGGCTTTCGTTTCGTGGAGATCAGCGGCCTTTCTTATCAGCCTTCACTTGAGGATTTCGAAGGGCAGGTTATATATGACAAAATGGCCACGACCGGCTATTTCGAATGCTCAGACCCCGTCATTAACCAAGTGTATAAGAACGCGTTCTGGGGGATTAGAGGCAATTATCGTGGAATGCCTACCGATTGTCCGCAACGTGATGAGCGAATGGGATGGCTTGGAGACAGGGCCACAGGATGCTATGGGGAGAGCTGGATATTCGACAACCACGCCCTCTATTCAAAATGGCTGGATGACATCGCCACCGAGCAGAACGAGGAGGGACAGCTTCCTAGCGTGGCTCCCAATTTCTGGACGGTGCGTCCCGACAATATGACATGGCCGGGGTTGTTCATTGATGCCGCCAGAATGCTGTGGATGCGTTTCGGGGACGAGGGAGTGATCGTCAAGCATTATCCTGCTATGAGAAAGTGGCTCTCATATATGAAAGACAGGTATCTGGTGGATGGAATCATGACAAAGGACAACTACGGCGATTGGTGCATGCCGCCGGAGTCCTTGGAAATGATTCATTCCCAAGATCCCGCCCGCATCACGGCACCGGAGGTGATAGCCACGCCATACTATGTCCATTATTGCGAGGTCATGAAGGAGTTCGCTCCCATCGCCGGCTATCCAGGGGATGTCCAGTACTTCGAGGCTGAGCGTAAGGCCAGCGTGGAGGCTTTCAACCGGAAGTTCTACAATGCGGAAAGAGGCTGCTATGACAATAACACCGTGACCGCCAACCTTCTGGCTCTCTGGAATGGGATTGTCCCGGAAGGGGAGGAGCAGAGGGTGTTAACGTCGATTGTGGACAAGACGGAGAATGAGTTCGGCGGTCATGTCAGCTCGGGAGTCATCGGTATCCAGGTGCTGATGAGGACTTTAACCGAATATGGCAGGCCGGATCTGGCGCTTAAGATAGCTTCTGACGACACTTATCCTTCTTGGGGATATATGGCTGCCCATGGCGCCACCACAATCTGGGAACTATGGAACGGCGATACGGCGGACCCCGCAATGAATTCAGGCAATCATGTCATGCTCCTCGGGGACCTTATCACCTGGGAATATGAGTACCTCGCTGGAATACGTCCTCTCAAACCAGGCTTCACGGAGATTGAACTCAAGCCCTACCCGATCAATGGGCTTGATTATGTGAACTGCTCGTATGATTCTGTCCAAGGCAAGATCTCCAGCTCTTGGAAGGTGGAGAATGGGGTTTTCAAGTGGGATGTTGAAGTCCCTGCCGGGATCCGGACGGAAGTGTATATCCCCGGAGATACTGTCCCGAAAGTCATCTCCGGCGGAAAGCATCACTTCGAGACTACAATTTGACTTTCTTTTCCCAGAGGTTGGCCATGCGGCGATGACCGGCGGGGGTGGGGTGGACTCCGTCCCAGATCCAGTAACACGGCGACGGCTCAGACTCGACTAGTTTTCCGAACAATTCGTCGAACGGAATACATGTGGCGCCCGTTTCAGCGCACAATTCCCGGACAATGTCGGCGAGCTTGGAGACCATCTCTTCCCTCTCAGCATAATCGACAAGCATGCCGGTGCTTCCTTCCTTGGCGAGGAACGGGGCGCAAAGTACAAGCTTGACCGAAGGATTCTGATCCTTGACTCTTTGAAGCAGGGACCTGTACCTTTCTTTCCAGCCGTCGAAATCGAAAGGAACCCTGTCGGGGGCTTTGGTCTTGAAATATGCTCCCATATCGTTCACACCGACAAGCACGGACACAACGTCAGGATCAAGATCAAGCACATCCTCCTTCCATCTGCCCTCCAGATCGATGAGTTTGTGGCCGCTGAAACCACGGTTGAAGAACTTATGGCCAGCCTTTGGGCGCTTGCTCTGGATGTCGGAAGCGACGAGCATCATGTAGCTGTGGCCGTAGATGTGATTGAAATCAGTATGGCTCCGCTCGGCAGAAGTCGGTTTGTAGCCGTTGACGCACCCCCAGTTGCCATCTGTGATGGAATCGCCGATGAACACGACCTTTTTGCCTTTGGTTACAGGTGATGCCCCGAAGGCGGGCAGGAGGGACAGCATTATCACTGTCGCTAGAGAAATGAGAAGCTTTTTCATACCATAAAAATAGCGCTTTTTTGTTTTTTTCGTATCTTTCCGCTGTATAATCTTCTTTATGAAATGGACAGAAGACATTTCCTGAAAACCACAGCCTTGACCGCGGCTGGAGTTGCCGCGGGCGGAGCTATAGCGCCAGAGTTGAACGCTAAGACAGTGTCGGCCAAAACACGTCTGCAGGCTAAAGGCTTCGTGAAGGAGCCCGCCCGCAAAGTCGCGGTAGTTGACAGTGCCGATGTGGTGGTCGTAGGTGGAGGACCGGCTGGATTCGCCGCCGCGGTTGCCGCGGCTAGGCAGGGATGTGACACGCTGCTGTTGGAGCGGGGCTATTTCCTGGGCGGTCTTTTCACAGGTTGTGATGTCACCTTGCTCAACGACATGTACACGCCTACTCCAAAGGGTAGGGTCCAGGCGGTTTTCGGCATCTGCGACGAGTTGTGCCAGCGACTGGAGAAGCATGGGATGTTGGCTTGGCTGGAGACACCTCCCAATGTGGACACTGAGGCGACGAAGTATTTCATGGAGGAGATGTGCGCTGAGGCTGGCGTCAGGATTCTTTACGGGGTACAGGCTTGCGACGCCATTATGAGCGGGGACCGCATAGAGCATTTGATTCTTGAGACGAAGAGCGGGCGCGTGGCCGTGAAAGCGGGCCTCGTGGTGGACTGCAGCGGTGACGGGGACGTCCTTGAGTGGACCGGAGAGGACTTCAAGGAATATAAATACGACATCAGCGCGATGTACAGGGTAGGTGGTGTGTCCAAGAGCAGGGCCGGCTCAATCACTCCTCACGAGGGGGTATTCACGGGACATCTCGGTGACGGTGTCCGTGGTGTTGACGGACTGGACATGTATACTCTCACCAATGCCCAGCTGGAGATGCGTAAACGGATGTGGGACAGGACAATGAAGTTGCGCGAGACCGCCGGAGACGAGAAGGCGTTCCTCCTCAGTTCCCCCTCGTTGGTCGGGGTGAGGATCACCAGGGTACTAAATTCAGTGTTCAATGTGACTACCGAAGGCGCCGCCACATCTAAAAGTTACGATGATGTCATAGGTTTCACCGGCTCTGACTCGACCTTGGTGTGGAGCGGGGGCTCAATGCCTAGGAAGCAACGCCCGATGTGGCAGATCCCGTATCGCTCATTGGTGCCGAAAAAGGTCTCCAACCTGCTTGTCGCGGGGCGCTGCATCGGTTTTGAGAAAGAATTGATGTACGACGCCAGGGAAGTTGGAACCTGCCTTATGACAGGTCAGGCGGCCGGTACGGCCGCCGCACAAGCCTTGGCGTACAGGCAAAGCTGCCGCGAGATCGATGTCAAACTTCTCCAGAAGACCCTGAGAGCCAACAATGTCAAACTTGATTGGTGAGTCGGTGAATAGGGCTTCTTCCAAACTCTTCTATCATTTGCTCGCCCTGGCCGTTGTGGCGGTCTGGGGTGTGACCTTCGTATGCACTAAGACACTCATCAGCGCCGGGATGCATCCGGCCGCGATTTTCGCTATACGTTTCATTTTGGCTTACATCGGAATCTGGGGCATCTGTTTGACGGGGAAGGAGAAGTTGAGGATATTCAGTGACTCCTGGAAAGACGAGTCAGTGTTCCTTTTCCTCGGTATCACTGGTGGGTCGTTCTATTTCCTGACGGAGAACACCGCATTGGCATTCACCCAGGCGGCAAATGTGGCCTTCCTCGTATGTGTGGCTCCTGTTTTCACGGCCATATTCACTCTCATCGCCCGGAAGCTGCTGAGAGGACGTTTCGCCGATGGGCTTGAAGATGTCTCTTTGGGCTTTCCGTTGATCGCAGGAACCATTCTGGCGTTAGTTGGTATGGCCATCGTGATATTTGATGGCTCACGGCTCGAACTCTCTCCGAAAGGCGACCTCCTGTCTATAGGTGCCGCCCTTTGCTGGGCCCTTTACAGCATGTTCATGGGGCAGATGACAAAGGACTATGGGGCGGTCTTCGCGACAAGGAAGGTATTCTTTTATGGACTGTTGACCATCATCCCTTTTCTCGGGGGGACGGATGGCTCTTTCTCATTGGAGGTGTTAGGTCAGCCGACGGTTTATCTAAACCTTCTCTTCCTGGGATTGATAGCCTCTCTCGCTTGCTTTGTGATCTGGAACCTGGTCATGGCTGGGCTTGGCAATGTCACCTCAACCAACTATGTCTATCTCAACCCGGTGTTTACCTTGATAACCGCGGCGATCATCCTGGGAGAGAGGTTGACCCCGATATCTATTCTCGGTTGCGCCGCCATTCTGGCGGGGGTCATTTTGGCCGGTCGGCGATAAACAGGCGTTATGGAAGAGGTTGTTGTCATTTTCGATTTGGACGGGACTCTGATTGATACGATCGGGGATTTGTCCGCCGCTGTGGAACATGCTCTGTCTCAAGGCGGTTTCCCAGGGCATTCGGTTGAAGAGTACAGGAGAATGGTCGGTCACGGGATAAGGAATCTTGTCACGAGTGCATTGCCGGAGGGGACTTCGGAGGAAACTATAGATTTGACTCTCGGTCGGTTTGTCAAATATTACACAAGCCATATTGATGTCCTGTCAAGGCCATATCCCGGAATACATGAGCTTCTTTGGGATCTTTCGTCTGCTGGAGTCAAGTTGGCGGTGGCTTCGAACAAGTTCCAGGAAGGTACTGAGGCCTTGATCCATCGCTTTTTCGATGATATCCCCTTTGTCAAGATTCTCGGCAACGCCCCTGGCCTTCCCCTCAAGCCCGACCCTGAGGTCATCCGCCTGGCCTTGGAAGCGGCTTCTCTTGGCACGCCACTGGCCATCGGCCGTACTCAGCCGCAGCGAAGCGAGAATGGACGCGGCCGAGGTCAGGTGGCGTGCCGGCAGATAGCGCCACAAGTGCGTCCAGCAGCATCACAGAATGGCGATGTGCCAGTGGCGCAGCCGGCACACGCTGTAGTGATGGTCGGGGATTCGGCAACGGATATCAAGACGGCCAGGAATGCGGGTATTCCCGCTGTGGCCGTGTCCTGGGGTTTCCGTCCAAGAACGGATCTTGAGACTGCAGATGCTATTGCCGATACACCCGAACAACTATTGGAGATAATTCGTATATTTACCGGAAAGAATTGATAACACGAATATGAGACGAGTAATTATCGCGGCCCTCGCCGCAACCCTTTGCGCTTTCAGCGCCATCGCCCAGGATCTCCCCGACAACGACTGGGCAGGTTTCAACCGCTATGCCAAGGCCAATTCAGAAGTTACCGTAAAGCCATTGGCCGTGCTGATGGGAGACTCCATCACCGACGGATGGTTCAGCAAGGATCCGGACTTCTTCAAGAATAACAACCTCTTGGGAAGGGGTATCAGCGGGCAGGTGACCTCCCACATGGTCGCGAGATTCCGCAGGGATGTGGTCGACCATCATCCCAAGTATGTCGTGATCCTCGCCGGAATCAATGATATTGCCAGGAATAATGGATACATCTCCGTTGAGAACACCTTCGGCAACATAGTCTCCATGTGCGAGATCGCCAAGGCCAACAAGATCAAGCCTGTCCTTTGCACCCTTGTCCCTTCAGCCTACATCAAGTGGCGTCCCGCTCTCAAAGACACCAAGGAGCAAGTCGCCAAGCTCAACACCATGATCAAGGAATACGCTAAGGCAAAGCATTACAAATTGGTTGACTACGCCACTGTGTTGGCCGACGCCAACGGTGAGACCCGCGCGGACCTCTCCGGGGACTCTGTCCATCCTAACCTTGATGGTTACAAGTTGATGGAGGAAGCCTTGATGAAGGTGATCCGTTAAGGGATCTTATTCTCCGAACCTTTCGGAATCTTTTGCCTTTTTCACTTTTTCAAGTTCACGGAAAACGTATTCGCTGGAAACCCTGGCTCCCTCTACAGTGGCCCTGGCCTT
>ONSC01000009.1 GCA_900320365.1 uncultured Bacteroidales bacterium
AGGAACCTCTGCCGTGGGAATGAGATAGAGGTCATCCACCTCGCAGTGGTACATCTGCCCTTCCTTATCAGGAAGTTGACCAGTTCCATATCCAGATGCGGCATTCACCACCGTAGGAGGCATGATTTCTGTGTAACCGGCCTTATTGGCTTCTGCCAAAAAGAAATTGATAAGAGCACGTTGAAGTTGAGCACCTTTGCCTATATAGACAGGAAAACCTGCACCTGTAATTTTCACTCCAAGGTCGAAGTCAATAAGATTATACTTCTTAGCAAGTTCCCAATGGGGAAGTTTGGCATTTCCATTTGAAGGTACTGTGTCCCAGTTACCTACAGTATCACCAGGCTTGCACTCACGCAGAGATGATTTCACCACAACATTATCCTCAGCACAGGAACCTTCGGGCACTTCATCGTAAGGGATGTTGGGGATGGTGCAGAGATGAGCAGTGAGTTGCTGCTCTGCATCTTGCTTGACGGCTTCAAGATTTGAGGCTTCAGCCTTGAGTTTTGCCACCTCCTGTTTTGCCGCTTCGGCTTCGTCTTTCTTGCCAGCCTTCATGAGTTGACCGATTTGAGCAGCATATTTTTTGCTCTCGGCGAGGATGGCATCAAGTTTTGTTTGTGCTTCACGACGCTGTTTGTCAATGGCTATGGCCTGTTCTACAGCTTCTTTCGCACCTTGAAAGTGCTTTTTTTCGAGACCTTTGATAACTCGTTCAGTCTCTTCTGTGATGAGTTTTAATGTTAGCATGACATTCTATTTTAGAATAGGGAAGGGAAGTTGTTAACTTCCCTTCATCCTACACATATATAAATCTTTCTTTTATTTGAGCAGTCCCAATTCCTTGAATGTATCCACAAGAATTGCTACGCAACGGTCAACTTGTTCTTTAGTATGAGTTGCCATGAGCGCCACACGGATGAGTGTGTCTTGCGGTGCACATGCTGGTGGAACAACAGAGTTGACAAACACCCCCTTATCGAATGCCAACTTAGTAACTTGGAAAGTCTTAAAGGCATCACGCACATAGAGCGGGATGATAGGACTTTCTGTGTCACCAATCTCGAAACCATCTATTCCAACGACCGCACAGATGTCTCCACAACGGACTTCCTCCACATTGGATTTGCCAAGGCCATCGAAAACCATCAGCTGTTTCACTTTATGCTTCTCGACAATATCGTATCTCTTGCAACGGCTCACCTGCTCGCCGGTATGAAGGACTCCTCTTGTCACCTTACCTACAGCGATCCTGCCCACATAAGGTGAATACTCAAGAGAAGTGACTTGCATCTGGACAGTGCCTTCCACCATCTTGGGGGCGGGAACAACCTCAAGGATGGCATCGAGAAGAGGAGTAATGTCCGATGTCGGATTATTCCAGTCCTCAGACATCCAACCTTGCTTCGCGCTACCGAATATGGTCTTGAAGTCCAGCTGGTCGTCATCGGCGTCAAGGGCACACATCAGGTCAAAAACTTCTTCCTGAACCTCATCCGGACGGCAATTTGGCTTATCCACTTTATTAATCACGACGATGGGCTTCTTGCCAAGCTGGAGGGCCTTATGAAGCACGAAACGGGTCTGGGGCATGCAGCCCTCAAAGGCGTCCACCAAGAGGAGCACTCCGTCGGCCATATTCAGCACTCTCTCAACCTCACCACCGAAATCACTATGCCCAGGAGTATCTATAATATTGATTTTGACTCCTTTATAGGTCACGGAGACATTCTTCGCGAGGATGGTTATGCCTCTTTCCCTCTCAATGTCGTTATTGTCGAGGATGAGCTGGCCAAGATTCTCCGGCTGACGCACCAGATTGGCTTGGTAAATCATCCTATCCACTAGCGTTGTCTTGCCGTGGTCAACGTGCGCGATGAGCGCTATATTTCTGATTTCCTGCATATATTCTTAAAAAAATCCTGCGAATTTACTGATTTCCGCAGGATTATGAAAAAAAAAGATTCACCGATTCAGCATGACAGCAATGCATTGATGGCGGTCTCGACTTTGTCAAAACCGAAACCCGAAATGAGTCTTCCCATCCTGGCGGCGACCCTGTCGTTGCATAGGTTACCGATCGATCCCTCATGAGTATGGGACAGTTTTCCGGAATACTCAAATGTCCCTTCCGCGATTGACGCAGCCACTTGCCGATATGCGTCACGGAACGGAACTCCTTGAGAGACAAGGTCATTGACCTTCTCGACACTGAACGCGAGCTTGTACTTTGGATCCGACATGACATCGGTCTTGACTTCCATTCCCTTAACCGCATATTCCACGATGTCAAGGCAATCGTCCAGCTCATCAAACATCGGGAAGAATACTTCCTTGAGAATCTGCATATCACGGAAATACCCGGAAGGGAGATTCCCTGTGATGAGACGGATGTCGTTCGGCACACCCGATATCTTGTTGCAGCGGGCCCTGACCAACTCGAACACATCCGGATTCTTCTTGTGCGGCATGATGCTGGAACCTGTTGTCAAGGCATCAGGCAACTTGACAAATCCGAAATTCTGGCTGGAATACATGCACCCGTCGAAAGCCAGTCTCCCTATGGTCTCAGCGACTGAGGAATAAGCGAAAGCCACCGCCCTTTCCATCTTTCCCCTGGTCATCTGGGCATATACGGAGTTGTAGTCAAGATCGTCAAATCCCAAAAGCCTTGTCGTGAGGGTTCTGTCCAGCGGCGCGGATGAGCCGTAACCAGCGGCGGAGCCAAGCGGATTACGATTGACTATGTCCCAGGCAGCCTTCAGCATGGTCATGTCTCCCGTGAGACTCTCAGCATAGGCACCAAACCAAAGGCCGAAAGAAGACGGCATGGCGACCTGAAGGTGGGTATATCCCGGAATCAGTACATCTTTGTACTTCTCACTGGCCTCCTGAAGTGTCTTGAACAGGCTTTCCACCTTGCGGACGGTCTTCTCAATCCTGGCACGGGTGAAAAGTTTCAGATCCACGAGCACCTGGTCGTTGCGGGAACGACCGGTGTGGACTTTCTTTCCGATGTCACCAAGCTTACGTGTCAGCATCAATTCCACCTGAGAGTGGACATCCTCAACGTCTGGCTCAATCTCAAACTTGCCTTCGGAAGCCGCTGTATATAAAACCCTTAGCTCCGGAAGCAGGACATCCAATTCATCTTTTGACAGAAGCCCGACGCTTTGGAGCATGGTTATATGCGCCATTGTGCCAAGGATGTCATAAGGGGCCAATTCCAGGTCCAGTTCCCTGTCCCTGCCAACCGTGAAGGCATCTATGCGGGCATCCTCATCGTACCCTTTATCCCATAATTTATTAGCCATATTCCTATAATTCCAATCCATCCAGAAGTTTGACATATATCTCCACCCCGCGGGATATCTCATCCAGACCGATGTATTCGTCCGGTCCATGGGAGCGGGAGGAATCCCCGGGACCAATTTTGAGGGTCGGGAAAGAGCAAAGAGCCTGATTGCTCGTGGTAGGTGACCCGAATGGCCGCAGGCCGAGCGATAGTCCTCGCCGGACAACAGGATGGCTCTCAGGAAGATGCGAGCTTCCTATCCTGGTGGAACGCTCCTTGACCTCACACTTGACCGACCCCTTGATCAGTTCCAACAACTCCGGGTTTGAATACATCCCATTAGGGCGCACATCCACGACAAACCGGCACTCATCGGGGACAACATTATGCTGCGTGCCAGCCGAGATCATCGTGACGGACATCTTCACCGGACCAAGATACTCCGAGACCTTCGGGAACTGATACGACCGGAACCAATCAATATCCTGGATTGCCTCATAAATGGCGTTGATTCCCTCGTTTCTGGCCGCATGACCGCTCTTTCCCTTAGACGAGCAATCCAGAACCATCAGCCCTTTCTCAGCCACGGCCATATTCATACCAGTAGGCTCCCCAATCACCCCGAATGCGATTTCTCCAATCTCGGGGAGAAGACAATCCATGCCTCCCCTGCCACTGACCTCTTCCTCAGCAGTGGCGGAAAAAACAAGCCTGTAAGGCTGCGGACGAGCCGCAAGCTCGTGATAGGTCTCCAACAAGGCGATGAGAGGACCTCCGTCATCGTTGCTTCCAAGACCATACAACTTCCCATCCTCAATATCCGGAGAGAAAGGATCCCTGGTGTAGCCATGCGACGGCTTCACCGTGTCGATGTGGGCGTTAAGCAGGATCGTTGGTTTGCCGGAAGGTTCCTCCGACTCCATCCATAGATTGTTCCCAACCCTGCGCACATCAGAGAAACCGTTGTTTTTCAACCAGTTCTCAAGGAGATCGCAAGCATCTTTCTCCTCCCGGCTGAAGGAAGGAATACGGATCAGGTCTGATAGGAGTCCAATGGTGTCCATCTTAATCGTCAGTCTCTGGGTCAGCCAATATGGTCGTTCCTCCAGACAAGTCAGAAGGGGAGGTTATGACCACCTTCGAGACGCCGTCATTGATCGCGTCAAAGGCATTCTGGAGTTTTGGGATCATACCCTCAGAGATTATCCCGTCAGTGACCATTGGCTCGAAATCTTTCTTGGCAACCGTCTTGATCACGGAAGTGGGGTCAGCAAGATCCTTGAGAACCCCTGGAATCGAGGAGCAAAATGTCAATGTGACGGAATATTTCTCAGCCAGAGCCCGAGCGACCGAGGAGGCTATAGTGTCGGCGTTGGTGTTCAGCATGGATCCTTCCTTGTCGTGGGTCAATGGAGCCAGGACAGGCACGGCACCGGCCTCAAGAAGAGAGACCAAAGCCCTGGTATTCACGTATTTCACATCGCCCACATATCCGAAATTAACCAGCTCGACAGGGCGTTTCACACTCATGATTATATTCATGTCAGCCCCCGTCATGCCAAGAGCGTTGACCCCAAGCGCTTGAAGGCGGGCGACTATGGTCTTGTTGACAAGGCCGCCATAGACCATGGTGACAACCTTCAGCATCTCCGCGCTGGTGATCCTGCGCCCGTCAATCATCTGGGTCTCGACTCCAAGCTTTCCAGCCATCTCTGTGGCGATCTTACCACCGCCATGGACAAGAATCTTCTTTCCATGGAGGCTTGAGAAAGACATGAGGAGGCCAGACAAGGACTTCTCGTCCTCAACGACCGCGCCGCCCACTTTGATTATATTCAGACTTTCCTTGATCATATCAAATCCTCCAACATCCTTTTCATTACCACCTGCGCGGAAACCACCCGGTTGGCCGCTTCCGGAATGACTATGCTTCTCGGCGAGTCAATCACCCCATCCGAGACAATCATGTTCCTACGCACGGGAAGGCAATGCATGAAGTAAGCGTTGTCCGTGACCGCCATGTGACGCTCGTCCACTACCCAGCCCATATCCTTGCTGAGAATCTTCCCATAATCAGCCGGGTTAGTGACGCCAGGGCAGCTCCAGTTCTTAGCATAAACGAAGTCAGCTCCCTCCAGGGCCTTCATCTGGTCATACTCGACAACCGCGTTCCCGACAAAACGGGGATCCAGCTCATAGCCCTCCGGATGGGTGATCACAAAGTCCACGTCGGCGGCGTTCATCCATTCGGCGAATGAGTTAGGGACAGCTTGCGGAAGAGAGCGGGGATGAGGAGCCCAAGTCATGACAACCTTCGGGCGGGCTTTCGTCTTGTATTCCTCAATGGTTATCAGGTCCGCGAAGGCCTGGCAGGGGTGCACAGTCGCCGATTCAAGGCTTATAACCGGCTTCCCTGAATATTCTATGAATTGGGTTAGAATTGATTCCGCATAGTCAAACTCCCGGTCGGTAAGACCGGCGAAAGAGCGCACTCCAATGATGTCGCAATAGCTGCCGATCACAGGGATAGCTTCCCTCAGATGCTCGCTCTTGTCTCCGTCCATAATGACTCCCAACTGAGTCTCGAGCTTCCAGCTATCAGCGCCGACGTTGAGGACAATAGGGTTCATCCCGAGATTGAGAGCTGCTTTCTGGCTACTTAGACGTGTCCTAAGGCTGCTATTGAAAAAGATCAGGATGATGGTTTTGTCCCGGCCGAGCTCCTTCCATGCGAAAGGAGTCGCTTTGACTTGTTTGGCTTCCTGAAGGGCAGACGCCAGGTCGCCTATGTCGCTCACATGAAAGAAAGATCTCATAGTGATTCCTCCAATGCTTTAATGAATATGTCAACGTCTTCTTTGCTGAGCGTGAGGGGCGCGAGGAGACGGATCATGTTCTTGCCCGACACGCCTGTGAACACTTTCTTTTCGAAAAGCAGCTTCCGACGCAACTCCGCTATCGGTCCATCGAACTCAACACCAATCATCAGTCCCCTGCCACGAACTTCTTTGATTCCGTTAGCGTCAGGCTCTGAAGCCAACGCCTGAAGGCGTGATTTGAGGTATTCACCGACCTCATAGGCATTCTGGACAAGGTTCTCGTCTTTGATGATGTCGGCGACTGCGATGGCGGCGGCCATGGCGAGATGATTGCCGCCGAATGTGGTACCAAGCATTCCTTTGACAGGCACGAACTCAGGAGAGATCAATACAGCACCTATCGGGAAGCCGCCCGCCATGCCCTTGGCCATAGTGATCAAGTCAGGACGGATTCCTGTCCATTGGTGGGCGAAATATTTGCCTGTACGCCCGCATCCGCTCTGAACCTCGTCAAGAATCAGAGGCACACCAGCCTCTTTTGTCACATCCCTAAGGCTCCTCATGAAGTCGTCATCCGGAATGATGATTCCCCCAACTCCCTGGATGCCCTCGATTATGACAGCGGCGATGTCTCCTTTGGAGAGTTCCTCCTTTACCGCCGCGATGTCATTCATCCCGACGAAAGTCACCTCGTGCCAGCTATTGAAAGGAGCCCTTATCTTTGGATTATCGGTCACGGCGACAGCTCCGGAAGTGCGCCCATGGAAGGCTCCCTTGAAAGCGATGACACGACGCTCCCCTGTATGGAAAGAGGCCAGTTTCAACGCGTTCTCATTAGCCTCAGCTCCTGAGTTGCAAAGGAATAAGGAATAATCAGGATAACCTGACAACTCCCCTATCTTCTCCGCCAGTTCCACTTGGAGAGGATTGCGGACACTGTTGGAATAGAATCCTATTTTGCTTAGCTGGTCCGTTATAGTCTCCACGTAATGAGGATGGCAGTGGCCTACGGATATGACAGCGTGACCGCCATAGAGATCCAGGTACTCGGTGCCCTTGTCGTCCCATAATCTCGTGCCCTTGGCCCGAATCGGAGTCACGTCAAACAAACTGTATACATCAAATAGTTCCATATCGCTAGAATCTTGTGGCTTTCAGGTGGAGACCGGTGTCCTCAGGGAGGCCGAAAACAAGGTTCATGTTCTGGACAGCCTGACCGGAAGCTCCTTTCACCAGATTATCTATCACACTGATAACGTGCAGTTTCCGTCCGTGCTTCCGCACATTCAGTACACATTTGTTGGTGTTCACCACCATTTTCACATCCGGGTTGGAGTCTATCACATGGACAAAAGGTTCATTCTTGTAATAATCCTTGTACATAGCTACCGCGGTCTCCTCAGGGAGGTCACAGTCGAAATAGACTGACGCGAGTATTCCCCTGGCGAAGTCACCCCTCACCGGAACGAAGTTCATGTCCCCGGAATAATGGGGAGACATGGTCTTTAGAGTCTCATTGATCTCACCCAGGTGCTGGTGAGTGAATGCCTTGTAAACAGACAGGTTATCTGTCCTCCAGCTGAAATGAGTCGTCTCAGAAGGTGCCTGCCCGGCACCGGTTGACCCGGTTATACCGGTCACATGGATCTCCGGCAGCAAGTCAGCCTTTGCCATTGGCAACAAAGCAAGTTGGATTGATGTGGCGAAACAGCCGGGATTAGCGATATGCTTAGCCTTAACTATCTTATCCTTAAATGCTTCCGGAAGGCCATAGACGAAATCTCCAGCATCGGCTTTAAGGCGGAAGTCATTCCCGAGATCGATGATGGCACCCTTGTAGCTCTCCGGGAGCGACTCGACAAAGGGTTTCGCTTTCCCGTGACCGCTACAAAGGAATAACACGTCCGGATTCCCGGTCGAGCCGGGAATGACAGGGGTGTCATGCCCGACCAGATCGGGCATCCCCGAGACGAATCTGAGGTTCGTCTCTCCTAGTAGATCGGCGTGAGCAGACCAGACCGGCTCTCCGGCATGGCTTCCGCTTTGCGCGAAGGCTATCTCCACACAAGGATGGTTCACAAGAATCCTGAGAAGTTCACCGGCAGTGTAACCGGCGGCTCCAACGATCCCAACCTTAATCTTTTTATCAGCGGCCATCACAACTCCTTCTCAAGTTTCTCACCCTCGTCCTTATGGGCAGTGTAATAAACCCGGAGCGGCGTGGAGCTCACTTTTATGAATCCCTTGGCATCCTCGCTGGTCCAACCCTTCTGCATCTCGCCATATTCCCCGAACTTGGTCTTCACGAGATCGCAGGGTGAATCCACTCCCACCGTCGAGAATGACCACGGACGCAGCTCCATGGTGACCTTTCCTGTCACATTACGTTGACTCTCAGTGAGCATTGCCTCGATGTCCCTCATCACAGGCTCAAGGTACTGGCTCTCATGGAGGAACATCCCATACCAATTGGCCACCTGGTCTTTCCAATACTGCTGCCACTTGCTGAGGGTGAATTTCTCAAGGAACTTATGGGCAGCCATGATCAGCATCGGAGCCGCGGCCTCGAAGCCGACACGGCCCTTTATACCTATTATAGTGTCACCCACATGCATATCCCTGCCGATCCCATAAGGGGCGGCGATAGTCTCCACTTTCTGTATGGCGGCCACCTTATCGGTAAACTCCTGCCCATTGACCGAGACTATCTCCCCTTTCTCGAACCCGATCTCAATAATCTCAGAACCTTCTTTTGTGACTTGCTTCAAATAAGCGCTTTCCGGCAGTCCCTGCTTAGAGTCCAGGATCTCGCCTCCGCAAATGGAGGTTCCCCAGAGGCCGACATTGTAGGAATATTTCAACTTCTTGAAATCAGCCTTGAAACCATGCTCATTGAGATAATCGACCTCAAACTGGCGAGTCAGGGCCATGTCGCGGGTAAGGGTGATAATCTCTATCCCTGGAGCCATCACAAGGAAGGTCATGTCGAAACGGACCTGGTCATTTCCGGCCCCGGTTGATCCGTGGGCAATAGCGTCCGCTCCGATCTCTTTGGCGTAACGGGCTATGGCCATTGCCTGGAATATTCTCTCGGAAGATACAGAGACGGGATAAGTCCCATTTCTCAACACGTTTCCGAAGATCATGTACTTAAGGCTCTTGTCATAGTATTCCTTCGTCACGTCCAGGGTGACATATTCCTTGGCGCCAAGCTCATAAGCGCGTTTCTCATTGTCTTTCAGTTGCTCAGGGCTGAATCCACCGGTGTCGGCGCAAGCCGCGTAAACCTCATAACCTTTTTCCTTCGTCAGGTACATGACCGTGAACGAAGTGTCCAGACCGCCGCTATAAGCGACCACTACTTTCTTTTTTGCCATATCTGTCAATCGTTTGTTTCTTCTTCCTTATCCAAGGCCGCGATCCGGTCCAACACATCCTGCGGAATCTTGGCCGGCAAATGCTCCTCAGGATCGAACAGCATCCCGGTGCAGATGCAGTACTTGCGATCCGTCCTCTTCAGCACATCGACATTAATACAACCCTCGCATCCCTTCCAGAACGACTCGTCTGTAGTGAGCTCAGCGAAGGTGACAGGCTTGTAACCCAGCCTAGTATTCATCGCCATCACGGCCGCACCGCTCGTAAGACTGAATATCTTTGCCTTAGGCCAGCGGGTACGGGCCAATGTGAAAGTCAAGTCCTTGATTTTCTTGGCGATACCCAGGCCCCTGAACTCGGGTCGCACAATAAGTCCCGAAGTGGTCACATAGCTCTTATGCTCCCAAGTCTCGATGTAGCTGAACCCGGCGAAATCCTCTCCGTGAAGAGCTATGACCGCCTTGGCCTCTTCCATCTTCCGGGCGATGTACTCCGGTTTCCTGCGGGCGATTCCCGTCCCCCGAACCTTGGCGGCTTCCTCGATGGACGTCAAAATCTTGTCAACATAGACTAGGTGCTTCTCAGAGGCTACCTCTATCGTTATGTCCTCCAATCTCATCTGTATCTCAATAATTAATTCTATTAATTCAATCTAACAGACTCCAAGCCTGAGAATAGTTTCCCAAGAGACCTCAATAATTCTTCCCTTGACACACCTTCACGGATAGCAAGCATAATGGTGTCGTCCCCAGCTATGGTGCCAGCCACCTCAGGAAGAGAGACGGAATCTATCCAAGCTGCAATCATATTGGCATGCCCAGGCATGGTCTTAAGAACAGCCAACGGGCCAGTGAACTCAATGCTGGAGACATTCACGAAAGAAGCCGGGAACCTCCTTCCGGATGGTCTGGAAGAGACTCCGGGAAGACTGTAATAATACCCGTCACCATCATGGCGCTTGGTTATGCCCAGGTCCCTGATGTCACGGGATAAAGTGGCCTGAGCCACCTGTATACCGTTATTCTCAAGAATCTCAGCTAACTCCTCCTGACTCGAGACTTTCCCTTTCCCGACGACCTCCTTAATGATCTTATGTCTCTCCTGCTTGCTTTTCACCGTAAATAAATATTCATTTCCGCCTCAAATATATGAATATTTTTTCAATCATTATTCATGTTTCGTATTTTTTTTCAGAATTCTGTTTTTATACTATTTTTGCGACGGAAATCACGAACCAAATGACAGAAAAAATCATCATCCTTGATTTCGGCTCACAGGTCACACAGTTGATCGGCCGCCGCCTGCGGGAGCTTAACGTCTTTTGTGAAATCTACCCGTTCAACAAAGTCCCTGTCTTGGGAGACGATGTGAAAGGAGTGATCCTTTCCGGTAGTCCATGCTCCGTCAGGGACACCAATGCACCCCAGATTGATCTAAGTGGGATCAAGGGCCATTTCCCTCTTCTCGGAATATGCTATGGGGCGCAGTATCTGGCCCATAAATTCGGAGGCAAGGTTGAAGGCTCACTCGCGAGGGAATACGGGAGAGCTATGCTAGAAATAGTTGATTCAGAATCACTTCTATTGCGGGGCCTCCCACATCGCTCACAGGTTTGGATGTCGCATGGGGATACCATCTCCGCACTGCCGGATGGAGCCAAAATCATCGCCTCCACTGAAAGCGTGGAAAACGCCGCCTTCTCATTTGATGGGGAGCCCACTTACGCCGTTCAGTTCCATCCGGAGGTTTTCCACACCACCGAAGGATCCAGGATTCTCGGGAATTTCGCTTTCAGGATCTGCGGATGCAAAGGGGACTGGACATCCGCCTCCTTCATCGAGACCACAGTCGCAGCTATAAAGGAGAAGGTCGGGGACGACAAAGTGATTCTCGGTCTTAGCGGTGGCGTGGACTCCACTGTCGCGGGAGTGTTGCTCAACAAGGCCATCGGCCACAACCTCACATGCATATTCGTCAACAACGGCCTATTAAGGAAAAATGAATATGATGATGTCCTGGCCTCGTACAAGGACATGAACCTCAACGTCATTGGAGTTGATGCCTCTGAGGATTTCCTGCGGGAACTTGCTGGGGTGACAGAGCCGGAGGCCAAGAGGAAGATAATAGGCCGCCTGTTCGTCGAGACTTTCGACAAATACGCCCGAGAGATCGAGGGTGCCCGCTGGCTAGCACAGGGCACGATCTATCCGGACGTTATCGAGTCAGCCGGAATCGAGGGGATCGCCTCCAAGATCAAGTCGCACCACAATGTTGGCGGGCTTCCTGAAAAGATGAATCTCAAGGTCTTGGAGCCGCTCAGGATGCTCTTTAAAGACGAGGTCAGACGAGTCGGCCGGGCTCTCGGCATCAAGGAGGAACTGGTGGGAAGGCATCCTTTCCCTGGACCTTCACTCGCGGTGCGCATAATTGGAGACATCACCAAAGAGAAACTGGATGTTCTACGGGAGGCGGATGACATATTCATTAAGGGTCTCCGGAACTATGACTGCACCTCCTTGCATCTCCCTTCAGCTTCTGATCCGAGGGTTGAGGCCACTAACCTCTACGATGCCATCTGGCAGGCCGGAGTGATCCTTCTCCCCGTCAAGAGCGTTGGAGTGATGGGAGACGAGAGAACCTACGAGAATCCTGTGGCGCTGCGGGCCATGGTCTCGACAGACGCCATGACAGCGGATTGGTTCCGTTTCCCGTACGACTTCCTCGCCGACGTGTCAAACGAGATCATCAACAAGGTCAAAGGAGTGAACAGGGTTGTCTATGACATATCCTCCAAACCCCCGGCAACCATAGAGTGGGAATAGAAATTATTGATTATGAATAAACTATCAATCATCCTGTCTGCTTTAGCCTGTTGTCTTTCCTTATCCGGCTGCATAGAGAGCGCGATAAAGGAAAACATGATGGAACAAGCTTCCGGCAAGTATATCCTGACTTCTTTCAAATGCGACGGTGCCGATATGAACCTCTCCCGAATGATTCCGGGAGAGGTTCTCAATGCTGATATCTATCCAGCTGACGGCAAGTGGTTTTTCGACTGCGTTCTCCCGGATACGGACTATCATGGAGGGTTTGAGTACAAGAAGTTGGTCGTGCCTTTGAGGTGGAATTCCGCCCTGGGGAGACTTGTATTTGATTATGACGGCATCATGGACGAGGATGTGGAAGTGTCAGATGCTTCGCTGGAGGGAGGCGTTGTCACGATATCTACAATCCAGATCAATGATTTATATGTCAACGGCAGAATAAATCAAAAAAGACACAATGTCACCTGCAAGTGGGAGAGAAAAGCAAGATGAGAAGGAAAGTATTGATAATCATAGCCTTTATCTTGCCCTGCCTGGCATCTTCCGCCCAGGGCATCAGATACTGGTCCGAAGGTCCCCTGACTTGGAAGGATTTCAGGATGGCCGACTCCGCTGACATAGAACCATCTCTTTCCGTGTCATGGATACATGAGCTCTCAAAAGTGAAAATCGGCAAAACAGTCTATAAGTATATCGACATCCAGACTATTTCCAGCCCGCAGAACTCATGGGTCGGACAATCCATGCTCTCCGGAAGCGCTCTCGTCAAGCAGCAGGAGTACTTCGACAAGGCCGAATCGATCGGCAGGATGATGAGGGACACCCTTCTGTATTCTTCAATGCAGATGAAGAAACTGAACAGATGGGCATCAGCCAAGCTCCGTGAGGAATTCACGGCAAACCCACCGGGGAAGGATTCCTTCGATATTACCAAAGTGCCCCTGGACATCTCAAGATCAGGGATCGGGGCTTCCTTGAAGTTCGTCGGGACCTTACCTCTCGGAGACATGTCCCGCCTTTGCGGTTTTTTCCAGACCGTTGCCGCTGAGATCGAGTACAACACTGGCAGGCTTTATTTTGACGCTGGTTGCTCTTTCGGGTATGGCAAATACAAGGGAGACGTGATAGGGGTCAGCGGAGCCGGGAAAGAAAAGAAGGATTTATTTATCTTCGGTTGGAATGCCGGCCCCGGATACGTACTCTCAGATGGCAAGTTTAATCGGCTTTCAGTGTTCGCGCAAGCCGGATCAAAGAGTTACTACTTCAAGCCAGGTCCTGTCAGGGGTTTATCAATAATCGAGGGTATCCGGCTGGATCATCTGATCAGGGAGAAGTATCTCTTCCTCTCTTCTGACAAAGCAAGAAATCGTCAGCATTTACAGATAAGTGTCTTCGCGGATCAGGTCTGGAACTCATCCAAGGGTGTGTTCATCCCTTCAGTCAACGCTTCAATAGGATTATCGTTCACAAGGAATGGAGTCAAGGTCAAATAGGATCGCGGTCTTTTCCGCCATACTCATATCTATAATCTCGTCCTGCAATGGCGAGAAAGAAACGGCAACGCCTTTTTCTGTGTCCGCGGAAGCCATTGAGACTGAAGCCGCTGAGGCAAGAATAACAATCACCGTATCATCTCCGTCGCCGTGGACAGCCGAAAGCGCGGGATCCTGGTGCGGCATTATTCCTCCCTCGGGCGGACCGACATCATCAATCGGAACCAGCGTCACCTTGGTGGTGGACAAGAACGAGGGTACTGAAAGATCCTGCGATGTGACAATCGTATCCGAATCGGGCGAGAAGGCATCTATCCGGGTCTTCCAGGATCATGACACCGATGGAATTGTCCTGGAGAAAGACTCTTACAAGATAGATGGCGAGACAACCCTTTTGGATATTCCTTTCTACTGTGGCGTTCCGATAACAGCCGCACCCCAGGAGAGCTGGATGGAGGTGACAAGCTCGAACAGCAACTCAATATCCCTGAGGATCGGGAAGTACCAATCTTTTTATAACAGGACAGGCATCCTTCGCCTGACCTCGGCCGACGGAAGGAGAAGGGACATCCGGATCACCCAAGGAGACGGATTCAGCGACCCCGTCCTGTACGAATACATATTGAACCGGTATGATTTGAACGGAGACGGGATCCTTTCAAAAAACGAGCTGGCCAGGATAACCTCGCTAACCCTGAGACTCACCGATGATGAGCTACCTATTAAAGTGCTGGACGGCTTCGAGTGCATGTCCGGATTGAAGAGCCTGAAGATACACGATTTCAATTACGCGCATGAATTTCCTCTCATATTGAGGATCAATGGCCATCCGTCTATAACAACATTGGAATTCGGAGATGACTGGTCTTCCGATTCGGGCATCTCATACATGGAAGTCACGGATTGTCCTGAACTACAAATCGTTGACTTCGATTCCGGCAGAAAATTGGAAAAGGCTGTTTTCATAAGCAATCCAAGCCTTCAGGAATTGACACTTAACAACGAGTTTTACGGATATGACTGTTCGACTCTCAAAGATCTTGTCCTGGAAGGATGCGAGGGTTTGAGAAAGATCATGATCGGGAACGCCCATTTCGAGAGAGAGCAGAAGTGGGGCCCTTTGCCTCAACTCCGAACGTTCGAGATGAGAGATTTCGACGGGACACAATGCCTGGACTTCAGCAAAAGCCTTTATCTTGAAAGCGTCAATCTCAATTCCGGGGTTGGCTCCTTGAAATACATTCTGATTCCCAAAAACCTGAAGACAGACTTCAAGACTGACGCATCCAGCGAAATAAGCATTATTTACAAGTAGGGAGCTGAGGTCACTTATTTCAGGAAGCGGTCGGCGAAACTGACGTACTGCTCCCAATCGTAAAGGCGGACATTGTGCTCGCCTTTGCGGATATGATGTCCCATTCGGCCGACGACCACTGGATGCTCGATCTCAGGAACGGTTCTGTCAGTGATACCATCGTAACCGAACAATCTATACACGGAGGCTGCTCCTACCAGGCTGTAATACTCTCCCACGGGGTCAGCCCAATCATCCTCACTCGCGCTAGCGACATAGACCGGCCTGGGTGCTATCATGGCTACGAGTTCATGCTGGTCCCAAGGCATCTTCTCTTCCCTACCTCCATACGCCGCATAATTGCCGCAGAACCAATGCGGGAAATTCCTGTTGATCACCTCGACTGTCTCACCTGATTTCCTTCTGGCTATAGCAGCTCCGGAACAACCTGAGTCATTGGAGATTACCAATGCGAATCTCTGGTCGGTCGCACCAGCCCACAAAGCGGTTTTGCCAAGCCTTGAATGTCCTATGACAGCAACCTTCTTTGAGTTTATCTCTTTCTGTGTCTCGAGGAAGTCAAGGCATCTGGATAGGCCCCACGCCCATGCGGATATCGTTCCCCATGACTCGCCATTCCTAGGCTTATCTCCATCCATCAACTGGTGAACCCCGTTATGGAAACCGTCATGAAAGTCAGGATCGACGTCGTTGTAGCAAAAAGTTGCCACGGCATAACCATGTTTAAGAATATATTCATATTCCCAGCGGTGACCGTTCGCGCTCCTCGGCTCAACCTTGAAGCTCGAAGCATAGGTCGCCAGCTTGTCAGGAGTCGGCATCAAGACCGCGGGATCGGTGGTTGTGGCGTGATTGCCTTTGAAATTAGCCCCCAGGAAGGCCGGTACGGGGCCTTTCCGGTCATTGGGAATATACATGAGAAGAACCAGGTAGTACTTTTCATCCTTGTCGAAGCTGATTTTCACCTGCTTCCTGGTCGCGAGGCCGCCGAAAGCATCATGGCTTTCCTCAAGAGTCTCGAAATGGAGATCAGGAGCCTGACCCGGTTCCCTGCCGAACATCTGTGAGCGCAACATCTCCATGAGTTCCGGCCGACGCTCTTTCACCCATTGGCGTTTATTCTTCACTATTCGTCCGTCCTCCATCTTGAGAGGATCCGGAAGTTCATAAGGATTAACGGGTTGGGCATTTCCACGCAAAAACACCAAAGACATGGCAGCGACAGCCACAAGTATTATAATAACTCTCATATAGATTGATTATTAGTCTATCAAATATAGTCATTATTTCTATCAAACGACCTTCCTGTCCTTGAAACCTTTATCCGAGATCTTCTTCGCGGGTATACCACCCACAACGATATTCGGTTCCTCGAAAGACTTGTCGACCACCGCATTGGCGGCGACAATGATATCATCCGCCAGTGTCACATCCCTAAGCACCTTCGAGCCGATAGCGAAATATAGATGATCACCGCCACGGACCCCGTCGCAAATGACCACACCGCTCTGCACGACGCAATTGTCTCCGAGCCGTGCTTTGGGGCTTACCATAATCGATCCCCAATGAGGCAGATAAAGCCCCTTTCCGAATGAATAGGGAGGAATCATAATCAAAACCCGAGCTCCGATTCTCCTCATCCGGGACTTATAATACCTAGCCATCGCTTTGGCGATAATCCCTGTCCTGGCGCCCTTATAGTATTCGCATCTACGCATATAATTAATATATAGCATATTACGCCATCCTGCCAACCAACAGGGAAGAATAAATCTGGCGATAGGAGGTTTCTTATTCGCGACCACATCAGCCGTGAGATACTCCCTAAGCATATTCCTGCTTGTTATCATTTTGTCAAAGCATTAAGTTAAAGCTTTATTAATCAACACATTCCAAGAGTTCCCGAAGGTTTTTAGGCTCAAGTGCAGACTTCGGTGAACCGGCATGGTGCATCTGGAAAAACAAATCACATTTATGGAGATTATCTCCTAAAGTACCCACATCGGAAGGCTTGAGCCCTTTAAGCCACAGGCAATCTATCAAGGATATCTGGTCCCGCCTCGAGTTTTGTCTGAAGGCCTCCCACCACTCCTCCATCAACGAGATGCACCCGGGATCCATATGTCTCCTCGGTATCACGCTGGCCTCCACAAGCCCCCAATGCTTTGGAACCCCATGGGAAAGGAGCAATTTCTTGTGAGCCATCATAATCTTCTTGGTTCCTTTTTTCTGCTTGAGACAAGCCTTGATCTCATCATACACGCAATCACGTTTCTTATGCCGGAACATCGCCACGGGAAAAGAATCCAGGCCCGCTGTCAGAGGAGTCAAGTCCGAGAATATCCAGATATTCGAGTCCACATAAACGCTGTACTTATAGTCTTTGAAAATGAGATGGGGATGCATCTTGCACCACCGGTTGCAAAGAGTCTGGTCCCCCTGGCAATAGGCAGGGATCAATGAAGCCGCATCCAGAGGTTTCCAAGCGCTTACCTCTGGAATCTCCTGGTCTGTCAGGACATAGTAATCAATGTTCTCAGGATGGAGAAGAGGCTCTCTCAGCACATCGTAGGAGCCGAAGAGCGAGGTGTAAACGGCGACACGCTCATCCTTGATATACAACGACTTCCTATCATACGCCTCATGCTTGTCAAGTGCCAGGTCACCTTTCGGATGCCGCCAAGGAGCCGCTTCGGAAACTCGGGAATGGCGATAAACCCGTATTATTCTTCTCATGATAAAGAAAAACTTCCTCACAAGCCATGGATAACTACGCTCCAGGGCCATGGTTTGCTGTCGCAAATGATTCCTATAGCCCTCGGCGAGGGATTCCCTGAGGATAATCTCGTCGAAGGCAGCCTGGATATTATTCTCTTTTCCGGTCACAAGTCAAAACGTTTGAGCCAATTAGATAGAAGGTACTTGTCACGGATCTCAGAGGCTACAATTTCCCTAGGACATTCGACAAACTCCCTGAAGGACCTTTTATCCCGCCCTAGCACATATACATTGGCGGGATTGTAGAAATCCGAGTTAAGAATCTCTATATGATTAGTGATCAGCTTCTTCCCAAAGAACAAGGACTCCATGGCCCGCAATGACAGCCCCGAGTCAATATCGGTACAATAATCCAATAGGATATCCGTATCCTTGACCAAATCCACGACTTTCCGATAAGAGACAAGTTCAGGATTCCTTAATGATTGAAAACCTGGAGGCCTGTCTGACACTATTTGAAGATCGACCTCAACTCCGGCTTTCCTGAGCTCTTCCCCAATTTCACGGATTTGGGCTGAACGTCCTTTGTCTCGGCCGAGAAACATTGCCTTGGGGTGTTGGGAGAGCGGTATTTGACGGCATTTTTCAGCCTCATCAGCAAGGCAGTCAAAGAAGAATTGTGTGTTGAACCTCATCCCATACCTTTCACAATCCGTCATGGAATATGACCAAAGTTCAACCCCTTGAGGACATTTTCTTATCAAACCGTCATTGATAACGCTATTCCAATACCATAGGATAACCCTTTTATCGGGATAATTAGAGCGCAGCCAATTAAGCTGACGAGTGGTCGTGTAGCTATCAAAGACAATTATCTTATCGTCGCCATCCCGGAACTTTGGTCTCGAGTAGCAAAGGCCGGGAAGAAACCTGCTCAATGAGCTGCGGGAAGAGCAGAAGTAGATAAAAAGGTCATTGAAATGGTCCTTCTGGATCACTCCGCTTTTCTTGAACATGGACTTGAATATCGGTGTCCTTCGCAGGTCAAAATAGTATATCATAGTCTATCGAAACTTATCCGCACTGAGATAAAAACCCAAGTGTGGAGGCTGGTTATATCCTGTCTGTTCCGCCGCTACACCCGCCCGGTAAACAGGATCATGCATCAATGTCATTATGGAATAATCGGAAGGGATGTCCGAGACAAAAACCCTTAGAGCCTTGTTATCATCCCTCGCCATCACAATCTCTTCTCTCCAGTCGCCGAGGATGTCAGCTTGAAGGCATGGGTTGGCCTTAGTCCCGTTTATAGACACACAACCCTCGGTTGTGAATATTCTCTCCATTCTTTTACCGTTCCACGAAGTAACCTCCAAAGCCTTCCCGGAATCGCCGTCAAGAAGCTCATCATACAAATCCCCATCCCAGAATAGCCTGAAATTGGTCGATGTTCCAGGGATGTCCACTTCCTCAAAGCCATGGCCAGTCCTGGCGAACGGCCCAACCTTCACACGCTCATCACTTTCCGGAGTCTCAGAGACACCCCAGAACTGGTACGATCCTCCAACTCCCAAATTTGCCATCATCCCTCGTCCCATGTCACCTGGCGAACCGACATGATAGAGTGTCTTGCCTGTCGCGGCGTCCAGAACGGACATGCCATAATCCATAGTCTTGTCTTTGATTACCGGGTGCTTACCACCACACTCATGAACAATAAAATAGTCATACCCAGCATGTTCCGGATCTCGGGCACATAGATGGAGGGCATCGCCATGCCCAAGAAAACCACACCACGCCACCTTAATTCTTCCCCGACGGTTCATTCTATAACAAATTGACCCGGTTAAGACTTCATCCCTACCATCCCCATTGACATCGGCCACGACACAATTATGGTTCCCCTCCCCTAGATACATCTCATTCCATTTCCTGTACCCGTTTATTCCTTTGTCAATACCATCAGAGGTGTCAAAAACAGCGGGCTTGCCAAATCTCAAGCCGTCGAAACTCACTCCGAAAGCGCCTTGTCTGGCCTGACGGGGCTGTTTCCTGCCCCAATAATAACCCCTCATGAAAAAGGCGTATGGCTTTTCGCCATCAAGATATGCGACCGCGGCTGTGTAGCGCTCTGAACGGTTGCCATCGGAGTCCCCCCACATGGCGGAATTGATTCTCTGGTTGGGATAATAAATAGTGTCGAGCGCCCTGCCGGTGCGTCCGTCAAACACTGATAGGAACTCATCACCCTCAAGTACCATTCCCCGATCATCACGGAAGTCAGCGGAATTGTCACACCTCAGGATGGCATCCTCACTTCCGGATTCGCTCACATATCGCCCCTCACCGTCTTTCGAACCAGGGGCGGTTTTCATCACAAGCTCACTCCGGCCATCCCTGTCGAAATCATAGACCAAAAACTGCGTGTAGTGTGCTCCTGCCCTTATATTGACACCAAGATCGATAGGACATCTCCAAAGCCTCCTCCCATCGAGTTTGTAAGCGTCAATCAGCACATTCCCTGTCATCCCCGGCTCGCTGTTGTCCTTACCGGCACTATCCCACTTCACAACCAACTCATAAGCCCCGTCTCCGTCGAGATCACCGACACTCACATCATTTATCGTGTATGGGCCGTATGGACTGTCCACGGGCTTTTCAAGCGGGATGTCAAACCAATTGGAGCCGGAACTGAAGGGACGGACTCCCGCACACTCCTCCCCGGATGACAGGCGAATTGAATAAACGGATTCCAGAGTGCCATCTTTGTCAAGATAATTAGTCTTTCCTTCCAAGGTAGCGATAGCGGCGCCATCCCTGAGCAAAGTGTAGACGACGGGAACTCCAGCGGTTCCGTAAACCGTATCCTCAGTCACGAACATTCGCCAGGAAATGAATATACCATCGCCAGTTCTCATCGCGACTAGGCCACGGTCAAGGCACTCCATCCTCTTAAGCGCCACTTCGGGACGCCTTCTGAAGGACCTTCTCAATGAGAGGCCAAGAAAAGGATGGAAACGATGCGCCCTTAAGAACAAACAGATATAGCCAGCACGTTTATAAAGGGCCCGGACGGTCTTTCGCGACACTGAACGAATGAACCCCGGGAAGCCTTTACTGTCTGTCATCTTGGTTAAGGGTGCCTATAGCCTACAAAGAAAAGCGGACAACCCCCATAAAACGGTGGTTGGTGACCCAATGAAGGTTTTCCCGCGGTATGGCGTAATTATCCAATTGATTGTTAGTTCCGTATTCAACAGAAGAATAGTTATACTCCACGGCCACTGTCAGTTTACCTGCGTTGTAGGCCAAGGTGGGTGTCGCCCGGATCATCTGCGAGATACCCTTGTCTCCGAAAGAGGAGTAATAAATGTCTGTGTCTCGGCAGTATCCGTTGGCGTCAATAGAAAGATTGTGGGCGGTACCCAGAGTCCTCATGTATCCTCCCATGCACATGAACTGCAGGGTCCTTCCGACTGAGAAAGAGAGGAAGGAAACGGTGGATCGCAGAGGTGTGTATTTATATTCATAGATGTCACGCCAATCGTACATGGCGTAACCGCCCATCAAACGCAGATGGTCGCCGCCCTGGGCGAAGACTGACTTGGCGTTTATCTTGAATATACCTTTCTCAAACTGGAGATAAACGAACGGGCTCAGCATATAGAGCCGATCCTTCACCTTCGTGCCTATGTCGTACCAATCCACTATGACGTAATTCCTGGTCGTGGTGCGCCATCTCGGTCTCAATGCAAGGAAATCCGTACCAGCCTTGGCGGTGAAATGCTTGCCGGTGAACGCAAGACCACCATACAACTCGGGAATCAGGCCATACTTGACATAATTCTCCGACTCTCCCTGGGGGCCTGTCGGCAGAAACTGCATAGGGTAAAGAGCACCAACCGTGTAATGGAATTTGCCAGCGAAGGCAAAATCAAACATAAGCTGGGGACTCCAGTTGAAAGGAGTGAACGGGGCTCCGGTCTCAACATTAACGCAATACGGCAGGTCAGCCGCCATAGGATGCCAACTTTGGCCGACCCTGAAAGAGACCTTGCTCTCCATGTAGCCAAGCTTGTCCCAATAGACATCAACGAACGCATGGCGAAGCCTCAAAGACGCCGTGGACCCGTTCATCAAGTAAAAATCCGTCTCGATCTTCCCGTCAACCTTCATGGAGCCATATTGATACCCTGTCACATTGACTCCAAGCCTGGTCGCAAGGGCGTACGATTTCAGGGAGAAGTTCTCATAGATGTCCTGCCCCTGGAAATTGTACTTATAGTCCACGGGGCGGAAATAAAACATATCCTCCGAACCGGCCTTAGAATCCCTTGTGTCGAAAATGGCGGCGGTACGGAAGAAGCCGTAAGGCGTGAACTTATTCTTAGTCTCCCGCTTCCTGCTCTGGGCTGAGCTGTCCACAGCCCAGAAGCAAGCGGAAAAAATAACACACACAACTATAAACTTTCTCATGACAATGGGGTTTCTAATATATAAATCCCGGATTCAGATAATCTTGCATTATATGAGGGAAAAAGTTTATACCGTGTATTGTTTAAATAAAGTCAATTAGAACCTGATATATGTCTGGAACCAGATATCGTTGTAATTGCCTTTGCCGATAGGGGCAACAGTCTGGTCATTGTGATGGCGGAACTCAAGCTGGAAGTTGAGATTCTTGTGGAGACGGAAGTTCGCGCAAGCTGAATACATATCGTGGCTGGTTTCAGAGGTTGCCGCACTACGGAATTCATCCCACTTGAGATAAACCTTGAACCAGTCCTGGATAGGGACACCGGCTGTCACGTAGAAAGCGTCAGCTCCACCGACCTGCTCCTTCTCACCAGCGATAGCGGTGGCATACTCAGCGCGGACAGTCCAGTTATCACGATTGAAGTCAAGACCTGTGCTGATACGCTCACGCTTAAGGCTGACACCGGAACCGTTGATCCAGTTACCCTTCCAACCGAAGACACCGACTTTCAAGCCTTTGATCGGCTGGAACTGAACAGTACCGATGATATCCTTCTTCTTGTCGGCGTCAGCGAGGTTGATGCCCTGGCCATTGTAAACACCAAGCTGATAGTGGACAAGATTGTGGTTGTCATTCCCGATAGGCAGGAAGTCACCCTGAACCTGAATACCGAGGTCACGTCCTCCCATATTCGCTTCTCCCAAACGGTCACCCATACCAGCCATCTTCTGGACCAGGAAAGAGAAATCACCGACGCCCACATCCCAAGGATTCATAGGATTCTCAAAAGTGAAAGCCCTCTTGAATTGTCCCATCTTGACTGAGAAAGCCGTATACTTGGCCCACTCCACGTAAAAGTCTTTCACGTGAGGAGTTCCACTCGCAGCCTGGAACTGGATACGATACTTGAAATCATTGAAAATGGAGCCGTCAACATAGAGCCTGATCAGCCTGCAGCCGAATCCGGGGCCTCCATTGGCACCATCCTTATCAGTGTACTTGTAAGAGCCGATGATGTACCCCCCAAACTTGGGCAGACTCTGGAAACCGGTCTGCTTATAGCCGTATTCGGGTTGTTCCGCATTCTGAGCGAAAGCGCTGAGACAGAAGAGAAGAGCCGCAGCTACTGACAAAATCTTATTCATAATAATAGGGTTAAATGATAATAATCAAAAGGATAATATCGCTATGCGAAAGGGAATATCTTGGTAAGCCAGAAATATCCGATGACAAATCCGACAACTCCGATGATCACGCCCACCTTGGCCATATCCTTTGTCTCCACGAGTCCCGTGGATGCGGCGATGGCGTTCGGAGGCGTTGAAATAGGGAAACACATCGCTATCGAGGCGCAAACGGCGATGAAAGAAATCATGGCCTTAGTGCCACCGAGGGCGAGGAACTGGGCATTGTTTGCAGCCGCGGGATCAGCCATACCCTGGGCAATGACAATCAGTATAGGTATCAGCAAAGCGGCTGTAGCGGAGTTGCTGATGAAATTAGACAAGAAATAGCAAACGACACCAGCCACGACGAGGACAAGCACTACAGGCATAGTCCCGAAAGGAATGGATTCGATAAGGACCTTCGCCAAACCAGTCTCCTGAAGGCAGGTTCCAAGAGCGAAACCTCCCGCCACCAACCATAGAACGCTCCAATTGATCTCCTTTATGTCCTCCTTCGTGAATATTCTGGTGCAAGTGAGCACAGCAAGGGGAATAAGGGCCACAACATTGGAATTAATCTTAGTGATCTGCTCCGTAGCCCACAAGATGATAGTTCCGATGAACGTGATCCATACAGTGTAGTACTTCCAATCTTTCGCCTTATTGTTCTTGGGGATCGCCAACTTCACTTCCTTGCTCTTGAACGGGAAGAAAACCTGAAGCAATATCCAAGCGAAGATGATCATGATTATCACGAAAGGAATCATCCTGCCCATCCACTCGACGAAAGAGACTTCAGCTCCGGCCTCAGCAAGGAACTTGACAGCTGTGGCGTTCGGAGGAGTTCCGATAGGAGTACCTATACCACCGATATTAGCCGCGATCGGGATAGCAAGGGCCAAACCCACCTTGCCCTTGTCGTCTTTCGGCAAGACCGAGAGTACAGGGGCGAGGAAAGCGAGCATCATAGCCGCGGTCGCTGTGTTGCTCATGAACATGGAGAATATGGAGATGACAATCAAGAATCCCAGCAAAACCATCTTCGGATTGGTTCCAAAGGGAGCGAGCAGGAACCTGGCCAAAGTCACATCAAGCCCATACTTCTCCGCCATGATAGCCAGAACGAAACCACCCAGGAACAGCATGACCACAGGATCGGCGAAAGCCGCCATAATGCTCTTGTAGTTCACCAACTGACCGGCCTCAGGGGTGCTGAAGAACCCGATTCCCTTATTGGATACAGTCAGAAGGGCTATCACAATCAGTAAGACGGATGTCGTCCAGTTGGGGATGATCTCGAACATCCACATCAAGGCGGCGAAAGCGAACAAGGCGATCACACGCTGCTGGCTGAGAGTCAACGCGTCTATGCCATAGAAAGAGGTTGGCACACACCACAAGAAGAGTGTGACAATAAGGACAATGGGAAGAAGAACACAATACTTCATATTGAGTTTCTTCTTCCCGACTGGTTCAATGATGGGTTCAGCCATTTCAAATAATATTTTTACTCAAACTATTATCTTGTTTTAAACTTGCAAATATAATCATTAATAAATAAAAAACAGGCAAATCGGTTCCCCGATTCGCCTGTTTAAATACTAGATTGACAAGACTAGATCACGCCCTGCTCAAGCATAGCCTCAGCGACTTTCATGAATCCGGCTATATTGGCTCCCTTGACATAATCGACTGTTCCGTCAGGACGGGTTCCATACTTGACGCACTGCTCGTGAATGCTCTGCATGATCCAATGAAGCTTGTCATCAACCTCCTGGGCAGACCAGCTGATGTGAGCGGCGTTCTGGGTCATCTCAAGACCGGAGGTGGCGACTCCACCAGCGTTAACAGCCTTTCCAGGGGCGAAGAGAATGCCATTGTTCTGGAAGAAATGGATAGCGCCAGGCTGGCATCCCATGTTGGACACCTCGCAGCAGCACCAGCAGCCATTGGCGACGAGCTCCTTAGCGTCGTCCTCGCTCAGCTCATTCTGGAAGGCGCAAGGAAGGGCGATGTCAACAGGAATGCTCCATGCCTTCTTGCCAGCGGTGAAGAAAGCCTTTCCAGGGAACTTCGTGGCCATGTCCTCAACCATGTTGCGGTTGGAGGCGCGCATGTCAAGCATGTAGTCTATCATCTCAGGAGTGATGCCCTCAGGAATATGGCAGACACCATCGGGACCGGAGATGGCGACAACCTTGGCGCCAAGCTCACGAGCCTTCGTGGCGGCTCCCCAAGCCACATTACCAAAGCCGGAGAGAGCCACCTTCTTGCCAACTATGTCCTTGCCAGCCTTCTCGAGAAGATGCTGGGTAAAATACAAAGCGCCGAAACCAGTCGCCTCAGGACGAAGGATAGAGCCTCCCCATGTGGCACCCTTACCAGTGAGGACACCGGTGTGGTACTCACGGGCGAGCTTCTGGTACATTCCATTCAGGAAACCGATCTCACGGCCACCGACACCCACGTCACCGGCAGGAATATCCTGATCGGGACCGATGCAGCGCCAGAGCTCAAGCATGAAAGCCTGGCAGAAACGCATGATCTCCGCATTGGACTTGCCCACGGGATCGAAATCAGAGCCACCCTTGGCACCGCCCATAGGAAGGGTGGTGAGGGCGTTCTTGAAGGTCTGCTCGAAACCGAGGAACTTAAGCATCGAAGGAGTGACAGCCTTGTGGAAACGGAGACCTCCCTTGTAAGGTCCGATAGCGCTGTTGAACTGGACGCGGTATCCGAGGTTGGTCTGGACCTCGCCATTATCATCAATCCAAGTCACCCTGAAAGTGAAAATACGGTCAGGCTCGACAAGTCTCTCGACTATCTTGGCCTTCTCGAACTCAGGATGCTGGTTGTAAACTTCCTCTATAGACTCAAGAACCTCCTGCACCGCCTGGAGATATTCTTTCTCTGTAGGGTACTTGGCCTGGAGACGGGCCATGATTTCTGTGGTTTTCATGATTAGTTATTACAAAAATTAAATTATCAAGCTGATGTGGTTGCAAATGTAAAGAATTATGGAGAAAAACGCAATAAATATAAATAAAAAAGACAGGCTTATCGCCTGTCTTTAAATCACGTATGTCGATTATCTCTACTGCTGTTGCTGTTGAGCCTGAAGCTCAGCCTGGAGTGACTCGAGAGTCCTGTTGGCAGGAATCTTCAACTCTTTCCTGGCGTCCGGAGTGAGATCCTTGCACTGTGACTTATCAACATAGAGATACTGGCTGGACTCGAAGACCATGGTATAGCCCCCAGCCTTTGCCAACTTCTCAACAGTTTCCATAGCCTTCTTCTGGATAGGCTCCATAAGCTGCTGATTCTGCTGCTGAAGCTCCATCTGGATGGACTGCTGGAACTCCTGGATCCTATTCTGGATCTCACCAAGCTCCTTCTCCTTGCTCTCCTTTATAGCGGGAGTCCAGGTGGCCTGCTTCTGCTGATACTCGGAGAACTTGGCGTTAGCCTCGTCAACCATGCTCTGATAAGTGTCGCTAGCCTCTTTCTGGGCCGCCTGCATCTGAGTCCTGGCCGCATCTGCCTCGGGCATGAGCATCACGAGCTCATTGAAATCGACATAGGCGAACTTCACCTGGGCCGTTGCCGTGAAGGTGAGAAATGCCATAGCGGCAAACAAAAAGATCTTTTTCATATCAAATTCTAATTTATCAGTTTGCTGAATTAATGGTTTTGCAAAGATTGTGCAAATTTATAAATAAAAATGAATATTATCAGAACTGTTGTCCTATCATGAAATGGAACTGGCTCCTATCGCTCTTAGTCGGGTTGTCGAATCCATAACCCCAATCGACTCCAAGAAGACCGATCATCGGGAGGAATACCCTGACACCGACTCCAGCGGATCTCTTGATCTGGAAAGGATTGAATTTCTGGATATCAGACCAGCAATTACCACCCTCGAGGAATAACAGAGCGAATATGGTTGACTGAGGTTGGAGAATCACTGGATAACGGGCCTCAACAGTGAATTTGTCATACACATTACCGGCATAATAGCCGTTGGTGTTGTAAGGGGTTGCCTCCCAAGGGGTCAAGGAGTAGTTCTCATATCCCCTCAAAGGAATGATATCCGAGCCGTAAGTGTCATATCCGGACATTCCGTCTCCTCCTACACGGAAACCTTCGAACGGAGAATATCCCCATTTACGGTTGTAGTAACCGAGGTAACCGAACTGGGCCCTACCCATGAACACCAAGTCCCCAAGAACTTTAGTATATGTCTCGGCACTTAACTTCCACTTATGGTACTCTATCCATTTGTACCTGTCAGCGGATGACCATGTGTCGTAATTGATATCCTTGTAACTCGCGACTTTGGTCGGGTTGCCCGAAGCGTCGAGATTGGCTATGTCTTTCTTCCTGAACAAGGAATAAGGAGGCGTGATCTGGAGACTGGCGGAGAACACTGAACCTCTTCTCGGATAAATCTGCTGATCCGTGGAAGTTCTGGACAGGCTGGCCGTGTAGCTCAAGTTGTGAGAGGTTCCATCATTGAACATGAAGTAGCCGTTGATCCAGTTCTTCAAATCATACACCTGCCAGCTCAAACCATTGTAAAGCACGAAATAGTCGTCAGGCCACTTCAACCTGGTACCGATACCTGCGGAGAAACCGTAGATCTGCATAACCTTGTCATTACTGAGCCATCCGATGGCCAGATAAGAGTCGGTCTGACGTGTATAGTACGCCTGTAGATTCAAGGATGTCGGTTTCTTCTGGGTCAACCAAGGCTCCGTGAAGCTGAAAATGAGCGAGGTGTAATAAGTTCCGTTGGTCTGGAACCTGAGCGAGAGGTTCTGGGCGTCGCCCAGGGGAACAGGACGCCACGCCTTCTTGTCGAACATCCTCCTGGTGGAGAAGTTATTGAAACTCACACCGACAGTGGCGACGAAGGTGTTCATACCCCATCCTCCTGACAGCTCCAACTGGCTGGAAGGTTTCTCAGTGACATTATAGACCAAGTCTACAGTGTTGTTAAGCTGGTTAGGCACCATCGACCAGCCTTCCGGTTTCGATATCGCCTCCGGGTCAAACTGGCCAAGAGAAGCGATCTCCCTGATGGACCTCTCGAAGTTAGTCTGGCTGAAAAGATAACCAGGCTTGGTGTAAATCTGTCTGCGGACAACCTTCTCACTGGTCAGGTCATTACCGTTGATGATAATGTTGTTCAAGGTGGCCTGCTTTCCTTCCGTCACCCTCATCTCCACATCCACCGAATCCCCTTCGATGTTGAGCTCCACGGGTGTGACCTCGAAGAAAAGGTAACCCTCGTCACGATAAAGCTTGGAAACATCATAATCCGTCTGCTTTCCACCTCCGTGAAGCCTTTTCTCCATCGTGACCATGTCGTAAGGATCTCCCTTCTTGATCTGGAGAATCGAGTTCAGCTGCTCGGCGGAATGGACGGAATTACCGGTCCAAGTGACGTTCCTGAAGTAATATCTCTTTCCTTGGTCAAACTTGAAATCGATGCCAAGGCGATCCGGCTCAACATAATAGATGGAATCCTTTAGAATACGGGCATCCCTGAAACCAGCCTCATTGAACTTGCTGATCAGGTTCTGCTTGTCATTGGGATATTCCTTCTCGTTGAACTTCTTACTGTTGAAGAAGTTATAAACCTTCTTCGCCTTTGTCTTCTTCATCGCCCTCGCGAGCTTGAAGTCAGAGACTCCATCATTACCCTCGAAATTGATGTCCCGGATCCTGATTTTCTCTCCTTTGTTGACCGCGAAATTGACCCTTATGGCGTTCTTGATGATTGTGTCCTTCTGTGTCTGGACATCAACATCGCAATTCAGGAATCCCTTCTCAGCGTAATATCTCTTTATGATACCTACCGAAGTAGTGGCCACATAATCAGAGAACTCCCCACCTCTGCGGAGATGAAGCCTTTCCTCAAGATCCTTCTGCTCGGACTTGCGCACACCGGAATAAAGCCACCTTGAGACTCTGGGCCTTTCCTTGATGACGATCTTGAACCATGCGGAATCACCAGCTGCATTGATCCTGTCAATCTCAAGGGACACATCCTCGAAATACCTCTGAGCCCAGAGCCTGGTGATGACAGAGGACATCTCGTCACTGGGAACAGTGACTTTCATGCCTTTCTGAAGACCAGTCAGTGATATGATCTGCTGATCGCCGAAATGGGTGTTGCCTTCTACCGAGACTCCACCGATTATATAGCTTTGGGGATTATCATAATCAACCTCCACAGGCACTGAGCCACCTTCTGGCTCTTGCGCGAAAGCACCCGCGCAAAAGAACGAGAAGATAAGAACAGATAAGAGACGATATGGTTTCATCAAAACTGGATTCATATAAACAAGTTCGCAAATATACGGCGATTATTTGACTTTTCCATATCTGCGGTCTCTCTTTGAGTACTCTTCCAACGCTGAACGGAAATCCTCTTTCCGGAAATCAGGCCAAAGGGTGTCAACGAATAGCAACTCGGAATAAGCGGCTTGCCAAAGCAGATAGTTGCTTATCCGGCTCTCTCCGGAAGTGCGTATGATAAGGTCAGGATCCGGAATGCCAGCCGTAACCAACCTCGAGGCGAATTCAGAGGCATCCACTTTTTCAAGGCCAGCGGGATCAGACATATAATCTAATGCAAGTTTCTTGGCGGCCTGAAGGATATCCCACTTGCCACTGTAACTAAGGAATATGATCAAATCAAGAACCGGATCCTCGCCTGAATCCGGAACGGTATATGCCTCCCCGTCACGGATAGCCTTCACCAATGATGGTTCCAAGCGGCTCAAGTCACCAAGGACCCGGAAGCGCACACGCTGCTTTTTCAAAGAATCCACCTCATCAGCTATAGCCTTGAGCATCAAGCCCATGAGAGTATTCACTTCGTCAGCGGGACGTCCCCAATTCTCCTCAGAGAAAGCGAATAGTGACAGGTACCGGACACCGTTCTCCACGGCGGCCTCCACACTGGCGCGGACGCTCTCCACACCATTGGAGTGACCGAACACCCTTTCCTTGCCCCTGAGCTTGGCCCATCTGCCATTGCCGTCCATAATGATGGAGACATGGGTAGGGACCTTCACTTGTTTGTTTTCTTTAAATTCCTCCATTTCTGATGTCTTCTCCCCAGAACAACTTCGTCGTCAGGGCCTTTATGAAACTTGATTTCTCAAGCCTCACCCTTTTCAGCGAAAATTGTGCCACCTTGACCTCAAGTCTCGCGTCCGAAGAGAGACGCACGTTCCTGTTATCCATGGACATCGCGACAATCTTGTCCCTCGATCTCATCGATATGGAGACCACGGTCGAATCCGGAACCACGAGCGGGCGGACGTTCAGGTTATGAGGAGCGATTGGAGCTATTATTATCACCTTGGACTCTGGAACACAGATAGGGCCACCTACGCTGAGGGAATATGCCGTCGACCCCGAGCTGGTCGACACGAGCAAGCCGTCAGCCCAATAAGTGGGCAAAGGGTTACCGTCAAGGCTCACGTCAACCCCAAGAATCGAGGCTCCACCGCGCAGGACGGATATCTCGTTGAGAGTGTATGGCCAGAATGAAGAATCGGCCTCCAACATGTCTCCTTCAACCTTGGTCTGGAGTAGAGCCCTGTCCTCAAGGGTATAAGAACCTGTCACAAGAGCCTCGCACGCCTCTTCAGGGCTGTATTCGGACAAGAAGCCCACGCGCCCCATATTGACACCGAGCACAGGGATTCCTGAAGAGCCCACACGTTTGGAGGCGGAAAGGAAGGTACCATCACCTCCCACGCTCATAACCAAGTCAGTTCCAGAAACTATATCCTCCGCTTTGCGGACACGGTACAGTTCAAAAGCGCCTGAAGCCAAACGCTCCGACATGGCCTTGAACCTCGGGCTGGTCAGCGCGGAGTCATCCCTGGAGTAAACCGCTATCTTCATCATTAATTCTCATAAGTAGTTCAAATTTCAAAATTAACACATTTCTGATAAAATCTGAA
>ONSC01000191.1 GCA_900320365.1 uncultured Bacteroidales bacterium
TGTTTGTCACACTTTATCTCGACGGCCACCTGCGCGGTTGTATCGGCCGGTTCACTTCCCCATCAAGTCTTCATTCTACCATAAAAGAGATGGCTAGAAGCGCTGCTTTCGATGACCCTCGATTCCCTGAATTATCCAAGAAAGAAGCCTCTAAGATCACGATCGAAGTCTCAGTGCTATCCCCTCTCAAGAAGATTCAGTCCATCGACGAGTTCAAACTGGGAAGGGACGGAATCTACATGATAAAGGGATACAACCATGGCACCTTCTTGCCCCAAGTCGCAGAGGAGACTGGCTGGAACACTGAGGAATTCCTTGGACACTGCGCGAGAGATAAGGCTGGCATAGGGTATTACGGCTGGAAGGATGCTGAGCTTTACACCTACCAGACCGAGGTCGTGAAAGAATATGACTGAGGCAAGATTCTATAAAGCGTCAGATGACGGGGTCCAGTGCCTTCTGTGTCCCCATCATTGCCATATAAAGGAGGGTAAAAGAGGCTTATGCCGGAGTCGCGAATGCCACGACGGCAAGTTGTACGCCATGTCATACGGTAGTCCATGCGCCCTTGCGATTGATCCGGTCGAGAAGAAGCCCTTAAATCGCTTCATGCCAGGAACCTATTGCCTATCACTAAGTTGTACAGGATGCAACCTTTCCTGCAGATGGTGCCAAAACAGCGACATTTCGCAGTCCGCCCCAGAAGATGTGGAAAGTGGTACACTATCAGCTGAAGAAATCGTGTCCATCTGCCTCAAAAAAGGACTTCCATCCATCGCTTGCACCTACACCGAGCCTTTTACCTGGTGGGAATATATGTTCGACATAGCCTCTCTTGCTCATGAGAAAGGCTTGAAGAATATACTGGTCTCAGCCGGATATGTCGAGAAAGAACCTCTGAGTGAGATTCTTCCTTTCATTGATGCCGCGAATATTGACATAAAGGCTATGGATGACGACTTTTATCGCAAGTACTGCGGTGCCACGCTCTCCCCGGTACTGGAAAACATTCTCGCCATGAAAGAGGCTGGCGTACATGTGGAAATAACCAACCTGCTCGTGACCGGTTTGAATGACTCGGCAGAGCAGGTTGACAAGCTATGTAGATGGATGGTTTCCAACGGTCTTCAGGAAGTGCCGCTTCATTTCAGCCGGTTTTTCCCGAGATACAAGATGACAGATGTCTCCCCTACTCCCAAGGCAGCCCTCACCATTGCAAGGGACGTTGCCCTATCTCTCGGAATCAAGACTGTCTACCTTGGAAATATCTGACATCTCATTTCCCGGCATATTTCCCGGCAAAGAGAATGGCTCCGGTGCTGGACTCCGTGATGAGATAAAGGAATGGTTTGTCAGCATGGAAAACAACATGCTGTCCAGGCGCAGCGGCCATGACAAATCCAGCTAATGAGACAGCCGCCGCCTCAGCTCCGGCCTCATCGACTTTAATGATAGCGTCCTGCTGGACTAAACTAAGGTTTATGTCTTCCTTCGACATGGCCGAGAAGTCAGCGCTCTTGGGACTGAATGCGGACGGCATTCCCATGGCTGAGAGGACTCCATTAAGGTCGATATGGTATTTGGTCTCGAATTTCGGGAGCCACAAATCCACGTCGCAAGGGACCAAGCTTGACCTGAACTTAGCCCATGACTCACTGTCCAGGCTCTCCGTCACATCGGAAAGTGTCTTACCCTCAGCAGGAAGAATAACCACCATTGAATATGCCTCATTTCCAAATGGGAGACGGACCGCCCGGAGCACATCGTTGTCCTGGTATAATAACCGTTCGCGCATACGCATCATCTGAACCGTCTTTGTTGAGCCGTCCTCAGTGGTGAAAGGAGCATTTGAAGTGTTCTCCTTAGGGAACTTATTCTTCCACTGGCTCTTGAAATACACAGCATTGAGCAGGTATGCCAGATCATTTGGACTCACAGACTTGATGACCTCGGGAATAAGCCCATTCGTATGGTTGGAGCACCACTTGTTAATCGCCGAAACCGCCGCTTTGCTATTCGAGAAGTCCATATTTGAGACCTCAGCGTCAAAATATTTCGAGACAGTTGATTTATAGCTGTCAAGCAGCGAATAGTTTTTGTTGACCATAACCGCATTCGCGATGGATAGCTTAGTCGCCTTATCCAATTCAGGAAGCTGCTCAAGCATGGACTGGCAGTATTCGTTGACTGCGCCGACCTCCCCGGCGCCATAGCCCAGAACTTCACAAATCTCGTCCGCGGTCTGACCTTTAGCCCCATCCAGGATCATTCCAAGCAGGAACTGCATGCTCAAAGGCGAGACGATAAAATCCTTTTCAGACCCTTTGTTCACCTTGTCCAAGAAAGCGAAAGCGAAATCGTTACCCTGGCGGGCAAAGTCAGCTGACCTGGTGGTCAATTCCAGTTTCTTCAGGGGATTGTCCGCTGGATCGACTATCTCTTCCACATCATTTTTCTCACAGGCGACGGCGGACAAGATAGTAACCGCAATCGCGGAAATAGATAATAAGTTTCTCATTATAAATACTTTTAGATTATCTACCGAAACTGAACCTCATACCCCCTGTAGCCATGAAAGCGATAGGGTTCTCACTCCTGTAGGTTTCAAGAACACGTGCCTGCGATGGCATGGACCAACTCAGTTGAGGCTCAACATAAAGCCCAAGCTGCCGAGAGACATTTAGCTGCATCCCTCCGGCTCCTATCAAAGAGAGGGTGGGGCCATCCTTCTTTATCTTTCTCCCAGCCAGAGTAGCGCCAACGCACCAATCCCCTTCCACTCCGCCTCCAATATATGCCTCAAACCACTTCTTGGAAGCGAATGTCCAGTCCAGCCTGACAGGAACTCCCACGTACTGAGCGATTTGCGTTTTCTCTCCGGACAAGGAGTATGTGAATTTGGATGAATACATTGAATAATCCACGCCAGTGGTCACATCCAATCTCTTAGCCACTGGGATCCTCATGGACATGCCCACTTTGACGGGGAAACTATGGCGAGCCTCCCCTGTCAAGACATCCACGGGCTTTTCAGGAATGTTTTGATAAGTATGCCCAGGGGCGCTGACGTCAGATAGATCAGGTGTATTATGAATTGGATTGCTATCATTATCGTTTCGCCACGCCCCCAAGATAGGTGACGCCAGAGCTGCGATCAGTCCCCCACCGGCGATGATTCCGGTAACCGGAGCGACTTTGACCTTCACTGTTTTCGAAGTGCCATTTTCTGGAATAGATGTTGGCGTATAGTCTTCCTTCTCCACTTTATCGGCCAGATCCGAATCGCCAGATACAACCTCTTCAGCTTCCTTGGCTTCTTCAACTCCTTCTTCTTCATCTTCCTCCTGAGGCTGCGCTGAAGGCCTCTGAATCGCCTTTTTGACGACAGTCTGTGCGATCAGCTGAACGGATTCTGAGGGCTCTGACACTTCGGCCGCATTCTCTACCATAGCCACAGGTGGCGTCGGTTGCGGGACAATCTGGACAGCGTTCTCGGGAAGGGACGGCTGGCGAAGCAACAAGACTGCCGCTAGCCCGGCGGCGNNNNGGCGACAGCAGGCGCTATCGCCCATGCCAACGGGAACCGCTTCCCGGCAGGAACCGGCGCCGTACCATTCCGACGGTCACGAAATTCTTCAAAGACACTTTCAGGGAGATCGTCTCCGACCTCTTCCAACTTGTCCTTGATTATGTCTTCCCATTTTCTCATTTGTCTTGTTCCTTCAAGTATTTTCTGATCTTTTCCTTGAGCGTCTTTCTAGCCTTGGCCAACAAACTGGTCGATGCTGTCTCGGTTATTCCCAGCATCTGGGATATTTCCTTATGAGAGTACCCGTCAACGCAGTGCAGGTTGAAAACAGTTCTTCTCGATTCGGGCAGTTCGGTTATCCAAGCGAGTATTCTCTCATTAGGTATATCAATCACTTCATCCTCAGTTGGTTCCGGGATATTATCCTGAGTCCACAAGTCCATGGGAATCATTCTCCAGCGGTGCCTCTTGATCTGGTTGAGCGCTTTGTTAATAGCGATCCTGCGGATCCATCCATATAAGGAACCCTCATTGGTGTATTTAAATGAATCTATCTTGTCAAGTGCCTTTATAAGAGTCTCCAGCATCAAATCCTTCGCATCGTCATCATTCCCGAGGTATCGCTTGCAGAGCGCATACACCTTAACCGCATATCTTCTATACAGTTCCTCTTCCGCCACTTTATTTCCCTCAGAGCAGGACTTGGCAAGCATCTGCTCATTCAGATGAACAAGATTCATCATTCTGACATATAAACACACAAAGATACGGAATGCGTCTCATGGTTTTTCAAAAAAACATGATGACACGACATTGTGGCCTCCGCTCAGCATTGCGACCATGATCATTTGCTCGCTGATTTGCGGTTGTTCAGGTTCCACTTCCGGGGGTATAAAGATTGACAGGGCGATCTTGGCCACGAAAGGAATCCATCAGAAAGTCAAGCAGACCGTCTCACCTCACGCCATCTTTCTTGTGAGGATGGATGGACGGCCTAAACAGGAATCGATTGTAAACGATACATATGGCTATATCTTCTGCTATTTGCTTATTGTGGTCCTATTCGCGGCCCTGAACATCATTTTCGGTATTGACTTCACCACCGGGGTCACCGCGATAGCCCAGACACGGTAGCCAAAGGTGATGATAATTAACTATCTTCGCGTATACAAAGACGATAGCGATGCATAGAATCAGTATCCTCCTTCTCTCGATATTCCTCCTGGCAAGCTGCCAGCCTTCACCTCACAAGGCGGCCATTGAGCGCCAACTGCGAGACTATCCCGAAACACGTGTTCAGGACATCTACAAGAGCTTCTGTCAAGACAACTTGGGCCCCGGGCATCTTATTCCGGACCCACAGTCAGCGAGAAACTACCTCTCGCGCGAGTTGCGTACTTTCCGCGAAGACTTGGACAGCGCCAGATACGAGGCTCCAGCGATCATGTATTACCCTGTCGGTGACGAAGGCAACTATGTGAGGGTTGATCTTTCCGTCGTGCTGGATGGACTAATTGACGAGGAGACCTTCCTGGACGCTTTCATACGCAGCGCCAACGAAGGGAAACGCTCGACTGAGGAGCAGTGGGTCGCCAAATGGAAAGACCTTGAGAAAGTCATCCGGAAGGACTTCCCAGACATCCCGGATGCGGAGAAAGATCTGGAAATAATTGATTCCCATATAGAGAAGGGTGATCTGATCATGCACCATAGCGAGGCTTTCACAGAAGCCTATAACCCCCATTACAGAATCATCGCGAGGGATATATTCGAAAAAGGTCTC
>ONSC01000197.1 GCA_900320365.1 uncultured Bacteroidales bacterium
AATCCTCTTAATTTGACTTCAAGCGTTAAGAATTCGAGGGCGGCAGTATACGTTAGGTCTGTTACACTTCTCATAATAGATGAAATCTCAATGGTTCGATCTGATACTTTTGAGATGATGAATGTGATCTGCCAAGAGACCTTGCGGAACCCGGCCCCTTTTGGCGGGATCAAGGTGATTCTTGTCGGAGATATGTTCCAACTCCCACCTATTGTCGAAGATGAGGAGACTGGACGATACCTAAAAGACGAGTATGGCGGTTTTTACTTCTTTAATAGCCATGTGATTCAAAGACACTTGAACGACATTCGGTTTTATGAACTCAAGCATTCGGTAAGGCATGGTAATGATCCGGAATACGAACGTATCCTTGACAACCTTCGCCGCGGATGTCCTGTTGATATCGCCGTACCCATGTTAGATAGGCTGAACAGTAGGGTAGTACCGTTATCTTCTATACCGCCAAATGTCATCTCGATTGCAAGTTCAAATGCGGAAGTGCTCAGGATCAACCATCAGGAACTAGCCAAACTCCCTGGGCAGGAGTATCGTGAATTGGCTGTGTTCACCATTAAAAGGAAAGATGATAATCGATATACACAGTATACTGTTGGTCAGCAACAACCGGATGAAAAAGAGTTCAACACGATCGAGGTCCCTTCAAAATTTGAATCCGACTTTATGTTCAAGGTTGGAGCCAGGGTCATGTTTACCGAGTCAAGAAAGAAGCTTGGATACGTTAATGGAGATTTCGGCACTATTGTCAGGAAAGAGGGAAGTACGATCCATGTTCGTATCGATAAGACCGGTGACATAGTGATGATTAATCGCGTTGACCACTACCGGTATCAGATGAAGTACGATGATACAAAGCGAGACCTGGTCAAAGTTACACCCTATGTTCAAAAGACCAATCAGTATCCTCTAAAACTGGCCTATGCATTCACCATTCACAAGTCACAAGGACAGACTTATGAGCAGGTGGTTTTGGACCTCCATAGCCATATCTTCGCTTCGGGACAACTCTATGTCGCATTAAGCCGGGTAAAGACCTTGAACGGTCTCTATTTGACAAAGCCCGTCTCAATTAGTGATATCATCGTTGACAAGGAGGTTATATCGTTTATGAGCCGATATGATGGAAGTAATGTGGCCGCCTATGATTCATGTCCGGTTATACACAATACTGAGATATCCTCTCTTCGAACGTTTGTCGTTGACAACGAATCTCTCGCATCGGTAAAGACTTACATTGAGAAGTCGTTGTCTTTAGCCGAATCCTTGTACGCAAAAAGGCTTTATCCTTATGCCGCACTTGAATTGGTTAAAACGATGGTAATCCTCGAAGATTACTATTTCACGGATAAATATGCGCCTTTGGTATCGGCAATCAGAACCATTGAGAACCGCTTCCCAAATGTAAACGCAACAGACTGCGAGGCAATGGCAAGGAAACTTGCCGAATTATACAAGACTCTGTACAGGACTGACCATAGAACTGTCGTCAACGACAAACGATAGGACTAATCCCTATAACAACGTTTACAGGGCTTTTTCCCCTCACGGATAGCCTCCTCCTCTGAGATCTTTTTGATTCTATGCCGGGCGTTCTTTAGCGTAGCACAATCTCTAGAGTTGTGATAACTCTTCGAGGTCTCCGAGTTGACCACATATACCTCTCCAGGCTTTAAGGCGACAAAAGAATCTACGGCGGTATACCCCCCAGCCGCAAGCCCACTGGCAGCGACGGCTCCTATAAGCCATTTGCTCCATTTGGGGAGAGCGATAGGCACCTTGGATAAACGTGACGCAAGACGATCAAAACTGGCATCCGCATATTGATGGACGTACTGTACGGCATTCTCGAACGCAAGGCGCTGAATGCAGGACGGGATTTCGTCAGCCTTTAATCCGGTGATGCCGTCGAAGTAGATGGGGACAATATTCTTGTGGAGTTCGATGGCATATTCAATCTCCCGAACCCAAGTACTATCCGTGGGTAGATTCTTGAAGCAGTCTTTGGTGACGATAACTACGATATTATGGGAACTGGCAATTGCATCAAGGATGGTTTTGAGATAATTTCCGGATGTAAGACTCCGGGTGTCAAGAAACATACGTGATTCACGAAAACCGCGCTTTACTAGCTCGTCTTTCGTGAGTTCAGCTTTAACGGCACCGCCCTGGCGGCGGTAACTTATAAAGACATCGTATGTATTATCTTTCGGCATCTTAAAACTCCAATTGGAAGCCCTTTGCTTTCAGACGATCGTAATTCTCCTTATCAAAGCGGTATTTGATGGGGGTACGTGTCCCATGGCGAGGCGTATCATCCTCTACTTCGGATAACATTCCAAAATGCTTCATTTTGTTGGCGAAGTTACGGCGGTCAAACTTTACTTCAAGGATTGACTCGTATAGATTCTGCAACTGAGGCAAAGTGAAAACATCAGGTAGAAGTTCAAAGCCTACCGGCTGGAAATGAATGTCCTGCTTAAGGCGATAAAACGCATCGCGAAGAATCTTGTCGTGATCGAATGCGAGTGAGGGGGCATCCGACAGTACGAACCACTCAGCCTTGTCGGCATCCGTATCGGCCTTGACCTCGGACAATTTTACAAGAGCGTAATGGGCTATGGTGATCACGCGCTCGCGTGGATCTCTTTTGATGTCGCTGAATGTTCCAACTTCCTTGAAATCCTTGACGGAAAGTTTGAGGCTGGTCTCTTCTTTCAGCTCCCGGGCGGCAGTATGGGCAACAGTCTTGTCCTTCTCTACGTCCAGGAAGCCACCGGGCAGAGCCCATTCGCCGACATATGCGGTCGTGCTGGCCTCTTTCTCAGCACCTTTAATACCTTGCCATCATATCCAAATACAACACTGTCCGCAGTCACTGCCGGATGCGGATATTCATAAGTGTATTGACCTTTCGTTGCCATTATTTGTGTTTGACTTACACAAAGATAGCTATTCTTTTCGAACTACAGAGCAAAGTTATATTATTTCTGCAATAATAAACAATTGTGTAAAATTTACTCAAAAGACTTGATAATATAAAAAGAATGTCTATCTTTGCGTAAAATTTACACTATTTAACACTTTCACGCTATGCCAACTTGGTTAATCATCATTTTAGTAGTCGCCGCGATCGGTGGCGTAATCGGATTTCTCTCCAGTGAGGATGGAAACAGAGGTGAGGGTGCCGCCCAAGGCGCCATAATGGGAGCCGTCGGGTGCGGCCATGTCCTATTCGAACTCTTCCTCTGGGGCCTGGGTATCACTTTGGTCATCTGGCTCTTCGGCGCCATATTCGGTTGATTACCTTTCCCAAAAACTGACATTAACTGACAAACGACAATTTTCAAACACTTTCACGCAACATGAAGAGATTTTTAACCATCCTGTCAGCTCTTCTGCTGACCCTGACCTGCGGACAGGCTTTCGCCCAGGGAACCACTAAGACCGGCGCCGGTAAAGCCGGCAATGACTACAACCTCCAGCGGGCCTGGGAGGCCCTTGACCAGGAGAGGGACGACGCCAAGGCGCTCGACCTTGTGGACAAGCAGCTCCAGGAGACCCCGGACAATGTCCAGGCCCTTCTCCTTCGCGTTCGCCTTTACCGCCGCAAGGAGGCCTACAGCGACGCCATGGCGGACATCAACCACGCCTTCAAGGTCAACAAGCCCAAGAAGTCGGAGATCGCCAACTCCACGCTCCACTGGTGGAAAGGCCACCTTTACAGTGACATGGGCGACCGCCCGAAGGCGGCTGAGTCAATGGGAACGGCTTACGCCCTTGCCCAGAAGGATAATAAGGAGAACCTCCAAAGCATATGCTTCGACTATGCCCAGGCGCTTTATCTGAACAAGGACCTTGACGGCGCCGACGCCGTTTACAAGCACATGCTCTCGGAGAACGAGGCCGATGCGGGTGCCATGGTCGGACTGGCGAGGACGATGGTGGACCGCCGCGAGTACCGCGAGGCGCTGGATCTCCTGGACAAATGCCAGAAGCTTGACAGGGAATACGCCGAGCCTTACCGCTTCAAGATGTACGCTTTCGACAAGCTGGGCGAGACCTCGAAGGCGATCGAGGCCGGCCTGGAGTGGCTCGACAAGGACACTAACGCCCAGTCGGACTCCGTGCTGGCCGTCTGCGCCAAGCGCCCGGCCTACGCCGAGGCGGCTATCAAGGATAAGGTGAAGAGCGTGGACGACCCTTTCCCGTGGAAGGCTCTCCTGGCCGAGTTTCTATCCCATACGCATAAATACGCCGACGCTGTCCGGGTCTATGACGAGATGGAGGCGGGATACGGCCAGGTCGGGGAGATATTCTATTACCGTAGCGACTGCTACAAGGAGCTCGGGCTCTACGACAAGGCGATAGCCGACATCACCAAGGCGATCGAGAGGGAGAGGGACATGTATTCCCTGTGCATGCTCGGGGACTACCACCGTCTCTCCGGTGACCTTGAGTCGGCCATTAATGACTTCACCGACGCGATCGAGGAGTCTCCGAAAGAGGCCTTCTGCTACTACCGCAGGGGCTGGTGCAAGGAGATGGCGGGCGACCGGAGAGGGGCGCTTGAGGACTATGACACCGGCATCGAGCTGAATGACAAATATCCCTACCTTCATTTGATGCGTGGCGAGTTGCTCCTCATTGAGGGCAAAGAGGCCGAGGCCAGGAAGGACTTTGAGGCCGTGGTCAAACTGGACACGGTGGTACGTGACGGAAGTTGCCGCCATTACGCCCTTCACTTCCTCGGTAAGGACAAGGAGGCCGAGGAGTGGATGGACAGGATCATCGCCACTGACCCCGCAGACGCCGGGCACTATTACGACCGCGCCTGCCTGTACTCCCGGATGGGCCGGCTGGAGGAGTCTGTCGCCGCCCTCAGGACCGCCTTCGGGAAGGGGTACCGGAGTTTCGCCCACATCGGCATGGACGACGACATGGATCCTGTCAGGGAGCTCCCGGAGTTCAAGGAACTTGTTTCCGAATATAAGGAAATCCATCAGAAGTACCTGGAGGAGAACGGGTTCGGCTCACAAGAAGGCACCCCTGAGACTAAGGAGCCTATGACCGTGGAGGTCGCCCTGAAACGGCACTCCGGCGGGACGTTCGAGATCCCGTGTGACATCAACGGCCTTCCGCTCCAGATGATCTTCGACACAGGGGCGTCTGACGTGACTATCTCCTCCGTGGAGGCGAGCTTCACGCCACCGTTGAGCAGCACGATGCGCCAAAGCTGGGCGCCGAGCTCGGGCAGGGTGGCAAGGAAGTTGCCCATGAGAGCCTGGCCCAGCGTGTCGTCGCCGCGACCGAGCGTGTCCGTGGTGATGAGCACGAGGGTTTTGGGCTGGGCGACCGGAGCGGGACAGGCCACATACTCGGCGTCCTTGATTTCCGCAATCTTTGCTTTTTCCTGCGGTTGGTATTGTTGATAGTAAACAAGCGCACTCTGAAGGGTGTCTAATGCCTTGTACCATTGTTTGATAAAGGAGTAGCAAAGTCCTAAACGATAATAAATCTTAGCTTTTTCGTCTTCATGGCAGCGTGCTTGTGCTTGGGCGTAGAGTGGGGCGGCTTGAGAGTATTTGCCTAATGTGAAATAGCTCTCCCCGTCGGCATAGTAGTAAAACGACAGTTCTTGCGGATCAAAGGCTTGTAACTGAGGAATGACAGAATCCAAGCATTTCGTGGCTTGCTCGTATTCCTGGTCATAGTAGTAGCTTACACCCAGATAAGCTCTGAATCTTGGATTGAGTTGGTAGTCCCTGTCCAGTCTTTGCAGGATGAGCTTAGCCTCATGGTATTTTCCTCCCTGAAAGTAGGCAATGGCAAAGCCCAATTGTCGGCTGTCTGTTTTCTTTTGAACAACATTCTGTAATTCAGTTATCATATTTTCTGCTAAAGAAGAAAACCATTTCTTGTCTATTACAAGTTGCTTTGTTTCTTCTTCTGAAAGAGAATCATATTTAGATTTTACTGATTTCAGTAATTCCAAATTCAGTTTCTTCAAGTCTGATTTTAAATTTTTTAATTTTTCTTTTGTATCGAGGAAGTTTGTTATCAAAGACTTATTATCTGTTGATAGTGAAGGATTTTTCAAAAGTTTCTTCAGTTCTGCATCCGATTTTATAATCTTTTCTTCATTATCATCAATTGAATATGCGATAT
>ONSC01000010.1:0-30987 GCA_900320365.1 uncultured Bacteroidales bacterium
TCGGACACATCTCCAAACACAATTTCTGCAATGTCTGTAATCTCATATGAAATGGTGGATTCCGAACTTGGCTTAATGTTCAGTTTGCCACTGGAAACTGTCACGACAGGAAAGCTCTATTATTCTGACGCTTATTACGGGACTGGCGCCGATATGTCCGACGGGTATATAACCCTGAAAAATGTCGCTGTAGGAACCAACTCATTCTCAGTGGCTTTGTGGATAAAGACAAGCGGAGTCCCTTCCGATCCGTGCATAATCTCAAATAAGAATTGGAATTCGGGAGGTAATAATGGCTTTGTTTTGTCCATCCGTAGCGACGAGGACATTAAATTCAACGCCGGCAACAATGGGGACAGGATGGATGCCGGATCCGGGTTGCCTCTTGATTACAAGAATGGATGGATGCACGTGATCCTTGTTGTGGACCGGGAGAAGAATAAAATCAGGCTCTTCTATGATTTCGCGTCGGAGCTTGACTACGACATCCCCGAATCGTTAAGGAGTGTCTCCTTTGATGCTCTTGATTTGAATATAGGACAAGACGGAACCGGTCATTACGGCGCCCATCTGGCGGCCCAGCTGGATGAGTTCATCATCACCGCTGATGCTCTGAGCGATGAGGATATAGCAAAGCTGAAGGCTTATTACGTGAAGTGATATCAGGATTTCTTTTTCCTGGTCAGCAGTTCCATGGCGAGGACCATTCCGGCTCCTATCAAAGCCCAAGCGACCGCTCCTCCTATGTGGAGCGTGCCAGAGGGCTGACCGTTCAGGAGATTGGCGGCCTCATAAGCGGCTTTGTCCGCCCATGGCCAGACCTTGACAAGAGCTCCGATCGTGAAACCAATCAACACAAGAAGGGTCTGTTTCTCATATTTGCCGATCAGCCAATGAAGGAACTTTGAGAACGCCACGATCCCTATGACGCAACCGAGGGCGAAGACGAGCAGCACAGGAATATTCAACTCGCTGACAGCCTTCATGATATATTCATATTTCCCGAACAGGACCAGAATGAAGCTTCCTGAGATTCCGGGAAGAATCATGGTGCAGATGGCGATGGCGCCACAGACCGCTATGAACCAAAGATCGGAGGTGGTCTCCGTGGGGGACATCAAGCAAATGAAAGCCCCGAGAGCGACACCGAGAACCAGCCAAATAACATCCAAGCCCTTCCATTCCTTTATGTCACAAAGCAGGAAAATGGCGGAGACGACAATCAATCCGAAGAAAAACGCCCAAGTCTGGACTGGGTGGTGAGCCAGCACATACTCCATCAGTTTAGCCAACGAGAATACGCTTATGATCACACCGATCGCCAGCCACAGGAGGAACGTTCCATTAATAGTCTTCCAAAATTCCTTGAAGTTCCCTTGAATCAACAATTTCCATGTGGAAATGCTCATGATGGCGTTCAAGGAGTCAATGAGCTCGTTGAATATTCCTGTGAGAAGGGCGATAGTGCCGCCAGAGACTCCCGGGATAACATTAGCCGCTCCCATGGCGAACCCCTTGAGAGCGACAACGATATTATTGATGATATTTGACATTCGTTATTGGATCTTTCCGAGATAGTTTTTCATGGCGTTGAAACTGTCCAGCTGCGAGAGATCCTTCCCTGCGGGGTCAGAGACCACAAGGTCGAAAAGGTCGCCTCCCAACTGCTTCCTACCTATCTTGAAACGGGCCTTGGAGGTCCTGGCCATGTACTCGATAGCGAAGTCCGGCTCTTTGATCAATGAGATGAACACATCAGGAGCCCTCTCTTCCAAAACCCCCATCTTGTACTTGTTCGGACGTCCAAGCCAATCAAGATCTTTTTTGGTGATGGTGGTCTGGATACTAGTGATCAACCGGTCCTCACTTCCTATCTTGCGGAAGTCCTGGAAGAACACGGCGCCATTAATATCCATACCTCGGAAATAATTCATAATCGTAGACTTGCAAGCGTCGAAAGACGAATCTTCCACGTCGATTATCGCCACATAGGTCTTGATTTTCGAGAGGGGAAGAATCTCGGTCGGAACCGTGCTCGCATGTCTTCTCAGACTTCTTTTCCTGAATATATTCTTGACAAAATTGAACATAAGCTTAAATGTTGACAGAAGAGATAAGCTCCCGGATCTCAGCCTTGGCATCCCTCCAACGAGGGACATCTATCTTGGTTCCGACAACCTCGACGACTTTCGCAGCAATTATCGAGCCGACCTCGCCGCACACTTTCAAAGGCATGCCCAGAGAATGCGCATAGAGGAAACCCGCCGCATAGGTGTCACCGGCTCCGGTAGCGTCAATGGTGGCTGCGGGCCAAGCCTCAATGTAGTGATATTCATCACCTTGCTGGACCATTGACCCGTCCTTTCCAACCTTGACCACGGCGATCTCGCAACTTGATGCCAGGTCAGCCAAAGCTTCCCTAGGCTCCTTCTTCGTGAATGCCCGGGCCTCGGACTCATTGGCGAAAACGATGTCGATGTATTTATCGACGAGGTTATGGAAGAAAGCCTCGTTGGATTCCACGACATTATATGAGGCCATATCTATTGATATCTTGCAGCCGGCGTCCTTGGCCATTTGCACCGCCCTGCGGATAAGATCCTGATTCTGGACAAGATATCCTTCAATATGGAAATAATCATATCCCTCGAAATACTCCGGTTTCAGATCTTCCGGCACAAGCTCGAGAGCGGCACCCATATAATCGGCGAAAGTCCTCTCGGCATTGGCGCCGGTGATGAAACACATGGCGCGTCCCGAACCCTTGGTGCCTTCCAGAAGTATGGTCTTAACCCCGAATTGCTCAAGAGTACTCTTATACAGATGCCCAAGCTCGTCGTTGCCGATCTTGCCGATATAGCAAGAGGGCATCCCGAATATCGATGTGCAGGTGATCGTGTTGGCGGCGGAGCCTCCGGGAACGTATTTCACCCCATATTCCTTCAGCTTCGACCAGATTTGGTCACCTGTCTCAAGATCAACATGTTGCATGCTTCCCGGAGGAAGGTGATACTCTTTGAGCATCGAGTCGTCGGGAAAAACGGCGAGAATGTCCGTTAAAGCGTTTCCTATTCCTAGAATTGATTTCATAAGCAAAATGAGCGTAATCGGCGCTAAGTCCACAAATTTAAGGATTATTTGATTAAATTTGTTACCATGAACAAGAAGGTAGGGAATATTCTCAAGTATGGACTGTCAATCCTGCTTGCGGTGGCGTTGTTGTATTTCGCGTTCCGAAAGGTGGACTGGAATGATTTCTGGGCAGCTTTGAGGGCGTGCAGATGGGAATTTGTCCTTCTCTCAACCGTATTCGGATTATGCGGGTTCTATCTTAGGGCATTGAGGTGGAGGGAAGTTTTGCTTCCGATAGATCCAACCACGAGGACTTTGAGCTGCTTCAACGGAGTCAATATAGGTTACGCCGTCAATATGGTCTTGCCGAGAGTCGGTGAAGTCCTCCGGTGCACGTATATAACTACTCACTCCAAAAAGGTCAAAGATCCCGAGACCGGGGAAGAACACCATCTGGCGACTTTTGACAAGGCTTTGGGAACCGCCGTCCTGGAAAGGTCTGTGGATGTGGTGATGCTTGGAATCCTTCTGGTTGTCTTCCTGATCTTCACCTGGGACAAATATGGAGGGTTTTTCGTCGATAAGATTTTCGGTGCGGCAGCGGGGCGTTTCACATGGGGCAGGCTCGCCATTGTCGTGTTGGTCTTCCTGGCGGTACTGGCTTCCGGTTGGACAGTAATCCGTTTCGCCAACAGGTGGAAACCTCTAGGCAAAGTGAAAGATTTCTGCAGAGGCCTTTGGCAAGGATTCGTGAGTTGCCTGAGGATGAAGAGGGCGTGGTATTTCTTCCTTCTAACCATCCTGCTTTGGGTATGCTACTGGATGATGAGCGCGACTATTCTATGGGCTGTGCAAGGGATAGACACCTCTACAGTCTCGGCAGGCCTCGCCTCGGCGGTGAACACGATCCAGTCCCTCAATCTGACTGACGCGTTGTTCCTGATGCTCGCCGGTGCCCTATCTTCAATTGTCCCTGTTCCCGGAGGTTTTGGCGCTTTCCATTTCATAGTGGCAGGAGCGGTTTCCTATGTTTATGGCCTTCCTTTCGAGTTCGGAATCATCTTCGCAACCTTATCCCATGAGTCCCAAGAGCTCAACCAGCTGATCTGGGGTGGGATTTCCTTAGTTATCGAGCAAATAAGAAAAGACTGAATATGAGACCTATCAGGTTATTTCTCGCTGTCGCGGCACTGACTCTCCTGACCATTGGAAACGACGCCATGGCTCAGACCAAATTATCCTCGAGACAGCTCTACTCCCAGTTCCAGAAGCCTGACACCCGCTACCGCCCCTTCGTCAGGTGGTGGTGGAATGGAGACCGAGTCAATGCGGAGGAACTTATCCGTGAGCTCCATATCATGAAGGACGCCGGAATAGGTGGCGTGGAAATCAATCCCATTGAGTTCCCGGCCGGAGACGACACTCTGGACACCAAACCATTGAAATGGCTCAGCGATGAATGGATAGACATGCTCAAGGTTGTCTTTGATGAAGCTGACAAGATAGGGATGACATGCGACCTCATCATCGGTTCCGGATGGCCATTCGGCTCAGAGAGCTTACCGAGGGACGAGCGGGCGGAGGTGCTTCTCACCTATGCGAAAGAAGTTCCGGCCGGGGAGACTCTCGAGATGTCCCTGTTCCACATTTTCAAGGAGATTGATCCAGGGGTGACCATAGTGAATCCACGCCGTACCCCCGAACTTGTTTCCATATGTCTGGCACCAGATCCTATGAACGGTCTGGAAGATGCCGTCGACTTGTCCAAAAACATCAAGGACGGTGTGCTGAGAGTTGATGTCCCGGAAGGAAAATGGCAACTTTACGCCATGGTCAAGTTCGAGTCTTTCGCCAGCGTGATCAATGGTGCTCCTGGAGCGGCGGGATCCATATTAAACCACATGGACGCCGTGGCCGTAAGGCATTATCTGGACCACATGACCGACGCCATCGAGAAGAGGATAGGTCCCCTTTCCGGAAGGATTCGCGCGCTCTTTATCGACAGTATGGAGCTTGAAGGCAACAACTGGACTTCGGATTTCGCTAAAGTATTCAAAGAGAGAAGAGGATATGACTTGCTCCCGTGGCTTCCCTTCACAATGTTCGAGGTCGGGCGCCTGGGTGACGTCAAGAGTTTTGAATACGGATAGAAAAAAAGCGCCAAGTTCGAAGAGGAAGTGAACCGTGTGCGGTTTGATTTCGAGCTCACCAAAGCGGAGTTGCTCAACGAGCGTTTTTACGGTACCATGAGCGATTGGAGCAAGGAGAAAGGTTTAAAAACCAGGGCGCAGGCCTATGGAAGAGGCTTCTTCCCTCTTGAGAGCTCCTTCAATGTGGATTTTCCTGAAGGAGAATCCTGGACGACCAACTGGCTCAAGCACAAGATCGGTGAGGAGATGGGCGACGAGGACTACCGTCGTGGCCGCGGTTACACGATGATCAACAAATATGTCTCTTCCGCAGCGCATCTCTCTGGCAAGAGAGTGGTTAGCGCCGAGGAGATGACAAACACCTACAAGGTGTTCACGACATCCTTGGAATTCCTCAAAGTCGGCTCTGACATGAGCGCCATTTCGGGTATCACTCACTCAGTATGGCACGGTTTCAACTATTCTCCACTTGAGGCTAAGTTCCCGGGCTGGATCCAATATGGAACCTTCCATAACGAGAGGAACACATGGTGGCCTTATGTCAAGAACCTCAACGACTACCGGGCGCGCATAGCCAGCCAGCTCCAGAACTCTGACATGTACACGGACATCGCGATTCTCCCCGCCAACTACGACATGTGGACCACGATGGGTGTCCAGACAGAGCCGTTCCCGGTGAAGCTGAATGTTCCCTACACGTCCTTGATTTGGGAGGCGATTCACAAGACTGGAGGTGGCGCGGACTATGTCAGCGAGATAATCCTAGACAATGCGACCGTCAAGAACGGAAAGCTCTGCTACGGCCCGAAGGAATATGGGACACTGTTTATAGTGGAGGTCACAAGCACCACCCCCCAGACCCTTGCCAAACTTGAGGAGTTCGTTAAGCAGGGAGGTAGGGTCTTCTGTGTGGGTAAATATCCCGAGAAGTCGCTGGGATATAATAACTACGAAACCCGTGACAGGGAGATTGCCGAAGGTGTCGAGCGCCTTAAGTCATACAAAGACAATTTCATTTTGCTTGAGAAACCCGAGGATGGGAAGTATCTCGAGTGGTACGAAGGGGTCTTGGATAACTATTCGATGCCTCATTACATCACGATCTCCAACCCGGACCGTTTCCTTCTTCAAGACCGTTATGTAACTGACGACAAATCTGACATATTCATAGTCATGAACGCTCACATGAGCGAGGCTCGTGAGACGGATATAACTTTCCCGAAATCAATTACTTCCGGAAAACACGCCTGGATTTATGACCCCGCCTCAGGAAACCGCTTCCCTCTTAAACTCGACAAGAGCGGCAAGGCTCATTTCCGCTTCGGTCCTTCCGAGACATACTTGATTGTGTTCAACAAAGACGGCCGCTCCGCCGGCAAGGTCCCAGTCCTCCACAACCCCGTCGCCCCTGTCATGGCCGACCTGATCGGCCATCCCGAAAACCACGAGAACCTCATCGAACCCAACGGCCCTTGGAGCCTGACACTCCACCAGCCGCACCCGGATTCAACCTGGACGGCTAGCCTTGACACCCTCCAGGACTTCAAGGATATGGCTGACACTACTTTCAAGAATTTCATGGGTACCGTCGTCTACAAGACCACCGTCACTCTTGACGGTAAGGATCTGCCTAAATACATCAATCTCGGGAAAGTCGCTGACATCTGTGAGCTTAAGATCAACGGGCGCGATGCCGGAATGATGTGGTTCGGTGAGAGGATTTACGACATTTCCCCTTATGTCAAAGCGGGAGAGAACACCATTGAGGTGAAAGTGACCACCTTGATGGGTAATTATATTCAGACACTCAAAGATAACAGGGCCGCGCAGCGTTTCGTTTTGAGACGCAACCAACCCTATGTGTCCGCGGGATTGATTGGACCAGTAAAATTATACAAATGAGAAGATTATTAAGACTCGCAGCCTCCGCGCTGCTTCTCATGGGCGTCTCGGGGACGCTCGGAGCCGCCGATTATTTCGCGAGAGATTTCGGTGCGGTTCCTGACGGCATGACCGTCAACACGGTGAGCATTCAGGCGGCCATCGACTTCGTGTCCGCTCATGGTGGTGGTAAAGTGGTTTTGGACAAAGGTGACTACGTGTCAGGATCCATCTATTTGAAAAATGATGTGACTCTTTGGATCGATGAGGACTCCGCCCTGTTGGGCTCTCTCAATCCGTTTGATTACATCAAAGATCCTGACGCCAAATGGACCGCTTTGATTTTCGCCATCGGACAGAAGAACATCGGTATCGAAGGCGGTGGCACCGTCGATGGACGTGGCTTCAGCATAGCTACAAGGTACATTGACTTCGTCCACCTTGGAGTCATTGAGGACGATCTCAGGAACGACCGTCTGCAAGAAGCGAAGCGCCCTGAGAATATCCATTTCTACAAATGCGAGGGCATTGTGATACGTGACCTTCTGCTCAAGGACCCGGGGTGCTGGAACCAGCAGTACGACAAATGTCGCGACATCCTGGTTGAAAGAGTACATGTGGATGCGAAATCCTACTGGAACAACGACGGTATCGACATCGTGGACAGCAGTGACGTGATTATCCGCGACTGCTTCTTCGACGCCGCCGATGACGTTTACTGCTTCAAGAGCCATAGCAATGACGGTGTCAGCGAGAACATCCTCGTCGAGAACTGCGTCGGACGCTCAAGCGCCAACGGAATCAAGTTCGGAACCTACACCAGGGGGGTATTCCGGAACTTCAAGTTCAAGAACATGAAGATTTACGACACCTACCGCAGTGCGATCACCATCGCCACGGTGGACGGTGCCGTTATCGAGGATGTCGAGATTGACGGAGTCGAGAGCATCCACACTGGAAACCCCATATTCCTCCGCACCGGAACCCGTCACACCCGTGACGACCAGAAGCCGGTCCTGAGGAACATCGTGATCAAGAACATGTACGCGGAAGTACCTCTCGACAAACCCGACGCCGGCTACAGCTACGAAGGCCCGGTCGAGGACCTGCCCCGCAACGTCCTCCCCAGCATAATCTACGGCAACCCCGACATCAAGATCGAGAATGTGCGCCTGGAGAACATCGAGATTGTCTACCCGGGTCATGCGGATCCTGAATATGCCTACAGAGGCTCCTCCAAAGAGGAACTTGATGCGATTCCCGAGATGGAGACCAGCTACCCTGAGTTTTCCAACTGGAAAGAGCTTCCCGCATGGGGATTCTATATCCGTCACGCCAACGGCATCGTCTTCGACAACGTGAAAATCACCGTGGATGGTGAGGATTACCGCCCGGCGATTGTGACAGACGATGTCAACGGACTGAGGCTCAAGGATGTGGAGATCAACCAAGACACCGCTCCTAAGGGCAAGAAGCAGATTATCAACAAGGACACCAAGAACATCAAGAAGAAATGAAAAAGATATTGATTATAGCTTCCCTGCTTCTTGTTTCCCTGGCGGGGATGTCACAAGAGAAACAGCCTCTCTACAAGTCTTCCTTCTTCGGAATCCGCAGCGACGGTACCACGGACAACACCACTTCCATCCAGAAGGCGATTGATTTCATCGCCGAAAAAGGTGGCGGTACTCTGGAGTTCAGCGTCGGTCGTTATCTCACCGGCTCGGTCCAACTCAAATCCGGGGTTGACATTTCCCTCAGGGAAGGCGCTGTCATCGTGGGTTCCACGAATATCTATTCCTACAAAGGAGCCAAAGGCATATTCTGGGGTGAGAATATCTCCGAAGTGAACATCTATGGTAAAGGTGTTTTCGACGGCAGAGGTCCGGAACTGCTCCGGAATATCGACGGCCAGATCAAGATGAGGCATATTGATGATCCGGTCATACCCACCCTCCTCTATTTCAAGAATTGCGAGAAAGTGACTTTGCAGAACTTCATTTTACGTTACCCGGCCACAACGGATAATCTTTACATAATCGAAGGCGGTGACGTGAAAGTCGAAGGTTGCTACACAGACACGAAATGAGAAAATATTTATTTGTGATGGTCCTGGCCCTGTGCTTGAGTGCGGTGGCCGGGGCTGAGGAGTATGCTTGGAAGGCCAAGTGGATCAGCAAGCAATATTACCAAAGCGAGACCAACTCTTGGCTCGCTTTCCGTAAAGACATTGACATTGAGAAGGTTCCGTCATCCCTCGTGGCCAGGATCGCGGTTGACACAAAGTACTGGCTTTGGATCAACGGCGAGCCTGTGGTCTATGAGGGTGGTCTTAAAAGAGGGCCGTCCATAGGTGGAGGATATTACGACAAAGTTGAGATCGCGCCTTACCTTAAAGAGGGTCCAAACAGGATTTCCGTCCTTGTATGGTTTTTTGGAAAGGCCGGGTTCAGCCACCTGAGCAGCGGCACATGCGCCTTGCTTTTCGATGCCCGCAGTCCCGAGGTCGAGATTCTATCCGATGGATCTTGGGAATGTTCCGTAGAATACGGGTATGGAACCGCCTCGCACCCGATCACAAACTACCGCCTCTCCGAAAGCAATATCCGCTACGATGCCAACTTGTTCGATTACAATTGGTTCAAGACACCTATTCCCAGACCTGATGAAAGGCCTGTGCCACGTAAGGCTCCAGAGTGGCTGGGGTCGGCAATCGAGCTTCCTTACCTCCCCGGGGACGTCCCTATGGGAGAACTGGTCGAAAGGCCGATTCCCCAGTGGAAGAACTATGGACTTAAGGAATATCCCTCAACCCGCCAAAGCGGAGACACACTGTTTTGCAAACTGCCGTATAACGGTCATTTCTCCCCGTGGTTTAAAGTCGAGGCACCAAAGGGGATGGTGATCTCGATGCACACCGACCACGATATTGTCTCTGACGCCAAATGTGTCAGCGCGGAATATGTCACCAAGGAAGGTGTCCAGGAATATGAGAGTTACGGCTGGATGAACGGGGAAGTATTGTATTATATCTTTCCTCCAGAGGTGAAAGTCTTGGAGGTCAAGTACCGGGAGACCGGATACGATGCGGAATTCACCGGTTCTTTCTCCTGCTCCGATCCCATTCTCAATGATTATTGGCAGAAAGCCCAAAGGACGCTATACGTCTGCATGAGGGACACGTATTATGACTGTCCTGACCGCGAGAGAGCACAATGGTGGGGCGATGAGGTCAACGAGCTGAACGAGGCCTTCTATCTTCTTGACCGCAAGGCTGACAAGCTCGCCCGCAAGGGTATTATGGAACTGGTCCGTTGGCAGAAGCCTGATGGGGTCATGTACGCCCCTATCCCTTGCTCCAACTATTTCAAGGAGCTTCCGATGCAGGTTCTGAACTCCATCGGCTGGTATGGATTCAGGGGATATGCCTTCTATTCCGGGGACTATTCTTTTGTGAAAGAAGTCTATCCAGCTGTCCACAAATATCTCCACGAGGTCTGGAAGCTTGATTCTGAGGGGCTTCCCATCTACCGCATTGGTGGTTGGGACTGGCCTGACGCCGGATCTCACCAAGACCGTGTGGCTCAATTGCATCTGTGGTATTACCTTGCGCTTAAAGCTGAGGCGGAGTTCGCCAGGGTGCTCGGGAAAGAGACGGAAGCCGCTGATGACGAGGCTATTATGTCAAAAATAGCGACAGCTCTGAACGCCAATTATTGGAATGGCTCCGCCTATATAACTCCCGGGTTCGAGGACCTTCCGGATGACCGTGTCCAGGCTCTGGCTGTCATCTCGGGTGTGGCATCCAAGGATAAATATCCCATGCTCAAAAAAGTTTTCGCCGAGCGCTACAATGCCACGACTTATATGTTCCCTTATGTCCTTGACGCCCTTTACACGATGGGAGAGCCGCAGATGGCCCTGGACAGGATGCGGAAGCAGTGCCCGACCATAATGAAGGACAGTTGCACGACACTATGGGAGCACTGGAATTTCGAAGGCACTTGCAACCATGCCTGGGCCGGTGGCGGAGTCATCTCAATGGTCCGCCAGTTGGCTGGAATTGATGCGTTGAAGCCTGGTTATCAAGAGTTTGAGGTTAACCCCCAGATGGGTGACCTGAAATGGCTCAAGACCGGTTTTGAGACCAATTACGGCAGGATCGAGGTCTCCCTCCATAAAAATGGCAAGAAGATAGAGGCCGAGATAACCGTCCCTGAGGGTACGTCATGCAAAGCCGGAGGCAAGACTCTCACCCCCGGCACTCACAAAGTCAGGATTTAATTCTTGACGAACAGGATACCGTCAGCATGGATTCCGGGTTCATCAGAAAGAATGCGGATGCTTCCGGATGCTCCCTTCTTAAGCCCGAAATCTCCAAGCTTGACCCATTCTCCACGGGTCTGACCTTCCACAAGTAGGTCAGACCTGTTGAACGGAACGGTTGTCTTATTTCCGTCAACCTCAATCTCGAAGGTTGTGGTCGCGCAGCCGTCGTTCTGCTGGAACGCATACACCGAATACTCTCCATCAAGTTTCTCCGGTATACGATAGGCCAGATTATTCGCCGCGGAATCTCCCTCATAAAGGAGATATGTCTTTCCGTAAGCGCCTCTTCCGTTCACAACTGTCCATCCTTCCTTATTCTCAATGAATTCTGAATCCTCGTCAATCAAGGTGTCGGGCTCCCTTCCGTCCAGGCAGGGATCTGTGGCATAGATTTCCTGAATCTTCGAGACATCCACTTTCTGGACATCACCCTTCCCTGCCATCGCTGCCGCCATACCGCAAGTCTGACCCATACCCATGAACACTGGCTCCATCCTGATGGAACCATATGCGATATGAGAGGCTGAGAGACACACCGGTACCAGCAGGTTTGTGCACTCCTCCCTCTTTGGAGTAAGGCTCTTGTAAGAAACAGGATAGGGCTGGCTGACTCCTTTTTGGACATCTCCCTCGTTCTTGACCATCAGCTGCCCGTCTTGCTCACTCACGATTCGCTCGCAGTTATGCGAGTCCATACCGTAGGCGGCGAATCCAATGCCGTCAGTAATCTGAGTCTTACCTTCACAGTCAGCCTGCGTGGCCACATATTCTCCGACAAGTCTTCTGGCCTCACGGATATAAAGCTGATGGGTCCAATGACCTGTACGGGCATATTCATCCTTGGGAAGGCCCCATCTGCGCATCTCGGTCTGAATGTTAGCGGGAATACGCGGGTCTGTCAAGTAGAAGTACAACAAGCCGAGAGTGTAGTCTTTATGGGCTTTTAATATCTCATCTCTCTCATCCCATGAGGCCTCGGGATAATTGTGATTCATCCCTATCATGTCCGTTGAGAAAGGACCCTTGTTGTTGATGTCAGTCTTATGGTTGGGCATCAGGCTCCAGATGAAATACTTGTTCAAACTGGGATTAGGATCGGCCTCGAAAACCCTTATAAGTAATTCGTATTTGGCCGGGTCATAGTTCTCAGGCTTCTCAATGGGAATCATGTTATCAGGATCATCGGTAAGGCAGATCCTGTAGTTATAGGCTTGCACACAGTCATCCCCAGTGCCGTCTTCCTTTCGTTTAGCGTCGCTGATTCCCCAAAGCAAGCCACTCTCTGGATTGCCGGGCTCGACAAAAGGATCTATCCCGTCCACGAATTGATGCTGGTCAAGGAGTTGGAAACCATCCCATGTCTCTCCGTATTCGCTGTTATCCTCACGGCCGACCCGGTAACTGACACCAGCTTTTGCCATCAAGTCGCCCTCATACGAGCAGTCGATGAACTGGTCCGCCTTAATGGTTGTGGAGCCTCCTTTGCGGTCGGTGCAAGTGATTGACTTTATTCTGGTTCCTTCCTTCTCTACTGACTCGAGATACCAGCCCTGTATTACCTTGATGCGAGGATTGTCTAGATATTCCATCAGGATACCCTCAGCCACACTTGGCTCGAACAGCCACTGCTCCAATTTGCCGTAATGGTTGCCGAGCTTGCGGTAGAACTGCCTCGCAAGGCCTATTACAGCCTGTTTGTTTCCGATGTCGGTCTGGCCAAGTCCGCCGGTGGTCATACCTCCTATAGTCGAATCGGGGCAGATTATGGTAACATTGCTTCCCATCTTCGCGGCCGAGTACGCCGCTGTGACACAAGCGGAACTTCCGCCATAAATGCAGACTTCATTTCCTTTGCCGCATGACAGCAACAGGAGCGTGAACGTTAAAACAAGGAAGAGGTTTTTCGTTTTCATCAGTATTGACAAGTAACTCGTTGTTCATTGAGCACCAAGTTACTAATTAATACTGGAATCGCAAAACTGGACCTTATTCCGCCGGGATGTAGATGGTAGTGGCGCTCCAGGTTGAGGGGTTGTCCCAGTCTCCTTTCTCGAATTTGAGACCATAGTATTTACCGGACCTGTCCTCAACACTGTACAAGGTGGTGAAGCGATAGCCTTCGTGCTCGGAAAGGAATTCATCCCTGGCCTTTACCGCAGTCTCAGTAAGATTGGTTTTGTCAATAGGGAAGTATGTCTTTTCCCAATCCCAGTTACGGCCTTGTGAAGACTTCGCTGTCTTGATTATGCCATTGTCCTTAAAGAAGATAAGGTTGTTGCCGGCCTCGTTCACACTCCCAAGGACAGTCGAGCCCGCCGGCAAAAACCCGCTTACGCTGTTTAGCGACTGGGTAATATCCCTCCACCAATATGAAGGATTCACATGGTCATGCTCATAATAAAGCAAGTCGCCATCCTCGTCAATCGCTATGGTGTTGCATTCATATATGACACCGTTGATCGCATCCTCGTCCTCGTAAGGAATCTCGAAATAAAACTCATACTGTTTCTTCTCGAAATAGCGGCGGGAGATTTCCATCACATAGCTGTTATCAGATGAATAGTCTTCGTTATCCACTCCCGTGCCGACATACGCCCTGGCTACCTTCCTTGGAATCTGGTAGATGAAGTCATCTTTTGAATACACCTTATTGGTCATCATCCAGAGACAGTCCTTGTAGTGAGCCGTGCCTTTGATTCCGTCTGAATCAATGAATTTCAACTCAGCCCAGCCCTCGGTGTTCTCTCCGAAATGGTCATTCAGGAGAGTCGCTCCGGGATAACGGTTGTTAAAATCGTTAAGGACGATCTCGGGAATGGGATCGTAAGGCTCAGGATCCGACTTGTCGCATCCCGCCAGTACAAACATACCAATCGCGAAACTCAGAAATAGCGATACAATGCTGTGAACAGATAAATCCTTGATCATTTTGCCTGTCATTTTAAAAGGGCCGCAAAGGTAACCAATTAAAACATCTTACTGAAATAATCAGCCGATTTAGAACTCTTTTACCCTTAAAGCGACATAAATTGCTTTATTCGCCTTATTATGTTATCAAAATACGATATTGTTATCATTTTATTGTATATTTGTGAAAATGATAACATTTTATGGAATCCGTCAATACAAAGGTTCAAACGGGACTCCGGCTTGATCCGGATCTCTATAATCGTTTGAAGATCAAGGCAAAGAGGCAGAAACGATCGTTCAACAGTTATGTTGAGACTATCCTCGAGGCCGCTGCGGGAGCAGACTATCCTTCTCTGGGAAAAGGATTTAAGGTGTCTGATGAAATCCTTGCCCTGGGAAACACTCTGCCACATTATTCAGAAGAAGAAATCGCCGCAGATGACCGTCTGGCTTATTTGTTGTCAAAATGAGAGTCTTTCTGGACACAAACATCATTATCGACCTTCTGGACAATTCCAGAGAGGGTTTCATGTGTGCCGCTTTGATCTTTGAAGCCGCCAAGGAGGGACTTCTCGATGTCTGCCTCTCCTCACAATCCATAACAGATTGTTCATGTATCGCCAGAAAGAAACCTTTGGCTGTCTTCCAAGGTGCGATAGGACGCATCCTTCCTTTTATTGATATCCTTCCGCTAACTAAGGAGAATCTATCAAAAGCCGTGGCCAGTGATTGCCCTGATTTTGAAGACGCAGCGTTAATTGCCTGTGCCGAAGATAACCTCTGTGATATGATTATCACATCTAACACAAAGCATATCAAACCTTTTACGACCCTCTTGGTGCAGTCGCCGGGAGAGTTCGTACAGATGGTGAGAGGTTGATCTAGAGTTCCTTTGAAGTAGCTAGCGCTATACCGCGATTATCATCCTGATCCACAGCGCAGTAGAAGTGATAGACAGTGCCCTTCCACTTGACCATGCAAGGTTTGTGGGCGTAGCGGTTGTCAAATGGCTCCGATGGCTTTATCAGGGGCTCCCCTGTCCAGTCTGTCCAATGGACAAGATCGTATGAGCATGCGAAAGAGTCCCAAGCGTAGGTTCTGGTGTTATCCCAATTGAACCCAAAGTAGAACATCACCCAGAGCTTTCCAATCCTTTGGACATGGGCATCTCCAGTGATACCTCGATTGCCATGCTCCAGAACAGGATCTGAGCCTAAACGCTTCCAGGACACCATATTGTCACTAACGGCCATCCCGATCCTCTCAGCATTGCTCGAGGCGTTGTAATACATCACAAAAGGGTGCCCTGTAAGCTTCCACGGGTCCCTTATTACACTGTTTTTAAAGATTTTGACATTATCCCACCAAGAGGCGTCAGGATCTTTGGGCGATAATATTGGTTTATCCAACCGACTCCACTCGTGAGGTTCGGTAGGATCCCCTGTCGTGTAAGCCATTCCAGCGGACAGCACACCGCTCTCGTAGCCAGACGTGCCACCTCCAAGATAACTCATCCAATACTTCCCTTCGTACTTCTCCAACTCGTAGGATCCTCCCCATTTCGGGTCGACAAGAGCCAAGTATCCGGCCTTCTGGTTCACATCCCAGTCGGTGTCCTCTGAATATGACATTATCCTGCCAAGTGTCTTCCACTCAAGTAGTTCCTCACTCTCGGCAAGCCAGGTCTCATATCCCCGACCGTCGTAAATGATGTAGACCATGTACCATTTCCCATCCTTGCGGAACACGCTGGGGCAATCCACGGCTAGACCATCATGACCAGGAATGACAAGACCTCTTTTGAAAGGAGTTTTGACCTCCTCAAACACTTTTTCCATTTCCTCCTGCGGTACCACCAGAGGAAGGTCTTTGGAGCAACCGACGGCGCAAAGCAGCGTCGTCACGGCCAATACTATCGCCAAACCAGTTCTCATAATAAAAAGATGGCCGGTCTAAGCCGGCCATGACTTCCTTTTTACAGCTCCACAGGCTTATACTTCGGGACAAGGACACGCATGATCATCCAAGCGAGAAGGTAGGCTATTCCGCAGAAACAGAACACGATGAAGTAGCCCGCCGGCTTGCCCTCGAATCCGAGGAAGCGGAAGGCTGATCCAGCGTTCTCAGCATAGGTAAACAGGTTACCAGCGACCTTCTGGATAATCATCGATCCGACTCCTCCAGCCATAGCGCCGATTCCGGTGATGGTCGCGATAGCTCCCTTCGGGAACATATCACCGACAGTAGAGAAGATATTCGCTGACCAGGCCTGGTGTCCGGCGGCGGCGAGTCCGATCAGGACAGCCGGCCACCAAGGAGAGTTGAAATGGACTCCAAGTGGCTGGGCGAAGAGGGAACAGAGCGGAAGGAACGCGAAAAGAAGCATCGCCAGCATACGCCCTGAGTAAGGGTGCATACCCTTCTTCTCCACAAACAGTTTCGGCAGGTAACCGCCAATCAGGGAAACAACCGTCACTATGGCGTACAGGGTGAAAATCAGGGCTTGTCCCCTCAACGAGGTGGCAGGGGCTCCGAATTGGTTGCTGAAATAAGACGGTGCCCAGAACAAGAAGAACCACCAGACACCATCGGTCAGGAATTTACCAACTATGAAGGACCAAGTCTGACGGAACTTGAACGCCTGGACGAAAGGAATACTCTTCTCCTGAGCGAGAGCGGCCTTCTCGGCTGCTTCAGCGGCATCGTCCTGGAGGATATATTCCAACTCATTCTCATTGACATGTTTGCTCTTCTCGGGTTTGTCATACATGAAGTTCCAGAAGAACATCCAAATGAAGCCCAGTCCACCGATGATGATGAACGCCCATTCCCAGCCGAGAGCCTTGGCCAGCGGCGGGATGCAAAGAGGGGCGGCAAGGGCGCCCACGGAAGCTCCGGCATTGAATATTGACGTGGCGAAGGCCCTGTCCTTCTTCGGGAAATACTCGGCTGTCACCTTGATTGCGGCCGGGAAGTTGCCCGCCTCACCGAGAGCAAGTATACCACGGCATAACAGGAATAAATATACCGATGTGGTCGCGACGGCTAATGCCGCGTTCGACCCGGCCTCAACGGCCCTCATCGCAGCGACAGAATCAAAGCCACCCATGTGGGCGGTGGCCCAACCGCAAGCGGCGTGCATCACGGCACCTGCTGACCATACCCCGATAGCGATCAAATATCCCTTCTTGGTGCCCATCCAATCCACGAACTTGCCGGCGAAAAGGCAAGCGATAGCATATAGGATGGAGAAGAACGACGTGATCGTGCCATAGTTGGCGTCGGACCAATGGAACTCAGGCTTGATGAATTCCTCGTATGTCAGCGAAAGTACCTGACGGTCAAGGTAGTTTACTGTTGTGGCGACAAAGAGAAGGCTGCAAATCCACCATCTCCAATTGGTCATCAGTTTGTTCTGTGTCGACATATTATCTCAATGATTTTATTATCTCTAACGCTCCGGCACAAAGCTCGGATATCTTACCCCAATCTCCGGCGGCGATAACGTCTTTCGGGAACAAGTTGGATCCCATTCCAACGCAAGTGACCCCAGCCTTGAACCATGCCTCAAGGTTTTCCCTCGTTGGTTTAACTCCACCTGTCACCATAATCTGGCTCCAAGGCATAGGAGCCTTTATCCCCTTCACGAAAGCCGGTCCGAGAACATCTCCGGGGAACACCTTGCAAATGTCGCAACCCGCCTCTTGGGCAGCGCCAATCTCGCTTGGGGTCGCGCAGCCGGGGCAATAAGGGATGAGCCTGCGGTTACAGACAGGTGCCACGGCAGGATTGAAGAGAGGTCCCACAACGAAATTGGCTCCCAACTGGATATACATCGCAGCAGTGCCTGGATCGACAACGGATCCGATTCCCATTATCATACCTGGAAGCTCCTTATTGGCGTATTTAACGAGTTCTCCGAACACCTCCTGGGCGAAATCTCCCCTATTGGTGAATTCAAAAGCTCTCACGCCGCCATCATAACAAGCCTTGAGTACCTTTTTGGAGGTCTCGAGGTCGGCATTGTAGAAGACCGGGACCATCCCTGTCTCCTTCATGGTCTGAATGACTTGTAACTTGGAATATTTTGCCATAAATGATTCAATATTAATTAGCGGGAAACCCGGCCGGAACCGTCTCCCTTCATGAGATTCTCAACCTCAGCGACCGTGACCTGATTGAAGTCTCCGAATATGGTATGTTTGAGGCAGGATGCTGCCACAGCGAAGTTCAGGGCCTTCTGGTCGTCTCCCGCAAAGGTCAACAGGCCATAGATAAGACCTCCCATGAAACTGTCGCCACCCCCGACCCTGTCCACGATGTGGGTTATGTCGTATCGTGGTGACTGATAGAGGGTCGCACCGTCCCAAAGAACACCTCCCCAAGTGTTGTGGTTGGCATTTATCGAACCGCGGAGGGTAATGATAACCTTCCTGGCCCTGGGGAACCTTGTCATCAACTGTTCGCCCACGCTTTGGAACCTCCTTTGGTCAATAGCTCCGCCGGTTGCCGTCACATCAAATCCTTCCGGTTTGATTCCGAACACCTTGTCGGCGTCCTCCTCGTTGCCAAGGATGATGTCGCAACCTTCCACGAGGGCGGGCATGATCTCGGAAGCTTTCTTGCCATATTTCCAGAGATTCTTGCGGTAATTGAGGTCGCAAGAGACCGTGACTCCCAAGCGGTTGGCAGCTTTGATCGCCTCCAGACACACATCAGCGGCGCCCTGGCTTAAAGCCGGGGTTATTCCGGTCCAGTGGAACCAGTCCGCACCTTCGAAAACCATGTCCCAGTCAATCATTCCGGTCTCGATGGTCGAGATTGCCGAATGAGCCCTGTCATAGACCACCTTGCTCGGCCGGGCGACCGCACCTGTCTCCAGGAAATATATTCCCAGACGCTCGCCGCCGAAGACACAGAAGTCGGTTCCTACACCATAGGAATGGAGGTCTCGGATGCAACTCTTAGCTATGTCATTCTCCGGAAAGCGGGTGACGAATTGGACATCCATTCCATAATTGGCCAGAGAGACCGCTACATTGGCCTCACCTCCACCAAAGGTGGCGTCAAACTGTTTTGCCTGAGAGAAACGGAGGTAACCCGGCGTCGATAGACGGAGCATTATCTCTCCGAATGTGATGATTCTGGGCATAAATATCAGAAATTGAAATAGTTCTTGGCGTTATTGTAGCTGATGTCTTCCACCATCTTTCCGATAAAGTCTAACTCAGAAGCCGGAAGCTTGCCACTTTCCACATCAGTGCCTATAACATCGCAGAGAATACGGCGGAAGTACTCATGACGAGGGTAACTGATAAAGCTGCGGCTGTCAGTGAGCATTCCCACGAACCGGCTGAGCAAGCCTTGGGAGGAAAGGGCATTCATCTGCTTGCGCATGCCATCCTCCTGATCCAGGAACCACCAAGCGGCACCAAACTGCATCTTCCCCGGGAAGGTTCCATCGTTGAAAGTGTATGCCATGGACGTCATGACTTCGTTGTCCTTCGGATTGAGGCAATATAGTATGGTCTTGGCTAGTTTGTCCTCTGAGGCGAGTCGGTCGAAAAAGCGATGTCCCGCGACAGCGACGGGAAGATCATGGATAGCGTCGTAACCCGTGTCCGGGCCAACCAAATTAAACATCTTAGTGTTATTATTCCTGATGGCTCCGACGTGGAACTGCTGTGCCCAACCGGACTCGGCATCCATGACAGCCATGTCATGGAGGAAAGCGCTGCGGAACTTTTCAAGCTCTCTCGGCCCAGGCGCCTTTCCAAGCAACACTTTCTTGAATATCAGCTCGATCTCAAACTGGGTGTAGTCAGCTCCGTAGAAAGTGTCCATCCCGTGATCCGACAGCTTGCAACCCCTCGAGGCAAAGAAATCGTGGCGCTTCTGCAGAGCCTCGATCAGATCAGTGTAAGAATCTATGTTCTTGTCTGCCGCCTCACCTAATTTCTTCAGGTATTCTTTATAGCTCTGTGGATTTTCCACGGCCATGGCCTTATCGGGCCTCCAGGCGGGTAACACCTTGGTACCAAACGGCTTCTCTGCGATCATCTTGTGCCAGCGAAGATCGTCGGCCGGGTCGTCTGTCGTACAAACCACCTCAACTCCGAATTTGCGGATGAGGGCCTGGCCACGATATTCCTCGGTGGCCAATTTGGCGTTGCACTCCTCGAATATCTCCCTCGCGGTTTTAGGACTCAATAGTTTTTCTATCCCGAAAACCCTACTGAGCTCCAGATGCGTCCAATGATAGAGAGGGTTCCGCATGGTATATGGAACGGTCTCAGCCCATTTCTCGAATGTCTCCCATGGGGTTTTGGTTCCTCCGGTGATATAATCCTCCGGTACCCCGTTCGCCCTCATCGCGCGCCACTTGTAATGGTCACCCGCATGGCCGTCCACAAGCCAAAGTTGGGTAATATCCCTGAACTGGATGTTTTCAGCTATCTGCTGGGGAACAAGGTGGCAGTGATAATCAATGATCGGCTGTTTTTCCGCATGCTCATGATACAGCTTTTTGGCGGTGTCATTTCCAAGCATGAAATCTTTGTTGATGAATGTCATTTGTGAAATCAATTGTGGTTGACGCATTTTTTTGACTATATACAAAAATACAAATGTTTTGCTATTTTGGCGCAAACCTTTGTACTTTTGTATAGGGTAATAAGTATTGACAAATATGACCAACATCTTCTCATTCGAGGTCAAGTTGGGACTCCGCGATATTTACTGGCACATCGCAGTATCGCTTTTGGTGTTGCTGCTTCTTTTCTCCTGCGGGAAAGAGGAAGAAAGCCCGTCTACCCATCCAGCCGTTGAGGAACCCAAGGAGGCTGTCCTCCCTGAGCTTAATATCAACCTTCCCCAAGGTCATGAGATTAACAGCAAGACAGTTTGGGTCGAGAACGCTACCGCCAGCCTGGTTTCCGAAAACGGGAATATCACCGAGCTCGGAGGCGCGAAAATAAAGGGCAGGGGTAATTCCACGTGGAACTATCCAAAGAAGCCTTACGCATTGAAACTGGACAAGGATGCTTCCCTCTTCGGAATGCCGGCTGGCAAGAGGTGGGATCTCCTGGCCAATTACATTGACAGGACAGAGATTCGCAACGCCGTGGCTTTCGAGGTTGCCAACAAGACAAAATCCCTTGAATGGACTCCGAAAGGAAGGTTCGTCAAGCTGTACATCAACATGGTCTATCATGGCATCTACTACTTGTGCGAGCACATCAAGATTGACAAAAACCGCTTGAATCTGCACGAGGGAGGATACCTTCTTGAGCTCGATGTCTACTATGACGAGGATTTCAAATTCAAGTCCGACTCCCTTGGCCTTCCGGTACAGATCAAAGACTGGAAGGGTGGAGAGATGACAGAGGAGCGTTTGTCCGGAATAGAAAAAGAGTTCAACGAGATTGAGGCCTTGATTATTTCCGAGGATAGGGCCACAAACGGGTGGCAAGACTTCGTGGACATGGACACCTTTATCGACTGGTGGTTCGCATATGAACTTTCAGAATGTGGTGAGCCTTCGGGACCGAAAAGCAGTTACATGTACCGCGACAAAGGAGGAAAACTCAAGGCCGGACCCGTGTGGGATTTCGACTGGGGCACATTCCGAAGCGGAGCGGATGTGACCCATTTCCGCATCAAGAAAGCCATCTTCTACAAATATCTATTTCAGGATCCTTCATTCGTGAAAAGAGTCAAGGAAAAATGGTCGGAAAGTAAATCTGACTTTCTCTCTATCACGGGGTTCATCGACGAGATCGCCGATAATGTCAAGGGACACGTGGATCGGGACAAGTCGAAATGGCCCATGACCACAACCATCAACTACGACGAGTCAATGTCGTTCGAAGAAGCTGTGGCCACGATGAAAAGCAATTACAAAAAGCATTGGGAGTGGATGGATAAAGAAATCAATGCTTTTTAATTTCTCAGTGAAGACTCTCTGACTATCAGTTCCATCGGCACGACAACCTCCCCGACCTCGGCTCCAGGTTTCAGGGAAGTGATGAAAGCCTGGGCGGCACGGCGGCCAATCTCGTAAGGGTGCTGAGCGATAGAACTCATCGATGGTGTCATGATTGAGGTGAATGACTCATTAGCCGTTCCTACCACACCGAAATCCTCCGGGATCCGAAGTCCGAGCTCCTTCGCGGCCTGAATCGCTCCAAGGGCGGAGAAATCACCGGCGCTGTAGATTGCGTCACATCCCCTTTCAATGGCCTTCTTCGCGGCTTCATAACCTTTGTTCTCGACTATGGAATCAAAGAATATGATGTCCTCATCTACCTCCATACCCATATCGGTTAGAGCCTTCTTGTATCCATTCAACCTGTCCAGATAGGCTAAGGTGCCCATGAAGCCTGCTATGTTGCCTATTCTCTTGTAGCCTTGCTCTATAAGATGATGGGTGCCTTCATAAGCGCCCTGGAAATTGTCATTCACTATCTTCGGCCCGGGAAGTTCATTGAATACACGGTCAAATTGAACAAGTATGGTATCTTGCCCGATATTCTCCATAATGTGGTCACACGTGGTGGAGGTACTGGCATGTGACATGATAACTCCCGCAACACGGTTGCTCCTCATTGTTTTGAGAGCTTTGATCTCATCCTCAAAATTCTCATGGCTCTGGCATATAATCACGGAGTATCCATGCTCATTCAAAACAGTCTCTGCACCACTGATGGCATTGCTGAAGAAGGCGCGATTGATTCCCGGTACGATTATGCCGACCACATTAGAATGCCCTTTTCTCAGGCTTGAAGCGGGCTCATTTCGCTCATATCCCATCGAGGCGGCCATCTCGGAAACCGCCAACCGCGTTGATTCCTTGACCCTCGGACTACCAGCAAGCGCCCTAGAAACAGTCGAAGGTGTCACACCCAATGCCTTTGCGATGTCGGAAATCGTTACCATGAGAAGATTTTGTTTCCTAATCTTCAAATATATAAAAAAATCCTTTCAACACAATACAAACGATTGTATGTTTGCGCTCATTTTATAATGCGCAATATGTTAAGAACGATTCCTAATATTATTTAAAAGGAGTCCTGTCTTCGGAATTAATCAAGCGAGCCGCTTTGTGAGTCTGGAAGGGCACTGGGTGGTTCACAAACTCTGGCGCATTGAAAGAGAGGAACAACGAGCTGTAGTAGCGCTTGGGATTACGTTGCGGCAACATAAACGGCTTGGCGCAAACACCGTTCTCATCAATATGGCACAAATACAGACGGGTGTGAAGCCCGTCATCTCTCCGGCTGGAGAAGACAAACCAGCGGCTGGAAGAATCCCAGTTGTGGAAGCTCTCCGTGTCTTCGCTGTTCACTTCATCAATTGGACGTGTTTCCCCTGTCTCAAGGTTGAGCAACCAAAGATCAGCCTCATGATGCCAGATGGAGAAGTTCCCATAATCAGAAAGCGTGTACATCAGATACTTCCCGTCATAAGATGGCCGAGGGAAAGAAACACTCTTATCATCCGCCTCAGCGTCGAGGACGGTCTCTATGACTTTCCCGGTCTCCCCTGTCGCGGGATCGAATTCCATCTTTAAGAGGTTGTAGCGTATCGCAGAAAGGCTGTCTGGAATAGGACGAGGCGTGGCAGAGCAGAAGAATAGAGTTTTGCCATCAGCGGAAAAAGCGGGGAAAGTCTCCCATTTATGATCGCCTTTAAGCGAAGGCGGCAACAAAAGCTTGCCGTTATCCACATCATATACCCCGATGTCGCTGGCATGGTCAAAAACCTCTATGATCTTGTCCGGTCCCTCATGGAAAGCTTGCCTGGTGGTGTTTATCGAATATGCTATATACTTCCCGGAGTGATGCCAATAAGGATATACACAAAAGCCCGAGGTGCTGTCAGTCTTTGTGTCATAGGCATCGAGAGCCCCGTGAGCGCGAAGGAGTGTCGCACCGTGAGCGCCACGAATGTGGAGACTGAAACTCTCCGGATCGCAACGATTGGACGTGTGACAGTTGACACACCCCGTGAATGACGTGTTTTCAATAAGGGCTCTCTCGCGAAAAGAAGATAAATCTCTCTCATATATGCCCATCTTGCTATATGAGATGTAACCCGGAGCCAGCTTTCTATAAACCAAACCAAAGTCTGATGGATCCTGACTGACATGTATTGAGAAGGGCTCATAGGTTATCCACTCTCCCTCTTTTTTGGCCTTAACGGTCACGTTTAGGGTTTGTCCTGCTGAGGCTTTGAGCAAACGATGCCAACGTCTCATAGGGAATCTGGTATAAGACCTGCCGCGGGATCTCAGCGACCCTGACATGCCGGAAACAGATACATCAATTGAACTGACCAGGCTATCTGTCACTGCAAAATCCAGCGGAGCAATCCCAAAAGGAACGGTAACTCCTTTATAATCAGGATATATCTCGGGCTCTTCCGCAACGCTGCGACCAGCCGTGGTGGAGCAGGCGGCAAGCAAAACCGCTGACACAAGTATGATGATCGTTCGCCTAATCATTTGCCGTGATAGAAATAATAATACCAATAGGTTGTACCATATTTGTTTTTCATCGCCCCCTTCGGGCGGTTAGCCCCGCGGTCGCCAAAGAAGGAGACGCAACGGTCCGTGATTCCATCCGGGAGAGTCCAGGGTATGCCGTCGAAGTCTCGATGGTCCCTTGCCCATGCGAGAGCTAGAGCCTCAGCATAGGCTATTGAGACAACTTCCCGAGACTTATGTGTCGCATTGTAATCAGCCACGAAACCATCAAGGTTCAGGGACAGCATGTCATAGGCAAGCAAATAATCCCTGGCCATTGTGTTGGAAGAGTCACGCCCAACCAGGAGAGACAGTACCTCATGTATGTTCTCATCAGAACTCACCATGTCCTTAACCGTCAATCTGCTGCTGGATATTTTGTCTATATCATCAGAAGGGCGCCATTTATGATAGAATAGGGTATGGCAAAGAGCCTCCATATATTTCTCAGAGACAGTGATGTCCCCATTTACCCGGTTTGTCCTCGCAAGCCACTTGTAGCAGTAAGAGCTCTTTTGAAAATCGGGAATTGACTCCTGGGCCTCATAGACCAGCCTCTGGGCACTGTCAACAAGCCCTAACGCCCAATACACCTGGGCGAATGCAAGAGGGGATATAAAGTCAACTTTTTTATCCGAGATGAGTCCTTGCGGACCATTTTGGAAGCCTTTGAACAATCCGTCCGGAAATTGCCCGGTCTTGGCCAGGGCAAGATTGACGCAGGCAACTGACACTGGACTGAGGGATGGCCATTTCTTTTCAGCTGCCTCAATTATACCATTCCAATCCTCATTTTGAGACAAGATTGTGTATTTGAGAGTCTCTTCCTTCTGGTGATTGATATTTTTGTCCAATACAGGCCTGACAGCAATGAGCAAGGAGACTATAGCAGATACCGCCACCACAATCGCATTGACTAAGGAGCTTCCATCCTTTGGTAAAAAGCGCCGCAAAAGTATTGGAAAAGTCGCGGCGACAAGAGCATACCACGGCTCCGGACGTACGGTTTGAAGGAACCGGTAATAATGGATGCCCCCAACAAGGGATTTAATGGGATATTGGAAAACCCAAGTCGCGGCGAGGACCGTTAAAAACAACACGGGAAGTCCTATAAAGGCTGCTTTCCAATCACGGACCGAAAGGGCCATAAGAAAAATGAGGCTCAATGGGCCGCAAGCCATATATAATAAAGGAGTAAGAACTATCGCGACTATCATCCGCAAGGGACGATCGTTTATCCTTGACACCCCGTGAGCGGCTAATAATGAAAGAATGAGTGCGATGACCGCCGAGAGCATCGCGTTTTCATTTGTATAGAATGCGCAAAGGATGGCCACGGGTAAAATCGTAAGGCCGAAAAGCCAAAGGGGCACTTTTTCGAAAAACCCAAGCAGAAGCCGCTGGAAAGCCACAAGAAGAGCGGAAATAATGGCCGCACCAATCCAAGGATTCAAGAAAAATTGCGTGAAAAACCTCCCCAGCCAATCTGACAGTCCCCCTGGAACGGAGATAACTTCGTGAAAATATTCCCCGGTCCATAAAAAGAGTTGGCACCTCTCTTGAAACACGAGGTGCTCCGGAACGCCCAGAGCGAGAAGAAAAGTGGCGCAAAGAAATTCAGCCGCAAGAGTTATTTTGAGGTATATTTTCACCGCTATCCAAAAATATTTGCCGTAAAATAATAAAAAAGTACACAAGAGTGATAAAAAAGATTACAGAATCGCTTTGGAGAATACAAACGTTTGTATATATTTGTGCTCATAAGTGATCATTAATCATAGTCCAATGAAAAACAAACTCTTTAAATTCATCTTATGCCTGTCAGCGGCGCTCCTCGCGTTCGTCGATGTCGGGGCTCAGACAAGAATGAAGGTTTCAGGATCCATTACCGACGCCCAAGGCCCAGTCATTGGTGCCGCGGTTGTGGAAAAAGGGTCATCAAATGGAGCTACCACCGATGCTAACGGTAGGTACGAACTCACGGTGTCACCCAATGCGACCCTCGTTGTCTCTTGCATAGGTTATGCCACCCAGGAAGTCGCCGTTGGCGGCAGGTCAGTTATCAACTTCAATCTCTTGGAGGATACTGAGATGCTCGAAGAGACAGTTGTCGTCGGTTTCGGTACCCAGAAGAAAGTCAATCTCTCCGGATCCATCTCAACTGTCAATGTGAGCAAGCTCACCGAGAGTCGTCCTGTCGTCAGTATCGGCAACGCCCTTGTCGGTATGGCCGCCGGTGTCAACGTCACTTCCGGAAGCAATGCTCCTGGTAACGACAATGCGACCATCATGGTCCGTGGACGAGGAACCCTGAACACCGCCACTCCCCTTGTGATCATTGATGGAGTTGAAGCCCCCATCAACTCGGTCAACCCACAGGATGTCGAAGCGATGACAGTCCTTAAGGATGCCGCCTCATCAGCCATCTACGGTTCCAGAGCGGCGAATGGTGTCATTCTCATCACCACGAAGAAAGGAAAAGCCGGCCATGTGAGGGTTGATTACAACGGCTATGTCTCGTTAGAGGACATCCGCGTCCCGAGCGTTCTCCGGCCTGTCAGCAATTACGCCGATTATATGGAGTATCTCAACGAGGGTTACGCCAACGCTGGAATGGCTCCCCAGTTCTCCCAGGAGAAAATAACCGAGTGGAGAAACGGCACAGACCCTCTGATGTACCCGAATAGCGATTTCATCACGGATTCCTTCTCTACCGGAGTCGCTCAGAACCATGTTCTATCTGTCACCGCAGGTAGTGAGAAGATGCGTCTTTACGGTTCGCTCGGCTACCTGGACAATCCCGGAGTCCTGCCGAATTCGGGACAGAAGAAATACAGCGCCCGAGTCAACTTCGAGGTAGACCCTACTAAATGGCTCTCTGTCGGCAGCAACATCAACGGATATGTATCTGACCTGGACATGGGTGCCAATCCTTCTTTCGAATATATTGGATCCTCATCTCCTGGTATGACATATCAGTTCCCGGATGGACGTTTCGGAGGTATTGAGAACCCTGAGGACGATCCCCAATCCAGCGCCAACAACCTTCTCAGGTCAAGATACACCACGAAGGGAACGGATATAGCAAACAACATCAGTTCTCGTTTCTTCTCAACGATCAGGCCGTTCAAGGGTTTCAGCGTAACGGGTTCCTATACCTATCAGTTCTACGACAAGCAGAGGAACACAACCCCGAATTTCGTTGATCTTTGGAGCTACAGGACCAATTCGATTGTGACCAGCGGTGTCGTGAAGACCAATGCCACAAACAACAATAACAAGGTTATCCGTAAATATGCTGACGTCGTAGCCAGATACGAGAATAATTTCTTCAATGACCGCCTTGGATTCAGCATAATGGCGGGTAGCTCCACAGAGTCATATCGTTCCGCCAGCTTCTCGGGAACAAGATACGACCTGATTTCCGAAACCCTTACCGCCATTAACGCCGGTACCGGAGACATGTCAGCCTCAGGTTCTTCCACGGAATGGGCGATGAACTCCTATTTCGGCCGAATCAACCTCTCGTGGGATAACAAATATCTCCTTGAAGGAAACTTCAGGGCTGATGGTTCATCCCGCTTCCTCGAAGGCCACAGGTGGGGCTACTTCCCGTCAGCATCCGCCGCATGGCGTATTTCTGAAGAGGGCTTCATGAAGGATGGCTTCTTCGACGAGCTCAAACTCAGGGTCTCTTATGGAGGTCTCGGTAACAATTCCGTGGGCAACTATGAGGCACAGTCGATGTATGTGACCCAGAATTACTCTCTCGGAGATGCGGTTGCGGTCGGTATGGCCCAGACAGCACTTGCCAACGCCAACCTTACTTGGGAAACCACATATGTCACTAACATAGGTATTGATTTCGGAATCCTGCGGAATCGCCTGACCGGTACCGTGGACCTCTTCGACAAGGATACCAAGAACATCCTCATCAGCCTTCCCGCTCCCGCCGTGCATGGTACAGCATCCATCCCGACCCAGAATGCCGCGGAGGTGCAGAACAAGGGTATCGAGATATCTCTCGGATGGCAGGACCACAAGGGAGACTTCAGCTACAGCATCAACGGCAACTTCACTTATGTCAAGAATAAGGTCTTGAAGTTCAAGGGTGATGACTACTCGCTCTCGGGAGCCAACTACATTAAGGAAGGCCTTCCGATCAACTCACAGTACCTTTACCGCTTTGATCGCATCATCCAGACTGATGCCGACATGAAGATTGTGGAGGACATGCTCGCCGCCAACCCTGCCGCATTCAACACCACCGGCAAGCCGGGCCTTGGCGACATGCTGTACAAGGATATCAATGGTGATGGCGTTGTGAACAACGACGATAAGGAAATTGTGAGCGACGGCCCCAACCCGAAGTTCTATTATGGCCTGAACATCTCATTGGCATGGAAGGGCTTCGACTTCAGCACTCTTATCAACGGCGTGGGAGGAGTCACCCAATTCTGGCAGGATGGCTACAAGAATACCTCAAACGTCATGTTCGGTTGCTCAATCAATAAATACGTCGCCGAACACGCGTGGCGCCCTGGCCGCACAGACGCTACCTATCCGAAGCTGAACAACAAGGACAACAAGAACACCCAGTACTCGGACTTCTATCTCCAGAATATGGCATATCTTAAGATCCGTAACATACAGCTTGGATATACCCTACCGCAAAGCTTTACGCAGAAGATCAGCATCGAGCGTATACGTTTCTACGCAAGTCTTGAGAACTACTTCACATTCACCAAGTTCCGTGGCTTCGACCCTGAGGTCAGCGGCTTCAACTACCCCACAATGAAGCATGCCCTATTCGGCGTCAACATCACATTCGGAGGGAAGTAATAATCAAGTAAGTAGTATAACACGAGAAAATTCAGAAAGATATGAAAAAGAATATAATACTTACCATGGTTTCGCTCGCCGCCTTGTTCATAATCAGTGGTTGCGAGTCACTCGATCGTTCTCCAGACAACCAGCTTTCCTCGGGTACCTTCTGGAAAACAGAGACACATGCGAGGCAGGCGATTGTCGGTGTTTATGCGATGTTCAGGGATGCCAACATTTGTGGAGAGATCTTCGAAGAAGATGCCGGCGGTTTCATCGGCACCGGATATGACCGTGGCTTCTTCAATGTGGTCAAGGGTTCTTATAACTCTACCACTGGCGTTGTGACAAGCAAGTGGTCTGCACTCTATGAAGGTGTCGCGAGAGCAAACTCCGTCATCCAGAACGTGAGTAAGATGACCGATTATCTCGACCAGCCCACCATCGATAAATATGTCGGCGAGGCTAAGTTCCTCCGCGCGTATTTCTACAATATGCTCCTCAACTATTGGGGAGGTGTCCCGATCTACGATGAGAGCATCGTTGTAGCTGAGAAATTCTCCGAGATGAAAGAGCCCCGCTCCACTGCTGAGCAGGTTCGTGAATTCATTCTCAGAGACCTTGATGCGGCTATCGCCGTTCTTCCCGAACATGGTTCGTGGGCGGCATCTGACTACGGCCGCGCGACCAAGGGTGCCGCTCAGGCGCTCAAAGGCAAGGTTCTCCTCTATGCCAAGGACTACGCTGGAGCCGCTACACAGTTCCAGTCCGTCATAAGCAGCGGCAAGTACTCTCTCTACAAGAGCTATCCGGACCTCTTCCTTCCTGGAGGAGATGCTTCTGACGAGATGATTTTCGCTGTCCAGAATATTGGCGGAGTCGGTACAGATTTCGGTATGCCGATGTGTTTCTACATGGGTACCCGCTCCACTTTCGGTAGCTGCTGGGACAATTTCACGGCTTCCACAAGGTTCGTTGACAGCTATGAGAACCTCGACGGCACTCCATTCAATTGGGACGATTGGTTCCCTGGCTTCAATTCAGACAACAAAGTCAAGGAAGAAGTGTTCCTTCTCCAGAACGGTTCAAGTTACCAGAATCCTGAGCGTCCCGCCCAAGTGGACAAGCTCCTTGAGATGTACAACAATAGGGATCCCCGCATGGCATGGACCATCATCCTTCCGTATACCCACTATCTTGGTTGGGCGTCAAATAAGGAGCGCGACATGGAGTACATCATTCCCGCCTCCGGATCCGGAAACGAGAATTACGGCTCAGTCCGTGTAAATAACTCCT